>CAIOSQ010000468.1 GCA_903860935.1 uncultured Rhodospirillales bacterium | reverse complement strand
GGATCCGGGCCAGGGGTCGGCCGGCGCGATGCAGCGCGTCGCCACCGGCGCCTACCAGATCGGCTTCGCGGACGTGAACTCGCTGATCGAGTACAACGCGAAGAACGCCGGCAAGGAAATCCTCTGCGTCTTCATCGCCTACGACTTCCCGCCCTTCGGCGTCTACGCGCTGAAGAAAAGCGGCATCAAGACGCCGAAGGATCTCGAGGGCAAAAAGCTCGGCGCGCCGGTCTTCGACGCCTCGTTCCGCCTCTTCCCGGCCTTCGCCAAGAAGACCGGCATCGATCGCACGAAGGTCGAGTCGGTGAACCTGACGCCGCAGTTGCGCGAGCAGAGCCTGGTGCAGGGCTCGGTCGATTTCATCTCCGGCCACTACTTCTCGTCGATCCTCGACCTGAAGGCGCGCAATGTCGCCATCGACGACATTGTCGCGATGACCTATTCCGACGCCGGCATGGACGTCTACGGCAACGGCGTGATCGTCTCGCCGGAATTCGCCGCCGCCAATCCCGCCGCGGTGACCGGCTTCATCCGGGCCACGATCAAGGCATGGCGCGAAGTGACGGCCACCCCAGCGGTCGGCATCGCCGCCGCGAAAAAACGCGATCCGCTGATCAACGAGGCGCTCGAGACCGAACGCCTTGCGATGTCGCTGCGCATGAACGTGCTGACGCCCTGGGTCAAGGCGAACGGCATGGGCGATGTCGATCCCGCGCGTTTCGCGCGGTCGGTCAAGGACGTCGCGGACGCCTTCGGCCTGCCCAGCGCGCCCGAGCCCGACAAGGTCTTCACGTCGAAGTTCCTGCCCCCCAAGGCAGAGCGCATGATCGCGCCGTGACGACCACCGCCGCAGCCCCCGATCCGCTCGTCGAACTGCGCGCCGTCAGCCTCGCCTATGGGCGAGGTGACGGCGCGACGCTCGCGCTCGCCGACGCCACGATGTCGATCCGCAAGGGCGAGTTCATCGCGGTGGTCGGCCCGTCGGGCTGCGGCAAGTCCACGCTGATGAAGCTCGTCACCGGCCTCCTGCCGGCGACGTCGGGCGAGGTGATCGTCCACGGGGAAACGGTCGTGCGCCCGATCAAGGGCGTCGGCATGGCGTTCCAGAACCCGACGCTGATGCCCTGGCGCACGACGCTCGACAACGTACTTCTGCCGCTCGAGGTGGTGGAGCCGCACAAGCGCCAGTTCCGCGCCCGCAAGGCCGAGTACGCGGCCAAGGCGAAGGCGCTCCTGGCCTCGGTCGGGCTCGGCGACTTCGCCGAGAAATATCCCTGGCAACTCTCCGGCGGCATGCAGCAGCGCTCCAATCTCTGCCGTGCGCTGATCCACGAACCCGAGATCATGATGCTCGACGAGCCTTTCGGCGCGCTCGACGCGTTCACGCGCGAGGAACTCTGGGGTGTCATGCAGGCGCTCTGGCTCGAGCGCAAATTCACCGCCGTGCTGGTGACCCATGACCTGCGCGAGGCGGTCTATCTCGCCGACACCATCTACGTGATGAGCCGTCGGCCCGGCCGGGTCGTGCTCAAGCGCGCCATCGACCTGCCGCGCCCGCGCACGCTCGCCAGCACCTTCGACCCCGCCTTCGTGGACATCGTCCACGAACTCCGCGACCGCATCCATCAGGAATATGCCTGATGACCGACAGCCAGAGCCGTGCCCTCCAGACCGCGATGCCATGGCTCGTCATGGCGGTATTCCTGGTCGCCTGGGAACTCGCCTGCGTGGGCTTCCGGATCCAGGAGATCATCCTGCCGCGCCCGTCGAAGGTCATGATCGTCGCGATAGAGCGCTTCGACATCCTGCTGCGCTTCTGCCTGGAGACGCTGTGGACGACGATGCTCGGGTTTCTGCTGGCGATCGTCGGTGGCCTTGTCCTCGGCCTTGCCGTGGGCGCCTCGCCCTTCGTCTATGCCGGGCTCTACCCGCTGCTGATCGCCTTCAACGCGATCCCCAAGGTCGCGATCGTGCCGATCCTGATGATCTGGCTCGGCGTCGGTGCGACCCCCGCGGTGATCACCGCCTTCGTGATTTCCTTCTTCCCGATCGTCGTCAACGTCGCGACCGGCCTCGCGACGATCGAACCGGAGATGCGCGACGTCATGCGCTCGCTCGGCGCGACACGCTACGAGATCCTGACCAAGGTCGGCATCCCGCGCGCCATGCCCTATCTCTTCGGGTCGCTGAAGATCGCGATCACCCTCGCCTTCATCGGCTCGGTCATTTCGGAGACCGTCGGCGGCAATCGTGGCATCGGCTTCCTGATGCTCTCCGCCGGCGCGCGCAACGACGCCCCGACGACCTTCGCCGGGCTGTTCGCGATCGCCATCATGGGCATCCTCATGTACGCGGTCTGCGCCATGGTCGAGCGCCGGATGACGCGCTGGGCCTTCCGCGGCGAGATGGTCGGCTGAACCCTGTCCTGCCCCGCTCGCGGAAAACCTGGCGCGCCGGGCCCCGATGACCGCAACCTGCTTCATGCGTCGGCGGGGGAAATTTCGTTTGCCGGGCCCTTGGCAGCATCGCGATCATCGACGCCCTGCCGGCCTGATAGCGTCGGCGCGCGACATGGGGGACGGCTCTTGGCACGCATAGTCCTGCTCGACGGCGGCACGAGCCTCGAATTGCTGAAACGCTCGACCAACAAGGCGCCGCGCCATTGGTCGGCGGAATACCTGATCTCCGAGCCCGACCTCGTGCGCGAGGTCCATCTCGACTACATCCGCGCCGGAGCGAAGGTCGTGACGACCAACGCCTACTCGGCCAGTTTCACCCGCATGGCGATGGTGATGGCCGAGGACCGCGTCCCCGAGTTGCAACGCCTCGCCTGCACCCTGGCAATGGACGCGCGCGATCGTGCCGGCGCGGCGGGTGCGGATGTCGCGATCGCCGGCTGCATCCCGCCGCTCAACGGGACCTATCGTCCCGACCGGGTGCGCGGCTTCGCGACCAATCGCGACGAGTATCGCCGCCTCGGCGAGTTGCAGGCGCCGTATGTGGATCTCTTCCTCTGCGAGACGATGTCGACCGCCGAGGAGGCGCGCGCCGCCGCCGCCGCCATGACCGAATTCGGCAAACCGGTCTGGATCGGCTGGTCGCTCGACGACGAGGCGCCGCGGCTGCGCTCGGGCGAGACCATCGCCGCCGGCCGGGAGGCCCTGGAGGGGTTGGGCGTGGGCGCGGTCCTCGCCAATTGCTGCCCGCCCGAGACGATCACGGCGGCGATGCCGGACCTCGTGGCGACCGGCTTGCCCACCGGCGGCTATGCCAACGGGTTCACGGCGATCCCGAAGACCTTCCTGCCCGGAAAGACCAAGGACCAGTTGAAGACCCGCGAGGACCTCGATCCCGCGGCCTATGCCGCCTTCGCCCTCGGCTGGGTCGAGGCCGGCGCCACGATCGTCGGCGGTTGCTGCGAGGTCGGCCCCGATCATATCGCGGTGCTGCGCGAGCGCCTTCTCGCCGCCGGCCATGTGATCGCCGGCCTGTGAACCGCCGCCAGGGATCGGGCGGACGCTAGGCCGGGTCGCGAACCAGGATCTCCGGCGTGATGTCCGCGACGCGGCGCAATCCAACCTGGGCGAGCGCGATCGCGATCTCCTCGGCCAGCCCATCCATGAACCGCGCGAGGCCGCGCGCGCCATCGGCGCCCATCGCGTACATGAACGGGCGCCCCAGCAGCGCGAAATCCGCCCCCGCCGCAAGCGCCTTGACGATGTCCTCGCCGCTGCGCACGCCGCCATCCATCAGCAGCGGATAATCCGGGCCGACCGCCGCGCGTATCGCGGGCAGCATCGAGATGGACGACGGCGCGCTGTCGAGCTGGCGCGCCCCGTGGTTGGAGACGTAGACCGCATCGGCGCCGGCATCGCGGATACGAACAGCATCGGCGGGCGACAACACCCCCTTCACGACCAGGCGCCCCTTCCAGCGCGCCCGCAGGCGGTCCAGGAATTCCCAGGTCGCGCCGGTGCGCGGCGCGTTGCGGTCATAGCCCTTGGCGTTGGGATCGGCGTCGTAATTGGCCATGCGCGGGCGACCGGCGCGCAGCGTGCCGAGCGACCAGCGCGGATGCAGCGCGAAATCGAGGAATTGCCGCGGCCGGATGCGGAACGGCGTCTGGAAACCGTTGCGCAGGTCACGCGGCCGCTTGCCCAGCCGCGGGACGTCGACCGTCAGCAGCAGCACCTCGTAGCCGGCAGCCGCGGCCCGGTCCACGAACCCGTTGGCCACCTCGACCGAGCCGGTGACGTAGAGTTGGAACCAGGCATTGCCGCCGCTGGCGTCATGCATGCGCTCGAGCGACGTCGAACTCGCGGTCGACACGCAGACCGGGATCCCACGCCGCCTTGCCTCCGCCGCGAAGGCCAGATCGGTGCCCGGCCAGGCGAGGTCGCACATCCCCATCGGGGCGATGCCGTAAGGCGCCCCCATCGGGCGGCCGAAAACCCGGGTCGCGCAGTCGATCGTCGCGACATCCGCAAGCACGCGCGGCAACAGTCGCAAGGCGCGCAGATCCGCCGTGTTGCGCCACAGGGCCGCCTCGGTACCGGCGGCACCATCGATGAAATCGAAGATCAGACGGGGTTGACGGCGCCTTGCCAGCAGCCGTGCATCCGACGCCGTCGCAAGCGTGCGGCTCGGCCGGTCCGGCGCATGATCGGGGGGCAAAAAGGATCTCGGCATTGCCCCATGAGGCTGCGGCAGCGCGGCACCATCGACAAGCGATGAATCGTCCACCTATAGATCAAATGGTCTTCATCCATCGCCGGGGCCAGGATGCGTTCGATCTCGTCGCGCAAACGTCTGCCGCTCAACGCGCTGCGCTGCTTCGAGGCCGCCGCGCGGCTTGGCAGTTTCAAGGACGCGGCACAGGAACTCGGCGTCAGCGCGACCACGGTGAGCAACCAGATCCGCATGCTGGAACGCAACTGGCGGTGTCTGCTCTTCGTGCGCAAGACCCGCCAGGTCGTGCTCACCGATCTCGGCCTGTCGCTGGGCCGCGTGGTACGCCAATCCTTCGACGCGATCGCACGCGAGATCGACTATCACATCGCGACAGATCCCTTCGTGGTCTCGATGGCGGTCGGTGCGATCTTCGGATCGCGCTGGCTGACGCCGCGTCTGACGCGATTCCACGCCGATCTGCCGCGGATCGCGCTGGCGCTGCGCCGCGGCCACCGCATCACCGGCGCCGCCGACATGCCGGCTTCTATCGTGGTCGACTGGGGCCACGGGGACTGGCCAGGGCTGGAGGCCGAACCGCTGATTCAGATCCGCTACGCCCCGGTCCTCGCCCCGGCCCTCGCGGCTTCACGCGGCGGGATCGCCGCGCCGGGCGACCTCGTTCGTTTTCCCGTCCTGCACCAGCACGACCGTTCGGAATGGAACGCATGGCTGGCGAGCGCAGGCGCGCCCGCGACCCGCGCGTCCGAGGAGACGATCATCGAGGATTCCAACATCGCGATCCAGGCGGCGCTGGCGGGCCAGGGCGTCACCCTCGGCACCTTTCCCTTCATCCAGGACGAGGTCGATGCCGGACGGCTGCTGAAGCCATTCGCGACGATGCTCGCGCCGACCCGCTGCTACTACGTCCTCACGCGGCCAGGCGCCCGCCGGAAGCCGGAGATCGCGGCGGTCTGCGACTGGCTGCGCCGCGAAGCGGCCGCCTACGCGGTGACATATCCCTGGACCCGCATCGGCCAGCCGCCGGCGCCCGGATGACTTCATCCGGCTTCATCCATAAGGTTATGAATTGTGGTTTGTCACCTCGGGGGACGAGCCGCACCCTAGCGTCACAAATGATTGCGTGGGCCAGCGGCGGCCTGCCATCGCCATCGGGGAGGATCCGGAACCCATGAAAAAACTGCTCTGCACCCTTGCGATCGCCGCCCTGTCGGCGACCAGCATCGCGCATGCGCAACCGAAAGGTACGCTGCGCATCTCCCACGAGATCGGCTTCGGCGACGCGTCGAGCCTCGATCCATCGTCACGTGGCCGCGTCTTCCAGGTCACGGACAAGCTGATGAGCCGGCTCGTCCGGCCCGGCCTCGACGGCAAGCCAGCGCCCGATCTGGCGGCAAGCTGGAGCGCGAACGCCACGGCCACCGAGTGGACGTTCAAGCTGCGCGCGAACGTCAAATTCCACGACGGCAAGGCGCTGACCGCCGACGACGTGGTTTACACGCTGCGCCGCATCCAGGATCCGAAGACGGACTCGCCGGTGCGTCCGTTGATCGCGATGATCACCGAGATCGACGCCGTCGACGCGACGACGGTGCGCATGAAGCTGGGCCAGCCCTTCGCCGACCTGCCGCTGCAGTTGACCGACTACCGGCTGATGATCATCCCGAAGGATTCCGGCGACACGATCAAGACCACGGGCATCGGCACCGGGCCGTTCAAGCTCGAGCGCTTCGACCCGCGCGGCACCAGCGTCCTGGTCGCCAACGACGCCTATTTCGAAGGCGCCCCCAAGGTGGCGCGCATCGAGGTCATCGGCATCTCCGACGCGCAGGCGCGGGTGCAGGCGCTGCTCGGTGGCCAGATCGACATCCTGCCCGGCATGACCCGGCAGCAGCGCACGCTGCTTGAGCGCAGCAACCGCCACAAGGTGCAGCGCATCGACACGGGCAATTGGCGCGGCATCGTCTTCAAGTCCGATTCCAAGCCCTTCGACGACGCGCGGGTCCGCAAGGCGCTGCGCATGGCGGTGGATCGTCCCGCGATGCTGGCGCTCGCCGCGGGCGCCGATGGCGGCGTGGTCGGATGCGACACGCCGGTCGGTCCGCAGGACCAGTACCGCGCGACCCAGCAATCCTGCCCGCGCGACGTCGCGGGCGCGAAGGCCCTGCTGGCCCAGGCGGGCTTTCCCAACGGCATCGACATCGAGGTGCTGACCAGCACGGTCGAGGCCGTCTGGCCGACGATCGCCGAGGCCTACCAGCAGCAGGTGGCGGAAGCCGGCATACGGGTCAAGATCACCCAGGTGCCGACCGACGGTTACTGGAACCAAGTCTGGCGCAAGCGTGATGTCGTCATGACCCGCTGGAACGACCGCCCGGCGGATTCGGCGCTCAACGAGATCTATCGCGGCGGCGCCACCTGGAACGAATCCTTCTTCAACGATCCGAAGTTCGACGCGCTGCTCGACGCCGCGCGGCGCGAGCTCGACTTCGACAAGCGCAAGGCGCTCTACGTCCAGGCCCAGGACTATCTCTGGGAGCATGGCGCCACGCTCGTCGCGTATCACGTGACCGACAATGTCGGCTCGACCACGCGGGTCCAGGATCTCGACGCCGTCGAGACCTTCACGATCCGCTGGCACCTCGTCCGGGTCACCGACTGACCCAGCCTTCCGGGGCGCCGCGAGCGGTCGCGGCGCCCCGGATCCTCTCGCTCCCGTACCCTCGATGCTTCGTCTGATCCTGCGCCGCCTCGCGCTCGGCCTGCTCACGGTGGCGCTCGTCTCGGCGATGATCTTCGCGGCCGTCGAGGCACTCCCGGGCGATGCCTGCACCGCGATCCTGCAGCGCGACGCCTCGGGCCAGCGCCTCGACAATTGCCGGCGCGAACTCGGCATCGACCGCCCCGCACTGCCGCGCTATCTCGAATGGGCCGCCGGCGCGGTGCGTGGCGATCTCGGCGTGTCGGCCCATAACGGCAAGCCGATCTCCACCCTGGTCGGCGACCGGCTGAAGAACACGTTGCTGCTCGCCGCCTGTTCGCTGGCGCTGGGCGTGCCGCTCGCGATCGGCCTGGGAATCCTGACCGGGCTGCGGCGCGACGGCGCCGCGGACATCGCGATCTCCACGGCGACGATCTTCGCGATGACGATTCCCGAATTCGTCTCCGCGACCGTGCTCATCTTCGTCTTCAGCATCTGGCTCGGCTGGGTGCCGGGCATCGTGACGGCCTCGGCGAGTTCGCCTGCCTCGGCCTTCTTCCCGGGCATCGTCCTGCCGATGGTGGTGCTCACGATGGTCATGACCGCGCATATCCTGCGCACGGTCCGCTCCAGCGTCATCGAGGTGCTGGCGAGCGACTACGTGCAGATGGCGATCCTCAAGGGCGTGCCCTACCGGCGCCTGGTGCTGCGCCATGTCCTTCCCAACGCGCTGCTGCCGGCGATCAACGTGATCGCGCTCACCATCGCGTGGCTGCTCGGCGGCGTGGTCGTCGTCGAGAAGGTCTTCAACTATCCCGGCCTCGGCAACTACATGATCGATTCGATCTCCGATCGCGACCTGCCGGTCGTCCAGGCCATCGCGCTCATCCTCGCCGCCGTCTATGTCGGCGTGAATCTCGCCGCCGACATGCTCGGCATGCTGCTCAATCCGCGCTTCCGGACGCTGCGGAGCCGGGCACGATGAGTATGACCGGCAGGCTGGGCGCCACGCTGCGCGGCATGATCGCGCGCCCGTCGGGGGCGATCGGCGTCGCTCTGGTCGCGGCACATGTCGTCCTGGCGCTCGTCAGCCCGTGGATCGCGCCCTACGACTTCAAGGCGGTGAGCGCCGCCATGATCCTCGATCCGCCGAACGCGGCGCATTGGCTGGGCACAGACCAACTCGGTCGCGACGTGCTCACGCGCACGATCATGGGCGGGCGTCAGGCGATGCTGGTGACGCTGATTGCCACTCCTGTCGCGGTCGCCTGGGGGGGAATGCTCGGCATCCATCTGGGTCTCGTCGGCGGGCGCCTCGACGATGTCGTGATGCGGATCGTCGACGCGTTCCTGTCGCTGCCCTGGATCCTCAAGATGCTCCTGATGATCGTGACATTCGGCGCGGGTATCGGCGTCCTGGTTCCGGTCCTCGCCTTCTTCTACGGCATCCCCGTGATCCGGATCGCGCGCGCCGCGACGCATGGCGTCGTCGCGCGCGACTTCGTCCTCGCCGCGCGCGCACGTGGCCACGGGCGATTTTCGATCATCCGACGCGAACTGCTCCCCAACGTCCTCGATGCCCTGCTGGTCGAGGGCGCCATGCGCTGGTCCTGGATGCTGCTGGCCTTCTCGTCCCTGTCCTTCCTCGGCTTCGGCGTCTCGCCGCCGACGCCGGACTGGGGATTGATGATCGCCGATGCGCGCAGCTTCATGGCGATCGCGCCATGGGCCGGGTTCGCACCCGTCCTGGCGCTGAGTTCGCTGATCATCGGTATCAACCTCGCCGCGGATGCCCTCGCAAAGACGCTCGGCGTCGATCGCGCCGCGGCCTCGGCCCATTGAACCGCATGACCGACGACCTCGTCCTCGACATCGGCGGACTGGAGATCGGCCTCGTCGCCCGCTCCGGTGACGTGCTTCCTGTACTGCGCGACATCGACCTTGCGGTCCGGCGCGGCGAGACCGTCGGCATCGTCGGCGAGAGCGGCTCGGGCAAGAGCACCCTCGTCCTGGCGGCGATGGGATATCTCAAGCGTGGCCTGCGCCATACGCAGGGCCACGCG
>CAIOSQ010000467.1 GCA_903860935.1 uncultured Rhodospirillales bacterium | reverse complement strand
CTGCACCCCTATTTCCCGCGCACGCCACGCTGCCGCCTGCACGCCGCTGTCACCGGGCTCTGGGAGACCGATGCCGCGATCCTTCCCACACGCCTCGTCGCGCCGGAGGCGCCGCGCGATCCGCGCGCCGGACTCGCCGTCGATGCGGTGCCGCTCGACAATTGCTTCACGGGATGGGACGGGCGCGCGGAGATCGTCTGGCCCGAGACCGGGACGGCGCTCGCCATGACGGCGGAGGGGCCGATGGGCTTCTTCGTGGTCTATACGCCGACCGGCGAATCGTATTTCTGCGCCGAGCCGGTGAGCAACGCCACGGATGCCGTCAACCTGGTCGCAACCGGGCGCGACGACTCCGGCCTGCTCGTCCTCGAACCCGGCCAAGGCGCATCGGCGCGCGTCGTCTTCGCGCCGCGCGGACCGGCCTGAGCCGCCCAGCGCATCGGCGCGCGCTTGCCGCGTGGCGCGGCGCGCGCCAATCTGCGGGCCATGAAATTCTCGCTTCTCTCCCTCGCGCGGCAGGCGCTGCGCGGCCACGCGGACTGGCCCGCGCAGTGGCGGTCGCCCGATCCGAAACCCGCCTACGACGCGATCATCCTCGGTGCCGGCGGCCATGGCCTCGCCACCGCCTATTATCTTGCGCGCGAACACGGGATGCGAAACATCGCGGTGGTCGAGAAGGGCTGGCTCGGCGGCGGCAACACCGGCCGCAACACCACGATCATCCGCTCCAACTACCTGTGGGAGGAGAGCGAGGCGATCTACGAGCACGCGGTGAAGCTCTGGGAGACGCTGTCGCAGGAGCTGAACTACAACGTCATGTACTCGCCGCGCGGCGTGATGATGCTCGCGCACACGATCCACGACGTCCAGGTGTTCAAGCGCCATGTCCACGCCAACCGGCTGGCCGGGATCGACAACGAATGGCTGACGGCGGAGCAGGCCAAGGAATTCTGCCCGCCGCTGAACATCGCGCCGGGCATGCGCTATCCGATCCTCGGCGCGGCGCTGCAGCGGCGCGGCGGCACGGCCCGACATGACGCGGTCGCCTGGGGCTACGCGCGCGGCGCCGATCGGCTCGGCGTCGACATCATCCAGAATTGCGAGGTCACCGGGATCCGGCGCGGCGCGGCGGGCGCGATCACCGGGATCGAGACGACGCGCGGCTTCATCGCCACGCCGAAGCTGGGCGTCGTCGCCGCGGGTCATACCAGCGTCGTGATGGCGATGGCGGGCGTACGCATGCCGCTCGAGAGCTATCCGCTGCAGGCCCTGGTCTCGGAGCCGATCAAGCCCGCGATGCCCTGCGTCGTGATGTCGAACACGATCCACGCCTATATCTCCCAGTCGGACAAGGGCGAGCTCGTGATCGGCGCGGGCACCGATGTCTACACGTCCTACAGCCAGACCGGCGCTCTGCACGTGACGACGCATACGCTCGACGCGATCTGCGAGCTCTTCCCCGATTTTCGTCGCGTGCGGATGCTGCGCAACTGGGGCGGGGATCGTCGACGTCACGCCCGACCGCTCGCCCATCATCGGCAAGACCCCGGTTCCCGGCCTCTACGTCAATTGCGGCTGGGGCACCGGCGGCTTCAAGGCGACGCCGGGCTCGGGTCATGTCTTCGCGGCGACGATCGCACGCGACGACCCGCATCCGATCGCCGCCCCCTTCTCCCTCGACCGGTTCCGGACCGGTCGGCTGATCGACGAGGCCGCCGCGGCGGCCGTCGCGCATTGAGGCCACCATGCTGCTGATCACGTGCCCTCATTGCGGCGCGCGCCCCGAGATCGAATTCCGCTACGGCGGCGAGGCGCATGTCGCGCGCCCGGCCGATCCCGCCACGCTCGACGACGCGGCCTGGGCCGAGTTCCTCTACATGCGCAGCAATCCCAAGGGCTGGCATGCCGAGCGCTGGCGCCACGAACATGGCTGCGGTCGCTTCTTCAACGCCATCCGCCATACCGTGAGCGACCGCATCGTCGTCACCTATCGGGCTGGCGAAGCGCGTCCGGACCTCGCGACGATTCCGGGGCTGGACACGCCATGACCGGCGCGTTCCGCACCACCACCGGCGGCCGCATCGATCGCGCACGCCCCCTGTCCTTCCGCTTCGACGGCCGCGCCTTCACCGGGTGCGCCGGCGACACGCTGGCCTCGGCGTTGCTCGCCAACGGCGTCCACCTCGCCGGACGCTCCTTCAAGTATCACCGGCCGCGCGGGATCCTCGCCGCAGGCGCCGAGGAACCGAACGCGCTGGTGGGCATCGATCGCGGCCCGGGACGCTACGCGCCGAACCTGCGGGCGACGCAGGTCGAGATCCATGACGGCCTCGTCGCCGAGAGCCAGAACCGCACCCCGTCGCTGCGCTTCGACATCGCCGCGCTCGCGGATTTCGCCGCGCCGCTGATCCCCGCCGGCTTCTACTACAAGACCTTCATGCAGCCCGCAGGCTGGTGGGCGAAGCTCTACGAGCCACGCATCCGCGCCGCGGCGGGGCTTGGCCGCGCGCCGCGCGGCGCCGATCCCGATCGCTACACGCAGCGCTATGCCCATTGCGAGACGCTGGTCGTCGGCGCCGGTCCCGCAGGCATCGCCGCGGCGCGCGCGGCGGCCGCGCGCGGCGATCGCGTCATTCTCTGCGACGAGCAGGCCGAACCTGGCGGCAGCCTGCTCGCGGAGACGCGCGCGCGCATCGACGGGCTTTGCGCGCAGGACTGGCTGGCCGCGGCGCTGGCGGAACTGGCCGCCGAACCGCGCGTCACGATCCTGCCGCGCACGACGGCCTTCGGTTATTTCGCGCAGAACTTCGTGGCCCTGGCGGAGCGCGTGACGGACCATCTCGCCGTCCCCGATCCCAACCTGCCGCGCGAGCGCCTCTGGCAGGTCCGCGCGCGGGAGGTCGTGCTCGCCACCGGTGCGATCGAGCGCCCGCTCGTCTTCCCGGAGAACGACCGGCCGGGGATCATGCTTGCGGATTCCGCGCGCACCTATCTGGCGCGCTACGGCGTGAAGCCGGGTTGCCGCGCCCTCGTCCTCGCCGCGCATGACGACGCCTATGGTGCGGCGCTGGACCTCGCCGCGGCCGGCATGGAGATCGCGCTGATCGTCGATCCGCGCCCCGCTGCCGATGGCGAATTGCCGCGCCGCGCGATGGCGGCCGGCCTGCCGGTCCGCATGTCCGCCACCGTCGTCGGCACCCGCGGCCGTCTGCGCGTCCACGAGGCGCATGTCGGCACGATCGGCGCCGATGGCGGCGTGCGCGGCGTCGATGTCGTGAGTTGCGACACGCTGCTCATGTCCGGCGGCTGGACCCCCTCGGTCCATCTGCATTCGCAGGCGCGCGGCAAGCTCGCCTTTCGCGCCGACCTGCAGGCCTTCGTCCCCGGCGCCACGCCGCAGGCCTGCCGCTCCGTCGGCGCCTGCGCGGGCGAATTCGGGCTGCAGGCCGCTCTAGGACCGGCGACGCGCGTCGAGGACGACCCGGTGCGCGAGGGCGGCTTCGCCGGCGCCTTGCCGCATGACCGGCCGCGCGCGCGCGCCTTCGTCGATTTCCAGAACGACGTGACCGCGAAGGACCTGACGCTCGCCCTGCGCGAGGGGTTCCGCTCGATCGAGCACGTCAAGCGCTACACCACCAACGGCATGGCGACCGACCAGGGCAAGACCTCGAACATCAACGCGCTCGCGATCGTCGCCGCGGCAAGCGGACGGGCGATCCCCGAGGTGGGGCTCACCAGCTTCCGCCAGCCCTATACGCCGGTGACCTTCGGCGCCTTCGCCGGGACGTCGCGCGGCGAACTCTTCGACCCCGTGCGCACCACGCCGATCCATGGCTGGGCGGTGGCCCAGGGCGCCATCTTCGAGGATGTCGGCCAGTGGAAGCGCGCGCATCACTTTCCGCGCCCCGGCGAGGACATGCATGCCGCCGTGCGTCGCGAATGCGCCGCGGTGCGCGCGCGCGCCGGGATCTTCGACGCATCGACGCTCGGCAAGATCGAGGTGGTCGGCCGCGACGCGGCCGAGTTCCTCGAGCGCCTCTACGTCAACAGCTGGAAGAAGCTCGAACCCGGGCGCTGCCGCTATGGCATCCTCCTGAACGAGGCCGGCTTCGTGATCGATGACGGCGTGATCGGTCGGCTTGCGCCCGATCGCTTCCACGTCACGACCACGACCGGCGGCGCCGCGCGCGTGCTCTCCATGATGGAGGACTACGTCCAGACGGAATGGCCCGACCTCCAAATCTGGCTGACCTCGACCACCGAGCAATGGGCGGTGATCGCGGTCCAGGGCCCGAAGGCGCGCGAGATCCTGGCGCCGCTGACCGAGGGCATCGACCTCTCGCGCGACGCGTTCGCGCATATGGCGGTCCGCGAAGGCCGGGTCGCCGGAGTTCCGGCGCGACTGTTCCGCGTCAGCTTCACCGGCGAACTCGGATTCGAGGTCAATGTCCCCGCCGGCCAGGGCCGCGCCGTCTGGGAAGCGATCTGGGAACAGGCCCGCCGCCACGACGCCGTCGCCTACGGCACCGAGACGATGCACGTCCTGCGCGCCGAGAAGGGCTACATCATCGTCGGGCAGGAAACCGACGGCACGGTCGTTCCCGACGATCTCGGCCTGGGCTGGGCGATCGGCAAGGGCAAGCGCGACTTCGTCGGCAAGCGATCGCTGAGCCGTCCGGACATAGCGGCGCCCGGGCGCAAGCAACTGGTCGGACTGCTCTCCGCGGATCCAGGACACGTGCTGGATGAAGGCGCGCAGATCGTCGCCATGCGCGACCCGCCACCGGGCACACCCGCCCTCGGACATGTGACCTCGTCCTACTGGAGCGCGACGCTCGGCCGCTCGATCGCGCTTGCGCTGGTCGCGGACGGACGCGCCCGCCACGGCCAGACGCTGTTCGCGCCGATGCCCGGCGGCGCCGTGCCCGTCGCCGTGACCGGCCCGGTATTCCATGATCCCGAAGGGAGAAGCCTCGATGGCTGACGCGCTCGAGGGCCGCGCGCCCATCGTCTGGCCGGACCGTCTGCGCGTGGCGGCGCTGCCGCCTCAGGCACGCTTCGTGTTCCGCGGCGACGCCGAGGCAGCCGCGCGCGCGGGCGACGCGTTCGGTGCCACGCTGCCCATGACGCCCTGCCGCGCCGCGGCGGACGATGCGCGCGCCGCGCTGTGGCTCGGACCCGACGAATGGCTTCTGCTGGCGCCCCCGGGGACCGAGGACGGGACTGCCCGCGACATCGCCGCGGCGCTCGCGGATCTGCCCCATGCGCTCGCCTGCGTCAGCGACCGTCATGCGGCGCTGACCGTCAGCGGGCCGCGCGCGGAGACGCTGCTCGCCGCAGGGTGTGCGCTCGACCTCGATCCGCGCGCCTTCCCGCAGGGCATGTGCACACGCAGCCTGCTCGCGAAGGCGGAGATCGTTCTGTGGCGTCACCAGCCGGCCAGCTTCAGGCTGGAGGTCCGCCGGTCCTTCGCCGCCTATGTCTGGGATTTTCTCGCGGAAGCAGCGCGCGAGCATGCCTCTGCCTGAGGCCGCTCACAGGCCGAGATAGCTGCGCCTCAGCGCCGGATCGCCCGCCAGTTCGGCCGCCGGCCCGGACAATGCTATGCGGCCATGTTCCAGGACATAGGCCCGCCGGGCGATGGCCAGCGACTGGACGACGTTCTGCTCGACCAGGAGGATGGCGAGCCCGTCGGCGTTGAGCCGCCGGATCAGCGCGAACATCTCCTCGACCAGCAGCGGCGACAGGCCGAGCGACGGTTCGTCGAGGATGAGCAGCCGCGGTTCGGTCATCAATCCCCGACCGATGGCCAGCATCTGCTGCTCGCCACCCGACAGCGTGCCGGCGGCCTGCCCGGCGCGCTCGGCGAGGCGCGGAAAGATCCCGACCACGCGCTCGAGGTTGCGCGCACGGTTGGCACGACCGCGCCGATAGCTGCCGAGTTCAAGATTCTCCCGAACGCTCAGATTCGGAAAGACGCGGCGGCCCTCCGGAACCTGGACGAGCCCCACCTCGACGATGCGCGCCGCCGGCGCGCCGGCGATCTCGGCGCCCATGAAGCGGATCGAGCCACCGAACGGACGGAAGATCCCGGACAGCGCGTTGTTGAGGGTCGACTTGCCGGCGCCGTTGCTGCCGAGCAACGCGACGATTTCTCCCGCGCGGACATCGAGGTCGACGCCGCGCAGGATCTCGACCGGACCGTATCCCGCGCGCAGGTCGCGCACCTGCAGGATCGCGTCGTCAGCCATGGGCACCGCCCGCGAGGCGTGCCGCCGCGCCCTGCCCCAGATAAGCCTCGACGACCACACGGTCCGCCGCGATCTCCGCCGGCGCGCCGCGCGCGATGATCCGTCCCTGGTTGAGCACGTGGATCCGTTCGGCGAGGCTCATCACGGCCTGCATGACGTGCTCGATCATCAGGATCGTGATCCCATCGGCGCGAATATTCCGCACGATGCCGACGATCTCGTCGATCTCGGTCGGATTGAGACCCGCCATGACCTCGTCGAGCAGCAGCAGCCGCGGCTCGGTCGCGAGGGCACGCGCCAATTCCAGCCGCTTGCGACCGGCGACGGTCAGGTCGCCAGCCCGCATGTCGAGCATGCCGCCCATGCCGACCCGCGCGGCGACACGCTCGGCGGCGCGCAGCGCCTCGGCACGGCGCGGATGGCGCAGATAGGCGCCCACCATCACGTTCTCGCGCACGCTCAGCCGCGCGAAGGGCTGGGTAATCTGGAAGGTGCGCACCATTCCGAGTTCCGCGATGCGATGCGGCGCCCAGCCGGTGATGTCGGTCCCGGAGAGCCGGACGCTGCCCGAATCCGGCTGCACAAAGCCGGCGATTGCCGCGAAGCAGGTCGTCTTGCCAGCGCCATTCGGACCGATCAGGCCGACAATCGCGCCTTGCGGCACGTCGATGTCCACGGCGTCGACCGCCTTGAGACCGCCAAATGCGCGGGACAGTCCGCGCACATCAAGCATCGCGACCCCGCCTGGCGCCACCGCGCCGCGCGAACACGCCGATCAGCCCGTCGGGCAGCCAAGCCACGATCGCGACCAGGATCGCACCGTAGACGACAAGGCTGAGCCCCTGCCCTGCGGCGAAGCTGCGCGTGATCTCGCCGACCCCGCCAAGCACCGCCGCGCCGACGAGCGGGCCGAACACGGTTCCCGCCCCGCCGATCATGCTCACGAGGAGCATCTCGACGGATTTCTCGACGCCATAGGCGATGGACGGATCGACGTAGAGATATTTCTGCGCATAGAAGGTCCCGCCCGCCGCGGCCATCGCGCCGGAGATCCCGAGGCAGATCGTCTTCGCGCGGAAGACGTCGATGCCCAGCGCGCGGGCCGCATCCTCGTTCTCCCGGATCGCCGCGAGCTGGGCGCCGAAGCGCGAGCGTTTGAGCCATGCGGCAACGGCGAGGGACAGCGCGAGCAGCGCCAGCGCGATCCAATAGAACCACACGGGATCCTTGAACTGCAGGTTCGCGGCGCGCGGATCCGAGGGGATCAGAATTCCCAGCCCGCCGCGCGTGAACTCCGCCGAATTGGCGAGGATCCTGAAGACCTCGGCAAAGGCGAGCGTGACAAGCGCGAAATACGATCCGCGAAGCCCGGCCCGGAAGGCCAATGCGCCAATCGCGAGCCCGACGACCCCGCCGGCGAGCGCCGCCGCGATCCATCCCAGCCACGGATTCCAGCCCCAGGCCACCTGCAGGATGGTCGACGCATAGGCGCCTGTGCCGAAGAACACGACATGTCCGAAGGAGGTCTGACCCGCGAATCCACCGGCGATGTTCCAGGACTGCCCCAGGAACGCCGTGAACAGGATCATCGCCGCGACATTCACGGCGTAGTTCGAGGGCAGGACGAACGGCAGAGCGAACGCCGCCACGAGCGCCGCGCCGAAGACCGCGACGATGCGCCGCGCGTTCATCGTCCGCCACCGAAGAGGCCGGTCGGCCGCAGCAGCAGGATGAGGATGAAGATCAGCGAGATGCCGATCTGTCCGAGCTGCTCGCCCAGGAACAACCCGCCGAGGGACTCCGTGATCCCGATCACGAAACCACCGAGAAGCGCACCAAGGAAGCTGCCCATTCCGCCGAGCACGACGGTCGTGAAGGCGATGAGGACGAAGGCATGGCCGGAGCTTGGCGAGACGTAGAAACTCGGCATCAGCAGGCACGCCGCGGCGCCGAGACAGGCGATCCCGATCCCGTAGGACACGGCGAAGACATGTTCGACGTCGATGCCGACGAGACGCGCGCCCTGACGCTCGCGCGCCACGGCACGGATCGCCTTGCCCATGTCGCTGCGGCCGATATACGCGCCGAGCGCCGCGCACAGCCCCAGCGCCGCGAAGAAGGCGATCACCTTGGCCTTGGGCAGGAAGGCCGGCCCGATCTCGACGATGCCGCTCGCATGCGGAACGTCGATCGTCTGGGTGTCGCCGGTGAAGAAGAACAGGGCGAGATTATCGAGGATGATCGACAGGCCGAGCGTGATCAGAAGGATGTTCTCGTCCTTCCCGTGCGCGAAGCGACCGATCAGGAACCGGTAGAGCACATAACCGAGGGCGAAGCTGCCGGCAACGACGAGCGGAAGCGCGAGATACGGATCGATTCGCGCCCGGGTGAACAGGAAGAAGACCGCGTACATGGCGAGCATCAGAAGGCTGCCATGCGCGAAATTGATGATGTGGAGGACGCCGTAGATCAGCGTCAGGCCGACGGCGACGAGCACGTAGATCGCGCCGGCCGCGAGGCCGTTGACGGTGCCCGCGAGGACGATGTCGAAGTTCAGCATATCGGCGTGATCGCCCGCCGCGTCCGCCGGCCCGGCTTCGCAACCGGGCCGGCGGATCGCCGCTCAGCCGAATTTCGGCTTGGGGAAGACGGGCTTCGCCGAAGCGAACTGCGCCGGATAGACGACCTCGATGTCGCCCTTCTGGACCTGGAGCGCAGCCGCCTCTCCGCCCTGGTTCTGGCCATCGACGAACCGCGTCGCGCCATAGGGCATGAAATGATCCGACCACGTCGACGCCGCCAGCGCCGCCGTCAGTTTTTCCTTGTCGGCCGAACCCGCGCGCTCCAGCGCGTCGGCGATCAACTTGACCGCGTTGTAGGCAAGATAGACCTCGAAGGTGAACAGCGTGCCCATCGCCTCCACCTTCTTCTTCATCGCCTGCGCCTTGGGATTGGTCGGCGCGAACCAATGATTGTAGTCCATCATGTGTTCGGCGACGTCGGGCAGGTCCTTGGCGAATTTGTAGTTGAACCCGCCGCCCAGAACGGAAAACATTCCCGCGAGGTCGACCTTCTGCTGGTGGAGCGTACGCGCCAGCAGCACATACTCGTTCTGGTAGTTCGACATCATCAGAACGTCGGGTTTCAGCGAGCGGATACGCAGCGCGACATTGTCGAAATTGCGCGTCGGGTTGTCGTGCTTGATGACTTCCTTGACCTCGACGTTGATGCCCGGAAGCCGGTCGGCCAGCAGCTTCGCCGTCCCGGTGCCGAACTCGGAGCTCTCATGGACGATCACGGCGCTCTTGGCGATGCCGCCGGCGGCGCCGTTGATTCCGCCCAGGGCCTTGATCGCCTCGTCGACGCATTTGCCGAACCCGGGCTTGAGACGGAACACGTTCTTGAGTCCGCGCGAGGTGATCAGGTCGGACGCGCCGACATCGACCGCGTAGGGGATGCCGTATTTCGCGGCCGCCTGGGTGGTTGCAAGGACGATGGCGCTCTGGAAGCAGCCGACGATCGCAGCGACCCCGGCCTCGTTCATCTTCTCGACCTCGGCGACGCCGATCTCGACCTTCGCCTGGGTGTCGCCCAGAATCGCTTCGAGCTTCGCGCCGCCCATCGACCTGATGCCGCCGGCGGCATTCACTTCGTCGATCGCGATCTGTCCGCCAAGGCGCGACTGCGCGCCGCTATAGGCGACGAAGCCGGTCACCGGGTGCAGAAGGCCGATGCGCACGGGACGCGCCTGCGCGCCACCGATACGCGGGGCGGCCAAGGCGCCGGCTAGGGTGGCGCCGGTGACGACGATCTGGCGCCGCGACGGCGCAAGGGCATGACGGTTCCTGGACATGCGAACTCCCTGAATTTTGGCGCCCGATTTTCCCGGGCATGCCGCAAGACTAGGGCGTCTCGCGAAGGTGGCAAGCGGTCGCGACGCCGGCGGCCGCTCAGTGGAGTTCGGGATTGAGCAGGATCGTCTCGTGCAGCTTGGCCTGGAGCCGGTTGAGCGACACCGGTTTCACCAGATATCCGTCAATATTCAGTTCCTTGGCCGACATCACGGTATCGCGCTGGGCATCCGCCGTCAGGAAGATGATGCGCGTCTCGGCGATGACCTTGGACTCGGCGGCGCGGACGATGCGCACGAATTCCAGCCCATCGACTGGTTCCATGTGAATATCGCAGAAGACGAGATGGGGCCGGAACTGAAGCAGTTCCAGGAACCCTTTTCCGCCATCCTCGGCCTCGGCGATCTCGCGCACCCCGCTCTGCCGCAGCAGGCCGCGGATGACGCGGCGCGTGTAGCCTTCGTCCTCGACGATGAGGATGCGCAGCCTGCCGTACATGAAAGAACTCATTCCCCGAACTCCGCTCTGTCTCACATTGCCGCGATGGATGCGCCAACCAGACGCGCCAAGGCCTCGCGCGCCGCACGCAGGCGTACGACGGCGAGCGTCGCCTGGCCCGGCGCGCCGCGATCGATGAGGTCCTGCACCTCGCTCGCCGCGTCGCCGAGTGCGACCGCGCCGAGCGAACGCGACGCCCCTTTCAGCGCATGCACCTCATCGCGCGCAAGCTTGGACTGGCCGGCGGCCAGGGCGCGCTCGACCTTGTCGACCATGCCGCCGGCATCCTCGACGAAATCGCCGAGGAAGCTGCGCGCCTCGTCGTCGAACCCACCGAACGTCTCCTCGAGTCGCGTGACGTCGAGGATCGCAGGGTCGATGCCAGGCTGCCCACCCATCGGCGGTGCCTGTTCGGACGCCGGAGACGACGGCGAATCGTAGACCGATGTCGACGCGCCGCGTGGCTGACGCAGATCCAGCGCGCGGGGCAGCCAGCGCGCGACCGCCGCGGCGAGTCGCTCGGCGCGGATCGGCTTGGTGAGGACCTCGTCCATGCCGACATCGAGGCAATGGCGCTCGGTGGTCACGATCGCGTCGGCGGTCAACGCCACGATCGGCATGCGCTTGCCCGAGCCGGTCTCCCGACCACGGACCATCGTCGCCAGTTCGAAACCGTCCATGCGCGGCATATGGCAATCCGTCAGCAGCATCCCGTATTGGCCGCGCCCATACATCGCGAGCGCCTCGACACCGTCCTCGGCGACTTCATGAGCGAAACCGAGGCGTCCGAGCAGACGACGGATCACCTGCTGGTTGGTCTGGTTGTCCTCGGCGACCAGGATGAGTGTGCCGGCCGCGCGCGCGGCCTCGATCGGGGGTGGCGCCCAGGTCTCTGTCGGCCCCGCGGCTTCCGCGCGGCCGCCATCGCCCGCCAGCCGTCCGGTCGCGACTGCGATCGCGTTCCAGAGCCCCCGGCACGACACCGGCAGCGGCAGGACGATGTCGGCGCCGGCGCCCTTCACGGTCGCGATGGTGGACAGCATCGCGCGCGGCGCCGCGCCGATGATCGCCGCGGGCGCTGGGCTATGGGCGGCGAGGCGGGCGACGAGAGCCGGACCGACGACGGGATCGGTCAGCATGGCGAGCGCCACAACGGGGCCGTCCGCGCCTCCCGGCCGATCCATGGCGGCGGCGCCTTCGGCGGCAGCGACGTGGCGCGGCGGGACCAGGCCACCCGCCGCGGCATAGGCGTCAATCGCCTCGGCATCGATCCTGTCGAAGCCGAAGGTGACCAAGGCCACGTCGGCGATCGACACCAGCGGACGGCGCGGCGTCGCGTCGACGACGTCGAAAGGAAGTTCCACCCAGAACGTCGCGCCGCGCCCCGCGGCGGAGCGCACCCCGATCCGGCCGCCCATCAACTCGGCGAGCCGCCGACAGATCGACAGGCCGAGCCCGGTGCCGCCGAACCGGCGCGATGTGGACAGGTCACCCTGCTCGAAGGGCCGAAACAGCTTCGCGACCTGATCGTCGGTCAGGCCGATGCCTGTATCTTCGACCTCGAAACGTAGCCGCGCGGCGGCGGCGGCGGGTGCAGCGAGGCTGACGCGGATCGTGACGTCGCCACGCTCGGTGAACTTCACCGCATTGCCTGCGAGGTTGAGCAGGATCTGGCGCAGACGATTGGGATCGCCGCGCACCGAGACGGGGATCGCCGGATCGGCGCCCAGATGGAAGCCAAGCCCCTTTTCCTGCGCCTTCTGCGCCATCAGGTCGCAGATGCCCTCGACCACGTCGTGCGGGTCGAAGGACAGGCTTTCGAGACCGAGACGACCCGCCTCGATCTTCGAGAAATCAAGGATGTCGTTGATGATGGTGAGCAGCGATTCCGCGGAGGACAGGATGACCCGCGCGAGATCGCGCTGGTCGGGGTCCAGTTCTGTGGCGGCGAGCATCTCGGCCATGCTCACCACGCCGTTCATGGGCGTGCGGATCTCGTGGCTCATGTTGGCGAGGAATTCGCTCTTGGCCCGCGTCGCGTCCTCGGCCAGTTCCTTCGCCCGCCGCATCTCCGCCTGCGCCACCTTCTGATCGGTGATGTCGAGCGACCAGGACAACACCCCTGGCTGTCCCTCGTAGGAAAAGCGCATGAAGGTCGCGAGGGCGAGGATGCCCCGCCCATTGCGGTCGACAAGCGCCACCTCCTCGCCGCGGACGATGCCGCGTTCGGCGAGCCGCGAACGGACGCGTTCGCGGGATGCTTCGTCGGCATAGTGGTCGCGCGCCGAACCGCCGACCTCTATGCCCAGCATCTCCTTCGCGCGGGCATTGACGTAGCGGAACACGCCCTTAGCGGAGAAGGCGACGGCGACGGGGCTGTTGTCGAGAATGTCCTGCAGCGCCTGGCGCTGCTCGGCGAGCCGTGCCTCGGCGGCCTTGCGGTAGCCGATGTCGCGGACCGAGACGCAGATGCAGCGTCCCCAGCCATCGATCTCGGGAAGCGCGGACGCGCCGAGTTCGAGCGCGATCCGCCCCCCGTCCTTCGCAAGGCCCGTGGTCTCGACCATCGCCTCGTCGTTCATGGGAATGGGCACGCCGGCGTCCGCCTGGACGCTCCCCGCGGCGAGAACTTCAGGCGGTATCTCCGGCATCAGCGCCTCGAGCGCAAAGCCGTCGAGTTCGCCGGGGCTGTAGCCGAAGATCCGCTCGGCATGCGGATTGGCCATGATCACCTGCCCTTGCTGGTCGGTGACCAGCATGCCGGCGGGCGCGATCTCGATGATGCTGCGGAACCAGGTTTCGGTCGCCTTGACGGCCTTCTCGCGCGCCTCCAGCTCCGCTGTCTGCTCGGCCAGCGTGGCCGCCTGCTTCGCCATCCGGTCGGCCTGCTGGCGGGACTCCACGAGCAGCAGCGACGTCCGCATCGTGCGCTCGAGGATCTCGAGGCTGGTGGCGAGGATGGGAACGATGCCGTCGAGCAGCTCCCGTTCGGGGTCGCCGGGCGCCGCGGGCAGGGCGAGTTCGACCACCGCGAGCACACGGTCCTTGCGGGTCACCGGGATCAGCGCGAGGCAGCGCGCGCGGCCGTCTCCCAGCCCCGATCCGATCCGCACGTAATCGTCCGGCAGGTCGGTCAGGACGAGCGGACGACGATCCGCCGCGCATTGCCCGACCAGTCCCTCGCCGCGCGCGAAGGACCGACCGGCGTCGCGATCGGGCAGCAGCGCGTACCCCCCGACCATCCGCAGCGTCGTCGTCGTCCCCTCCGCAAGATAGAAGGCGCCGTGGCCGAGCCCGACCTTGGGCGCGAGGCAGGCGAAGAACCTCTCGACGAGGTCGCTGAACCCCTCGGCGGACTGAAGCTCGCGCGCAATGTCCGAAAGATCCGCGGCCACGCGACGCTGTGTCGCGACCCGAAGCGCCTCGTCTCGCAGCGCGCAGAGGGATCCCGCCAAAGCCCCCAGTTCGTCGCCGCCTCCTGCCACGGGCAGCGACCCGACCGTATCGCCGCGGGCCAGCCGCGCCGCCGCATCCACGAGACCGTCCAGCCGCGCCCCCAGGCCACGCACCGCGCCCCAGGCCGCCCCGCCGGCGATGCCAGCCGCCAGGACGACGCCAGCCAGGATCGCGCTCGCGCCGAGCCAGCTCGCCGCCGCGACGGCGAGACCGCCAAGCGTGAACGCAACCCCGGCGCATAGCAGCGCCAGGGCCACCATGAAGGTGCCGATCTTGAGCCCAGCCATCGCGCGCCAGATCCCCGCGAAGAGAAGCAGCGCGGCCCAATGCCGCGCATTTTTCCCAGTTTAGCGCGGGTCGGCACAGAAAGTGTGAACGACTGTCGATTCCTAGCGGCGGCCCGGGCTGTCCCCGATGGGGCGACCGAGTATCGCCAGATCGGCCGGCGTCGGCCCATGCGCGCTTCCCGGTGCGATATCGAGCATGCTGGCGAGGCGCCGCCGCGCGCGGTTGACGCGGCTCTTCACCGTGCCCTCGGCGGTGGCGCAGATCGCGGCCGCCTCTTCGTATGAGCACCCCACCACGCCGACGAGAATGACCGCCTCGCGCTGGTCGCGGGGAAGTCGCCTCAGGGCGGCGCGCATCGCGACCATGTCGAGATGCCCGTGCTGGCGCGCCGGGGCCGAAAGCCTCTCGGCGAAGCGCCCGTCGTCGCCGATCTCGCGACCGAGCTTGCGCCGCTGGGACCGGAACGTGTTGCGCAGGATCGTGAACAGCCAGGCGCGCAGGTTCGTGCCATGCGCGAAACTGCCGCGATGCTTCCAGGCCTTGGCGAGCGTCTCCTGGACGAGATCGTCGGCTGCGCTTGCGGACCCCGAGAGCGAGGCACCGAAGGCCCGCAGCCGCGGCACCTCGGTCGTCAACTGGACGCCGAAATCGCGATCCGCGCTCATCGGCGCCCCGCGGGTGGCGCACGGAAACGGTCTCGGCTGTCGATGGTCGGGGACGGAGCGGGGGGCGTCGGCACGGCGAGGCCAGATCACCCCGGCCATGCCCCCGCCACCATGCGCCGCGTCAATCGCCGCCGCGCTTGGACCCTGCCAGGACGTCGCAGCGCCTACGCGCCGCCGAGGCCGCCACGGCGCGGATCGAAAGGATGGCGCGGCTTCCAACCCTTGAGGAAATCCGCCAGTTCGGGTTCCGGACGTTCGGGAAGGACGACGTTCAGTTCGACATACTGGTCGCCGCCCGCGATGCCACGGCCCTTGAGGCGTAGCTTGGTACCCTGACCCGAAGCCGGCGGGATGGCGAGGGTGACCGGGCCTTTTATGGTCTGCACCTCGATCCGCGCACCGAGGACTGCCTCCTGCAAGGTGACCGGCAATTCGAGGAAGATGTCGTTGCCCTGGCGCTCGAAGAATCGGTGCGGCACGACATGGACGGTGACGAGCGCATCGCCAGCCTGCGCTGCCGGGTCCTCCGCCGGATGCCCCTTGCCCTTGAGGCGCAGGATCTGGCCATCCTCGAACCCCTCCGGGATCCTGATGTCGAGGACACGGCCATCGGGCAGCGTGACCCGCTGGACCGCGCCGTTCGCCGCCTCCAGGAACGGCACGAAGATCTCGCAGCGCATGTCCTCGCCGGCGGTTCGGGCCGCCGCCCGGCGCCGACGATTGCCGAAAGCGCGCGCGAAAAGACCCTCGAAATCCTCGGCGTTGAAGCCGCGCCCGCCCGCTCCAGCGCCGGCGCCGCGCGGCGGTGCGCGCTCGGCGCCGCTCGCATCGATCTCGCCGCGATCGAATCGCCCACGCTTCTCCGGATCGGAGAGCAGGGCATAGGCACCGGAGATCTGCTTGAACCGGTCCTCGGCGCCGCGCTTGCCCGGATTAAGGTCGGGATGGTGGAGTTTCGCGAGGCGGCGATAGGCCGCGCGGATCTGGTCCTCGGAGGCGTCGCGCGCCACCCCGAGCGTCTCATAGGGATCGGTCATGGCGGCACTTTCGCAAGACCGGGCCGCGCAGACAACCGGTGCGCGTTTCGCCTTTCCCCGGAAGCGGCCGAGCGATTAGGGTCGGCGCCTCGAACCGGATCCGGCACCTTGGCCCTGTACGACGACCTGACACCGCTCTCCCTCGCGCATCTGAGCGAACTCGACCTGACGCCGGACGTCCTCGCCGAGGTCGCCGCACGCGCCGGATTCGCCAGCATCGGGCTGCGGACCATTCCGGCGATCCCGGGCGGAACCGCCTATCCGCTCGGCACGCCCGGCGAACGCGCCGCGCTGCGCCGCCACCTGCGGGATGCGGGGATCGGCATCCTCTACATCGAGATGATCGCGCTGGCGGCCGGATTGCGACCGGCGGATCACCGGACCGCGCTCGAGATCGGCGCCGAACTCGGCGCGTCGCGGCTCGCTGTCTCGGGCAACGACGCCAACCGGGCGATGCTCGCCGACCAGTTCGCGGCGCTGTGCGACATCGCGCGGCCGTTGGGGATCGCCGTCGACCTCGAATTCATGCCCTTCCGTGCGGTCGCGACCCTCGCCGACGCCCTCGGCGTCGTCCAGGCCGCCGACCGGCCCAACGGCCATGTCCTGATCGACGCGCTGCACGTGTTCCGCTCCGGCACGCCGATCGCCGCGATCGCCGCGACCGAAGCGCGATGGATCGGCACGGTACAACTCTGCGACGCGCCCGCCACCCCGCCGACGGGCACCGCGGCGCTCGCGACCGAGGCGCGCACGGCCCGGATGCTTCCCGGGCATGGTGGGCTTGGCCTTCAAGATCTGATCGCCGCCTTGCCCGACGGCCTTCCGCTCGGGCTCGAAATTCCCCTGGCCGGACAGTTTCCGGCGCTCGATCCCGCGGCGCGCACCGGCCTCATGGTCCGGACCACGCGGGACTATCTGCGTGGCCGCTGAACCGGCGCGCAAGACTGGTCAAGGAGACAGCATGTCGAACCCGATCTTTGTCCTCAACGGTCCCAACCTGAACCTGCTCGGGACCCGCGAGCCCCATATCTACGGCTCAACCCGCCTCGCCGAGGTCGAGCAGATGTGCCACGACCGCGCCCGCGCGCTCGGCCATGTCGTCTCGTTCCGGCAGTCGAACTACGAGGGCCAGATCGTCGAGTGGATCCACGAGGCGATCGATGGCGCCGACGGCATCGTCATCAATCCCGCGGCCCTGACCCATACCTCGGTCGCGATCCTCGACGCGCTCAAGAACGTGAAGTGCCCGATCATCGAGTTGCACATCTCGAACCCGCATCAGCGCGAAGCGTTTCGCCACGTGTCGTACGTCACGCCGGTTGCGACCGCGATGATGTGCGGCTTCGGCGTGACCGGTTATCCACTCGCCGTCGAGGCGATGGCCGGGCTGATCAAGGCGCGCCGCCCCGCATGACCGGCGCGGACATGCCGGAGAAGACCCGGCTCGACGGCCAGACGGCCATCGTCACCGGCGCGGCCCGCGGCATCGGCCGCGCCATCGCCCGCCTGCTCGCGGAACGCGGTTGCCGGGTGGTCGTCTGGGACCGTGACCTCGCGCCGCTCGCCGATGGCAGCGACGCGTTCGTGCCCGCGCATGCGGCGCAGGTCGACGTCGCGGACCATGGCGCGGTGGCGAAGGCCTTCGACGATGCCGTGGCACGCTTTGGCCGGGTCGAGATCCTGGTCAACAACGCCGGCATCAATGGGCCGATCGCGCCGTCCTGGGATTATCCGCTCGAGGACTGGGACCGCGTCGTCGCGATCGACATGACGGCGGTGTTCTACGCCAGCCGCCAGGCGGCGAAGCACATGCGCGCCAACGGCTACGGGCGCATCGTCACCATCGCCTCGATCGCGGGCAAGGAGGGCGTTCCCTACATCGCCGCCTATTCCGCCGCGAAGGCCGGCGTGATCGGCTTCTCGAAGGCGCTCGCGAAGGAGTTGACCGATTGCGGCGTGACGGTGAACTGCATCGCGCCGGCGCTGACCGAGACCGACCTGCTCAAGGGCATGACCGACGACCATATCGCGCGCATGAAGGCGAAGATCCCGATGGGGCGCCTGGTGCAGGTCGACGAGATCGCCGAGATGGCGGCCTGGATCGCGAGCCCTGCCTGCAGCTTCACCACCGGCTTCGTGTTCGACATCACCGGCGGCCGCGCGACCTACTGATGCGCGTGTCCCGCCCGTGCATTCGAAAGGGGAAAAAGCAATGACAGCCTCGCGCATAGCCGTGATCGGCGCCGGCCTGATCGGCCGCAAGCATATCGAGGTCCTGCGGGCCGGCCATCCGGACTACACGCTCGCGGGGGTCGCGGATCCGTCGCCCGCCGCGGCGGAGGAAGGTCGCAGCCTCGGCTATCCCGTATTCGCCGACATCGCGGAGATGCTCGACCGGCTCCGCCCGGATGGCGCCATCGTCGCGGTCCCCAATCAGTTGCACGAGAGCGTGGGCCTCGCCTGCGTCGCGCGCGGCATCGCGATCCTGGTCGAAAAGCCGATCGCGGATTCGGTGGCGGCGGCACTTCGTCTGGTCGATGCGGCGGCCGCGGCGCGCGTGCCCGTGCTGGTCGGTCACCAGCGCCGGCACAATCCCATCATGCGCAAGGCTGCGGAGATCATCCAGTCCGGCGGCATCGGGCAGGTGATCGCCGCGAACGGGTTGTGGCTCAACCATAAGCCCAAGCCCTATTTCGACGTCGCATGGCGGCGCGAGCCGGGCGGCGGTCCGATCCTGATCAACGCCATCCACGACATCGATTGCCTGCGCATGCTCTGCGGCGACGTGGCGACGGTGCAGGCGATGAGCGCGAACGCGGCACGCGGCTTCCCGGTCGAAGACACGGCCGCGGCCGTGCTGCGGTTCCGCAGCGGCGCGCTGGGCACGCTGCTGGTGTCCGACGCGGTCTCGGCGCCCTGGGCCTGGGAATGGGGATCGCGCGAGAATCCGCTGCGCCCGCACGACACCGAGGATTGCTTCATGGTCGCCGGGACGCGCGGTTCGCTCGCGGTGCCGACCTTGACGCATCGCTGGCACGAGCCTGGGCGCGAGGATTGGAACGTCGAGTTGACCCGGCGCAACGTCCATGTCGCGCTGGCCGACGCCTATCACGAGCAAATGCGCAACTTCGCGCATGTCATCCGCGGGCTGGAGGAACCGGTCCTCGACGGGCTGGGCGGTACGCGCACGCTCGCGACGACGCTCGCGATCGCGGAGTCGGCACGCACCGGAGCGCCGGTCGACGTGGCCGCGTTCATGGGCCGGGATTGAGACAGGGGAGGATTTCGGCATGGCGACGGCTCGGCGCGCGGCCTGCGTGATCGGATATCCGGCGAGGCATTCGCGCTCGCCGAAGCTTCATGGCTACTGGCTGCGTCGCTACGGGATCGACGGCGACTACCGCGCCGAGGAGATCGCACCGGAGGATTTCACGGACTTCGTGTCGAACCTCGCCGCGAACGGATATGCCGGGGCGAACGTCACCATCCCGCACAAGGAGGCCGCGCTCGCCCTGTCCCGGCCCGACGAACGCGCACAGACGGTCGGCGCCGCGAACACCTTGTGGTTCGAGGATGGGCAGCTCCGTTCCACCAACACCGACGTCGAAGGCTTCATCGCGGCGCTCGATTCCTGCGCACCCGGCTGGGACCGTCGCGGTGGCGACGCGGTCGTGCTCGGCGCCGGCGGCGCCGGTCGCGCCATCGTCCACGGGCTGCTGGAGCGCGGCGTCGCGCGCGTGCATGTCGTCAACCGAACGCCTGAACGCGCCGCCGCGTTCCGTGAGCGCTTCGGCGCGCGCGTCCACCCGGCGGGATGGGCGGACCTGCCGTCCCTGCTCGCCGGCGCGACGCTGCTCGCCAATTCGACCTCGCTCGGCATGAAAGGCCAGCCCGAACTCGCGATCGATCTGTCGCCGATGCCCGATGGCGCGGTGATTGCGGACGCGGTCTACATTCCGTTGCGCACGACGCTGCTGCGCGCGGCCGAGCGCCGCGGCTTCGCCACCTCCAACGGCCTCGACATGCTGCTGCATCAGGCCGTGCGCGGCTTCGAACTCTGGTTCGGCGTCCGGCCGGAGGTGACCGCCGAACTGCGCGACATGCTTGTGGCGGACATCGAAAAGGCGTGATGCTGCAACGCGATTTCCGCGACCGAGACGAGGCCACGATGTCCGATCCATCTCCCGAAGCGCGCGCGCGCGACTGGCTTGCGCGGCTCGAGGCGGCGCTGGCCGGCCAGGACATCCCGGCGGCGACGGCGCTGTTCGGCGCGCGCTGCTTCTGGCGCGACATGCTCGCCTTCACCTGGAACATCCGCACCTGCGAGGGCACGGACGAGATCGCGGCGATGCTCGCGGCGACGCTCGCGCGCACCGCGCCGCGCGGCTTCGCCTTAGCTGGGCCGACGACCGAGACGGATGGCGTCATCGAGACCGCGATCACGTTCGAGACTGCGCAGGGTCGCGGTCGCGGACATCTGCGTCTCAAGGATGGCAGGGGCTTCACCCTGCTGACGACGCTGGCGGCGCTGCACGGCCACGAGGAAAAGCGCGGCCGCACACGCGAGACCGGCGTCGTGCATGGCATCGAACGGGGCCGCAGGACCTGGCTGGAACGGCGCCAGGAAGAAGAGCGCGAGCTCGGGACGACCCGCCAACCCTTCTGCGTCATCGTCGGCGGCGGACAGGGCGCCATGGCGCTCGCGGCGCGGCTGCGCCGCCTCGACGTTCCCACCATCGTGCTCGAACGCAACGCACGCCCCGGGGACGGCTGGCGGCAGCGCTACAAGTCGCTCTGCCTCCATGATCCCGTCTGGTACGACCATCTTCCGTACATCCCGTTCCCCGACCATTGGCCGGTCTTCTCGCCAAAGGACAAGATCGCCGACTGGCTCGAGATGTATGCGCGCGTGATGGAGCTGGATTATTGGACCTCCGCGACCTGCACCGGCGCGCGCTACGACGCCGCGGCCGGGGAATGGATCGTCGAGGTCGATCGCGCCGGCACGCCGGTCACGCTGCGACCGCGGCATCTCGTCCTGGCGACCGGCATGGCCGGCGTTCCCGAGATGCCGGATTTCCCGGGCATGGACCAGTTCCGCGGCGAGCAGCATCATTCGAGCCGCCATCGCTCCGGCGCGGCCTACGCGGGCAAGCGCTGCGTCGTCGTCGGCTCGAACAATTCCGCGCACGACATCTGCGCCGACCTCTGGGAGCACGGTGCGGACGTGACGATGATCCAGCGGTCCTCCACGACGGTCGTCCGCTCCGAAACCCTCATGGCGTTCACCTGGAGCACGCTGTGGTCCGAGGACGCGCTGGAGCGTGGTGTCACGACCGAGGTCGCCGACATCCTCGCCGCATCCGTGCCCCACCGCCTCGTGCCCGAGCGCAGCGCCCCCATCTATGATTTGATCCGCGCGCATGACGCGGATTTCTATGCCAGGCTGGAGCGGGCCGGCTTCATGCTCGATTTCGGCGAGGACAATTCCGGCATATCCGCGAAATACGCGCGGCGCGGGTCGGGCTACTACATCGATGTCGGCGCCTCGGCGCTGATCGCGGACGGTCGCATCAAGCTGCGCAGCCGCGTCGGCGTGGCACGCGTCACCGCGACCGGTCTCGTGCTCACCGACGGCAGCGAGGTGCCGGCGGATCTGATCATCTATGCGACGGGCTACGGCTCGATGAATGGCTGGGCCGCGCGATTGATCAGCCAGGAGGTCGCCGACAAGGTCGGAAAATGCTGGGGCCTGGGATCGGATACCGCGAAGGATCCTGGCCCCTGGGAGGGCGAATTGCGCAACATGTGGAAGCCGACGCGTCAGGAGGGGTTGTGGTTCATGGGCGGCAATCTCGCCCAGGCCCGGTTCTTCTCGTCGATCCTGGCGTTGCAGCTGAAGGCCCGCCACGCCGGGATCGAGACGCCCGTTCACGGCCTCGCCGAAACCCATCACCCGGCGTGACGCCGCAGCGTCCGCCGCGCACAACGCGGCCCGGGGGCCGCCGCTTTCGAAGGGAAAACCAGCCATGCGCCTCGCGCTCATCAACATCGGTCAGGAGACCAACGACTTCAATCCGGTGCCGACGACGATGCGCGATTTCCGCGCCTTCGGCCTCTACGATGGCGCGGAGATCTTCGAGAAGCTGGGCGATATCGGGCAGGTCGGCGGCTATCTCGCCGCGGTCCAGGCGTCGGGCCGCGCGATCGAATCGGTTCCGATCACCCGCGGCTGGGCCACGGCGGGCGGGCGCATCACCACCGAGTGCCGGCTGTTCTTCGAGGCGCGCATCCGCGACGGCTTGCGACGCGCCGGACGCATCGACGGGCTGGCGCTGCAGCTCCACGGCGCCTGCGCCGCGGAGGGCGTCGACGACGTCGAGGGCGCGCAGCTCGCGATCTGCCGCGAGGTTCTGGGGCCGGACGTGCCGATCGTCGTGTCGCTCGATCATCATGCCAACGTGACGCAGCGCATGATCGATCTCTCGACGGCGATCGTCGGCCACCGCACGCAGCCGCACGATCCCTTCGACACCGGCCGCATCGGCGCCGAATTGCTGATCCGCATCGCGGCCGGCGAGGTACGGCCGACGGTGGCATGGCGCAAGATCCCGATGGTCACGCATCAGGAACAGTTCCTGACCTCGCGTCACCCGATGAAGACCTGGTTCGATCGGGCCCGCGCGATGGAGGCCGCCGATCCGCGCGTTCTCCAGGCCTCCAACTATCCGATGCAGCCCTGGCTAGACGTGGCGGAGGGCGGCTGGGCGACGATCGTCGTCACGGACGGCGACCAGCCCCTCGCGGAACGCCTGGCGGACGAACTCGCCGACCTCGCCTGGTCGATGCGCGACGCCTTCCAGGTCCGCGAGGCTGTGTCGATCGACGACGCGGTGCGCATGGCGGATGCGGCGCCCACGGGCATCGTCGTTCTGAGCGACACGGGCGACACCGTGTTCGGCGGTGCCGCCGGCGACAGCAACCTGATCCTCGAGGCGATGCTGCGTCTCAAGATCGCCAGCCGCGCTTTGGTACCGCTGATCGAGCCGGTCACCGCGCTCCGGCTCGCGGCGGCCGGGGTCGGCGCAACGGTGACGCTGCCGGTGGGCGGGCACGCGGCGACGGAGTTCTTCCGGCCCCTCGAGGTGACCGGCGTCGTCCGGCATGTCGGCGGCGGCATCGTGCGCGTCGCCGACCACACGCAGCCCGAGGTGGACATGGGCTGCACGGTCGTGTTCGACGTCGGACCGGTCACGCTGCTGGTCAGCGAATTGCGCGGCCTCGCCGGCAACGTGCCCGACGTCTATCGGGCCTTCGGCGTCGAACCCTGCGACTACAAGATGGCGGTGCTCAAGACCGCGTCGAACTTCCAGTATTTCGCGCCGATCGCCTCGCGGGTGATCCGCGTCGACACGACCGGGCCCGGCCAGTCCCAGGTCGAGACCCTGCCCTGGCGGCGGCTGCCGCGGCCGATCTGGCCGCTCGAGCCGATCGCGAGCCGGCG
>CAIOSQ010000466.1 GCA_903860935.1 uncultured Rhodospirillales bacterium | reverse complement strand
TGGGCGAAGAGCAGGGCGGCGATGGATCCGGAGAGGAGCAGACCGGTCGGAATGCCGAGCGTCGCGCGCGCCCAGCGATCGACGGCGTTGTCCAACTGCCCGAGCCAGATCACCACGCCGACCGCGATCACGGTCCCGGGAATGGCATAGCCCATGGTCGCGAAGCGGATCGCCACCGCCGTCCAGCGACTGGCGCCCTGCCGCTGCCCGTAGCCGAGCACGAGCGCGGCCGCGACGGTCATCGCTGCTGCGAGCCCGGCAATGGCGAGAGAGTTGGCGGCGAGAGACGCGAACAGGGACGGCGAGATGCGGTCTCCGGCGATCGCATGCAGCCGTGCCAGCATCCACACTGGAAGCACGAAGCCCAGGACCACCGGGGTCGCACAGGCGAGCACCGCCGCGATGGCGCGCCACCCGGACAGGGCGAGCGGCCGGATCGCGCGGTAGCGGCGGGAGGTATGGTGGAAACGGGCACGACCGCGCGACGTCCGTTCCATGACCAGCAGGGCGAGAACCACGCCAAGCAGCATGGAGGCGAGCTGGGCCGCGGCGGCGCGGTCCCCCATGCCGTACCAGGTGCGGTAGATGGCGGTCGTGAAGGTCTGGACACCGAAATACTGGACGGTGCCGAAATCGGCGAGAGTCTCCATGAGCGCGAGCGCGACGCCGCCGGCGATCGCGGGACGGGCCAGCGGCAGCGCGACCGCGACGAAGCTGCGCCAGGGCCGCGCACCGAGCATCCGGCTCGCCTCGAGGACGCATACCGATTGCTCGAGAAACGCAGCTCGCGCCATCAGGTAGACGTAGGGATATAGGACAAGGACGAACATCGTCCCCGCCCCGCCGACCGACTGGATGTCCGGGAACCAGTACGCGCCACGGCGCCAGCCGAAGACCTCGCGCAGCGCCGTCTGCACCGGTCCCGCGAAGGCGAGGAGATCGGTGTAGGCATACCCGATGATGTAGGCGGGCATGGCCATCGGCAGAAGCAGGGCCCATTCGAGCGTGCGCGATCCGGGGAACCTGCACATCGTGACGAGCCAGGCGGTCGCGATACCGAGGATGCCGGTGCCGAGCGCGACGATGACGGCGAGGGCGAGCGTGTTCGCGAGGATCTCCGGCAGCGTCGTCGCGGCGAGATGGCGCAGCGTGGCACCATCGGCGCCGCCCATGCTCGCGACGACGCCGAGCAGCGGCGCCGCCACGACGAGCGCGATCCCCCAGCATCCGAGGCGCCAGGGCGTGAGCGCACCGAAAAGCCGCAACGGCGCGCGAAGAATCGTTTCGGCCATCTCGATGTCGTCTTGCGGCCGCAAGCGGCCAGGATCCAGGAGAGCGACACCCTAGTCTTCCCTGTGGCGGCGACTCAAGGTTCGCGGGACGACGACGAGATCTGGAAAGCGCCTGCAAGATCGGCCATACCCGCGCGGACGATTCGACATCCCGCCCACGGAGTCACTCGGATGCTCGCCTCGATACCGCTTCCCGCCAGATCGCTCGGCCTCGCCGGGCTGATCCCATTCTGGGCCTGCGCGCTCGGCCTCGCCCTGTTTCCCGGTGCGGGCGCAGCACCTGAAACGCTGCTGCGCGCGCAGGTCGCCTATGGTGCGGTCATCCTGACCTTCCTTGGCGGCGTGCATTGGGGCGTGGCGCTGCGCCAGGCGGGCGCGCCATCCTGGCTCCGGCTCGCCTGGGGCGTCACGCCGTCCATGATCGCCTGGTGCGCGCTTCTGCTGCCGCCCCGCAACGGACTCGGGCTGCTCGCCTTTGGCCTCGCGATCGCGTTCGGCGTCGATCTGCGCACCCTTGGCGAGGGCATCGCTCCGGACTGGTATCCGCGGCTGCGCCGCATCCTCACGACCGGTGCGCTCGCCGCGCTCTTTCTCTCGATCCTCGTGGCCTGAAACGTCGCGGGCCGCGCGCTCAGTCCCGCCGCCAGTCGACCCGCATGAAATAGCCGGCCTCGTCGTAATGGGTGCGCAAGTCGCCCTTGAAGGCGTCGATCAGTGCGTGGCCGATGCGGCGCGGCAGATGAAGGTCGGTCGTCGTGACGACCAGTTCGCCGTCAGTCTCCCCGTTGCCGATGGACATGATCCGCTGCAGCGGATGCGTGCTCCGCTCGCGCGCCTCGGTGTTTCGGACCAGCGCGACGATCTCGTCCCGATGCGCGGCGAGAAAGCCGCCCGACAGC
>CAIOSQ010000465.1 GCA_903860935.1 uncultured Rhodospirillales bacterium | reverse complement strand
GAACGTCACGCGCGCGGCGCCGTCCCAGCTCAACTGGTCGTCGGCGAAGGCCGGGCGCGTGACGTAGCGGCACAGGCGCGTCAGCCGGAAGCGATCCCCGGCCCGGCAGCGCGTCGCCGCATGCAGGCTGAAGCCGCCGATCTCGGCGCACAGACGCTTGGCCTTGCCCGAACCCGCGGCGTGGAAGCCGCCGCCGATCGTCGCGATGCGGCGGCCGGCATGCGGGCCGGTGGCGATGCGATAGGTCGTCGAGGCGAGATGGAGGATCGGCAAGGCCGAGGGTCCGTCCGCCGCAGCCATGTCCCGGTCATCGGCCCGGTCCGGCGCATCCTCGACCCAGGCACGATCGGCTTCGGCGACCACGACGCCGCGGCGAACGAACAGCCGCATCAGCCGCGCGATCATCGCCGCGAGCAGGGCTTGCAACTGGCTTTGCGTCGGCGCCGTCGCCGCCACGAAGCGCGGCCGCCCGTCCCTCCCGACCCGATAGACGCCGTCCAGCGCCAGGCAATGGAAATGGACATTGAGATTCGCCGCCGACCCGAAGCGCTGGATGATCGTCACCGCGCCGGTCGCGCAGAGGGCGCCGCGCAGCCCCGCCAGCGCTGCAAGATGTCGGGCGAGCAGGCGATGCACCACGCCCAGCACTGGCGCGATCAGGCCTGGTCGGGCCGCAAGCAGCAGTCGCAGAGGGATCGGCAGCGTCAGGACGAATTGGCGCACCGGCACGCGGGGCAGGACCCGGTCGACCAGATGCGCCGCGCTCGCCTCCATGCGCCGCGTGCCGCAGGAGGGGCAGAAGCCACGGCATTTGCAGCTGAAGGCGACGACCTCGTCATGGCCGCAAGACGCGCAGCGAAGCCGCACGATGCCGTGCTCGGGCCGGCCGCAAGCCAGCGTGGCGTCGAACTCGGCCTCGACGAACCCCGGTATGGCCATGCCGCCGGCTTCGGCACGCGCGAAGAAGGCGGGCGCATGCGTGCGCAGCAGGGCATGGAGGGTGGTCTCCTCGGGCCGACGCCGGCGATAGCGAGGCCCGCGACCGGCCAGTTCGCCGGGGGCCGCCGTGGTCGCAAGTCCAGCGCCGTGCATGACCGCGAAGATCGCCGCCACGAGACGGTGCGGTCCCGCGCGCGGACGAAATAGCTGCGCCGTGACGGCGAGGTCATCGGTGTTACGACGGTCGGCGCGATGGGCGGATTGTGTTTGCCGGCAGCCTGCGCGAGGACGCCTGTTCCGTTCTCGTTGCGCGTCCTGGGCCAGGAGGGCGGCCAGAGCGAAGCGCCGAGGGGACAAGCGCGCGCCGCCAAAATTCCGCCGAAGCGAGTTCGACCACGGTCGCCCATCCTCCGCCAGTATCCCGTTTCCCGATGTTCCTGCCCGGGTCGTGTCCCGGCACGTGGTGTAGGAGCTGGGCGCGGGGCGCGCTAAGCCCGTGGCGGCGACGATTCGGGCGATGGCGTCCGGGTCGAGGATCGTCGCGATGGGCTCGGCCCTGATTGCCGGTTCAGCGCACGTATTTGCCGATGACCGGCGCCAGCAGGCCGCCGCCGCCATTTTTGGCCATGTTGCCGCCATCCATCGGGATGCAGGCTCCAGTGATCCAGTCGGCGGCGTCGGAGGCAAGGAAGACGGCAAGGCCCTTGATGTCGTCGGGCCGCCCGAAGCGGCCGCGCGGGATGCCGTAGAGGAACGTCT
>CAIOSQ010000464.1 GCA_903860935.1 uncultured Rhodospirillales bacterium | reverse complement strand
CGATATCGACGTCGCTCACGCCGTCGCCATAGGTCATGCAGAACGTCTCGCCCGGCGCCAGGAAGGGCGCGACGCGCCGAAGCCGGCCGCCGGTCATCGTCTCCTGGCCGGTATCGACCACCGTTACCTTCCAGGGCGGCGGATTGGCGCCGAGATGGGACACCTCGCGCCGCACCATGTCGACCTCGACGTCGGCATGATGCAGCAGCATGTTCACGAAGTATTCCTTGAGCATGTAGCCCTTGTACCCGGCGCAGATCACGAATTCGGTGATCCCGTGCGCCGCGTAGCCGCTCATGATGTGCCAGAGGATCGGCCGGCCACCGATCTCGATCAGCGGCTTCGGGCGCGCCGCGCTTTCCTCGGCGATGCGCGTCCCCTTCCCTCCGGCCAGGATCACCGCTTTCACCCCTGGATCTCCTCTTTCGATACCCTCGCCACGCGCGCAACGCGGCGCATGTCGCGTCAGTAATACAGCGCGCGGCCGTCGATGAGAACGCGCGAGGATGCGCCTCCCGCCCCTTGTCACCGCCAGCCCTGGGGGCGATCCTGGCCCGGTAGCGAAAGGTCTTCTTTTCCATGCCCGACACCAGCGCGACCCCGCCGACCGCAGCGGCAACGCACCGAGCCGGCACCCACGCCTCCGTCTGCCCGCATGACTGCCCGTCGGTCTGTGCGCTGGATGTGGAGGTGCTCGACGGCGGGCGGATCGGGCGGGTATCCGGCGCGGAGGAGCATGGCTACACGGCCGGCGTGATCTGCGCCAAGGTCGCGCGCTATGCCGAGCGGATCCATCATCCGGAGCGGCTGACGCGACCGCTGCGGCGCGTCGGCGCCAAGGGCGACGGGACATTCGCGCCGATCTCCTGGGACGAGGCGCTGGACGAGATCGCCACGCGCTTTCGCGACGCCGCCGCGCGCCATGGCAGCGAGACGGTCTGGCCGTACTTCTTCGCCGGCACGATGGGGCTGGTGCAGCGCGACGGCATCAACCGGCTGCGCCACGCGATGAGATACTCGGGCATGGACAAGACGATCTGCACGTGGATCGTCCATGCGGGCTGGATCGCCGGCACCGGAAAACAGAGCGGCGTCGACCCGCGCGAGGTCGCGGAGAGCGACCTGATCGTCATGTGGGGCGGCAACCCCGTCGCGACCCAGGTCAATTTCATGACCCATGTCGCGCGGGCGCGGAAGGCGCGCGGCGCGCGCTTCGTCGTCGTCGATCCCTATCGCACGCCGACAGCCCTGGCCGCGGACACGCATCTGATGCTGCGCCCGGGCACCGACGGCGCGCTGGCCTGCGCCGTCATGCATACGCTGTTCGCCGAGGGCTATGCCGACCGCGACTATCTGGCGCGCTACACCGACGATCCGGACGGTCTCGAGCGCCATCTGGCGACGCGCACGCCCGAATGGGCGGCGGCGATCACCGGGCTGACAGCCGAACAGATCCGCGATTTCGCGCGTGATTACGGTCGCACCGAACGCGCCTTCATCCGCGTCGGCTATGGCTTCTCGCGCTCGCGCAACGGCGCCTCGATGGTCCATGCGGTCAGCTGCCTGCCCGCGGTCGGCGGCAAATGGCGCCATCGCGGCGGCGGCGCGCTGTGGAATTACGGTGGCACCTATCACTGGAACAAGACCCTGATCGAGGGGCTGGACGTCCGCGATCCGAAGATCCGGATCTTCGACATG
>CAIOSQ010000463.1 GCA_903860935.1 uncultured Rhodospirillales bacterium | reverse complement strand
CGCGGGCGACCTGTCGACGGTCGGCGCCAGGATTGGCCTCGAGATAGGCGATCACGGTCTCGCGGCCGAAGACGTGTCGGCGCTGCGGGCGCCGTCCCGGCGGGCGCGGCAAGGTCAATCCGCCGCCGCGCCGCCGGTCTTGCGGGATTTCGCCGTCGCGCCGGGCTTGGGCTTCGCGCCCGCCTTGGGCTTCGCGCCGGGCTTGGGCTTCGCCTTGGGCGCCCCCTTGGCCTTCGCCTTGGGCGCCGCCGCGGTCTTGGCGGCCGGTGCCGACCTCCCACGCTTGGCCTTGCCCCCGCCGGCGCGCGCGCTGCGCTCCTCGATCAGGCGCAGCGCCTCCTCGAGGCCGACCTCGTCGGGGCTGCGCTCCTTGGGCAGGTTCGCGTAGACGTTGCCATGCTTCACGAACGGGCCGTAGCGGCCGGTGCCGGCCTCGACCGGCTTGCCGTCGGGATGCGCCCCGACGACGCGCAACGGCGTCGCCGGCGCGCCGCCGCGGCGCGCGCCCTTGGGCTGCGCCAGGATGTCGATGGCGCGGTTGAGCCCGACGGTCAGCAGATCCTCGGTGTTGGCGAGCGAGCGGAACTCGGTGCCATGCTTGAGATAGGGTCCGAACCGGCCGAGCCCGGCCTGGATCGGCTTGCTGTCGGCCGGATGCGTCCCGACCTCGCGCGGCAGCGCCAGCAGGCGCAGCGCGAGTTCCAGCGTCACCGTGTCCGGCGGCACGTCGCGCGGCAGCGACACGCGCTTGGGTTTCGCGCCGTCCGCGCCCTCGCCGCGCTGGAGGTAGAGGCCATAGGGCCCCTTGCGCAGCACGATCTGCTCGCCCGTTCCAGGATCGGCGCCGACCTCGCGGCTCGCATCGGCCCCGTCGCCGCCGCCGGACTCGCCGCCATCGACCGCGAGCGGCCGGGTAAAGCGGCAATCGGGATAGCGCGAGCAGCCGACGAAGGCGCCGAACTTGCCGAGCTTGATGGACAGCCGCCCCTCGCTGCAGGTCGGGCAGCCGCGGGGATCGCCGCCATCGCCGCGCGGCGGGAAGAAATGCGGCCCGAGTTCGGCGTCGAGCGCGTCGATCACGTCGCCGATCTTGAGGTCCTTGGTCTCGCCGATCGCCGCCGAGAAGGCGGTCCAGAACTCCCGCAGCACGTCCTTCCAGTTGGCGCGCCCGCCGGAGATGTCGTCGAGATCCTCTTCCACCTTGGCGGTGAAGTCGTAGCGGACATAGCGCGGGAAATAACGCTCCAGGAACGCAGTCACCAGCCGGCCGCGATCCTCCGGCACGAAGCGGCGCTTCTCGATCTTCACGTAGCCGCGATTTTGCAGCACCTCGATGATCGAGGCATAGGTCGAGGGCCGACCGATGCCGAGTTCCTCGAGCTTCTTGACGAGGCTGGCCTCGGAATAGCGCGGCGGCGGCTGCGTGAAATGCTGCTCGCTGTCGACCGCGCCGCGCTTCGGCGCGTCGCCTTCCGCGAGGGCGGGCAGCAGCCGGCTCTCGTCGTCCTCGCCATCGGCGGGATCGTCGCGGTCCTCGCGATAGACCGCGAGAAAGCCGTCGAACACGATCACCGAGCCGGTGGCGCGCAGCGTCGCGCGGCCATGCGCGGCGACGATGTCGACGGCGGTCTGGTCGAGCGCCGCGGATTCCATTTCGCTCGCCACGGTGCGCCGCCAGATCAGCTCGTAGAGACGGCGCTGGTCGGCATCGAGATGCGCGGCCATCTGCTCCGGACGACGGAAGAGATCGGTCGGGCGGATCGCCTCGTGCGCTTCCTGGGCGTTCTTCGCCTTGGTCTTCCAGGCGCGCGGCTGCTCGGGCACGAAGGCCTTGCCGAATTGCGCCGCGATCAGGCTGCGCGTCGCGTCCACCGCCTCCTTGGAGAGCGAGACGCTGTCGGTCCGCATGTAGGTGATCAGGCCGACGGTCTCGCCGTCGAGGTCGACTCCTTCGTAGAGCTGCTGCGCGAGGCGCATCGTGCGCGACGCGCCGAAGCCGAGCTTGCGCGAGGCCTCCTGCTGCAGCGTCGAGGTGGTGAAGGGCGGCAGGGGATTGCGCCGGACACGCTTCTTCTCGACCCGCGCGACGCGGTACGGATCGCCGCTCTCCACCGCCGCGACCGCGCGCCGTGCGTCCGCGTCGGTCGCGAGATCGAATTTCTCCAGCTTGCGGCCGTCGAGCTCGATGAGCCGCGCCGTGAACCCGGCACCGGACGGCGCGACGAAGGCCGCGTCGACGGTCCAGTATTCCTGCGGCTTGAAGCGCTCGATCTCGGTCTCGCGCTCGCAGATCAGGCGCAGCGCGACCGACTGCACGCGGCCGGCCGATTTGCTCCCGGGAAGCTTGCGCCACAGCACGGGCGAGAGGGTGAAGCCGACGAGGTAGTCGAGCGCCCGGCGCGCCATGTAGGCGTCGACCAGATCGGCGTCGATGTCGCGGGGATTGCGCATCGCATCGAGCACGGCCGAGCGGGTGATCTCGTTGAACACCACGCGCTTGATCGGCATCGACTTGAGCTTGCGCTGCTCGGTCAGGACCTCGCGCAGATGCCAGGAGATCGCCTCGCCCTCGCGGTCGGGGTCGGTGGCGAGGAACAGCGCGGAGGCGTCACGCAGGGCCTGGCCGATCTCGCCGAGCGGGCGGCGGGCGCGGTCGCCGACCTCCCAGTGCATCGCGAAATCGTCCTCGGGCACGACGGCCCCGTCCTTTTCCTTCAGGTCGCGGACATGGCCGTAGCTCGCCAGCACCTTGTAGTCGGCGCCGAGATACTTGTTGATGGTCTTGGCCTTTGCGGGCGACTCGACGATGACGAGCTTCATTGCGCCTTCGGCGGATACGGGTGACGGGACGGGTGGGAACGCGGCGTTTCAGGAGCCTGTCCCATCCTGGGCGACCAGGCTGACCTGATTTCCGGGATGGCGTTGGAGGCGGCCCGCCAGCTCGAGCTCGAGCAGGGCCAACTGGGCCGAAGGGGCGGACAAATGGCACCGCCGGAGGACTTCGTCAACCGGCGCTGGCGCGGTCCCGAGCGCCGCGAGGATCCTTCGTCGCGTGTCATCCATCTGATCGAGATCGGTTTTTTCGCCCGGCACAGAGGCCTGAACCGACCGCTCCGGCGCGCGCGGCAGATCGTCTGCCGGCGGCAGGCTCGCCAGGATGTCGGCCGCGCATGTCGCCGGTGCGGCCCCGTCCCGCAGCAGCGCGTTCGGCCCCGCCGCCCGCGGATCGAGCGGGAAACCCGGCACCGCCAGCACCTCGCGCCCCTGGTCGAGAGCGAGCCGCGCGGTGATCAGCGAACCCGACCGCAGCGTCGCCTCGACCACGACGGTGGCGGCGCAGAGCCCGGCCACGATGCGGTTCCGGCGCGGGAAGAGATGCGCCTGCGGCGGCGTGCCGAAGGGCATCTCGGCGAAGATCGCGCCGCCGGCGCGGCCGATCGCGTCCTGCAGCGCGGCGTTCTCGGGCGGGTAGACGATATCGGCGCCGCCGGCGACGACCGCGATGGTCGCGGCCGCGCCGGCGCCCTCATGCGCCGCCGTGTCGATGCCGCGCGCGAGGCCGGAGACGACCACCGCGCCGGCCGCGGCAAGCTCGCCGGCCAGCAGCCGCGCGAAGCGCTGCCCGTTGGCCGAGGCGTTGCGCGCCCCGACGATGGCGACGCACGGCGCCGCCGCGCGGCCGGGATCGCCGATGCAGGTGAGGACCCCGGGCGCGTCGGGAATGCGCGCGAGCAGACGCGGATAGGCGGCGTCGCCCCAGACGACGAGGCTGGCGCCGCGCCGCCGTGCCTCGGCGCAGGCGCGCTCCGCCGCGGCCGCCGAGGGCGGGACCGGCGT
>CAIOSQ010000462.1 GCA_903860935.1 uncultured Rhodospirillales bacterium | reverse complement strand
GCGCGGCGGCGCGGCGGTCCCGGCCGCGGCGACGCTCGCGGTCGCGCTCGCCGACGACGCGCAGCTGCGCGCGCTCAATCACGATTTCCGCGGCCGCGACAAGCCGACCAACGTCCTGTCCTTTCCCGACGGCGCGCTGCGCCCCGACGGCACGACCCAGCTCGGCGACGTGGCGCTCGCCTTCGAGACCTGCGCCGCCGAGGCGCGCGCCCAGGGCAAGACGCTGCGCGCGCACCTGACCCATCTCGTGGTCCACGGCGTGCTCCACCTGCTCGGCCATGACCACGAGCGTCCGGGCGACGCGCTGCGCATGGAGGCGCTGGAGCGCGAGATCCTGGCGCGGCTGAAGATCGCCGACCCCTACGCGCCGCGCGGAGCCGCGCGATGAACGACGAGCAACGCACGGAACCGACGCTGGGCGCGCGTCTGCGCCGCCTGCTCCGGCGCGAGGATCCCGAGACCAAGCTGCGTGAGAGCCTCGAGGAGACGATCGGGGAGATCATCGAGGAGGGCGAGACCCCGCCCGTCGAGATCGGCGCGCAGGAGCGCGTGCTGATCCGCAACATCTTCAAGCTGCGCGAGCGCAGCGCCTACGACGTCATGGTGCCGCGCGCCGACATCGTCGCGGTGCCGCACGACGTCAGCCTGCCCGCGCTGGTCGACACGATCCGGCGCGAAGCCCATTCGCGCTATCCCGTCTATCGCGGCACCACCGACGAGATCGCGGGCATGATCCACATCAAGGACGTGCTTGCCTACTGGGGCTCCGACAAGCCCTTTGCCATCGACGACGTGCTGCGCAAGATCCTGTTCGTGGCGCCGTCGATGCGCGTCCTCGACCTGCTGCTCGAGATGCGCAAGACGCGGCTGCATCTGGCGCTGGTCGTCGACGAGTTCGGCGGCATCGACGGACTGGTCTCGATCGAGGATCTGGTCGAATCGATCGTCGGGGAGATCGAGGACGAGCACGACACCGAGGACAGCCCGCGCGCCGTCGCCCTGCCGGACGGCGCCTGGATGATCGACGCGCGGCTGCCCCTCGAGGAACTCGAGACCGCGCTGGGCCCGCTCCTGACCGAGGAGGAGCGCGACGCGGACATCGACACGGTCGGTGGCCTCGTCGTCGCCTTGGCCGGGCGCGTGCCGGCCCGCGGCGAGGTGCTGTCGCATCCCGGCGGCGCCGAGTTCGAGGTCATCGACGCAGATCCGCGCCGGATCAAGCGACTGCGCGCCCGGCGCCGGACGCCCGGCGACGACGCCGGCGGCGCCGGTCCAGCCACGACCTGAGCGGGCCAGCTTGAACGGCGGCGTGACGACACCCCCGGCCCGCGACCGGCTCGCCGCCGCGCTCGGCCGGCTCGGCTGGGCGACGCGCGGCGCGATCGCCGCCGGGCTCGGCGTCGCGGCGACGCTCGCCCTGCCGCCGCATCACGCGACGATCCTTCTGCTGCCCGCCTTCGCCGGGCTGGCGCTGCTGGTCGAGACCGCGCGGGACGGCCGCCGCGCCTTCACCGACGGCTGGATCTTCGGGGCCGCGCATTTCGCCACGGGCCTTTACTGGATCGGCCATGCGTTGCTGGTCGATGCCGCGCGCTTCGGCTGGATGATCCCCTTCGCGGTCGGCGGGCTGGGCGCCGGGCTCGGCCTGTTCGCCGGGCTCGCCGCGCTGCTCGCCCGCAACCTCGTGGCGCGCGCGCGCATCGCGACGCCGATGGCGCTCGCCGCATCCTGGTTCGCGACCGAGTGGCTGCGCGGCCATGTCCTGACCGGGTTCCCGTGGAACCTCGCCGGGACCGCCTGGGTCGATGTGGCGCCGGTCGCCGGCCTCGCCGCCTTCGTCGGGCTCTACGGCCTCACGCTGCTGACCGTCCTCGCGGCCGCCTGCGCCGCCGCGCGCAACACCATCGCGCGCGGCGCGGCGATCGCGCTCTTCGCAGGGCTACAGGCCGCGCACTGGCTGTCGCCGGGTCCGGCGGGTGCCGACGCGGCGGCGGGCGACGGGCCGCTCCTGCGGCTCGTGCAGCCGGACATCCCGCAATCGCTCAAATGGGATCCGCGCGAACGCCAGGCCCATCTGCAGCTCACCGCCGACCTGTCGCTCGCCCCCGGCGCCGAGCGCATCGACCACCTGCTCTGGCCGGAGACCGCGACGCTCTTTGCGCTCGCCGCGGAGGCCGCGTTCCGGCGCGATCTCGCGCAGCTGGTTCCGCCGCACGGCTATCTCCTCACTGGCTCGACGCGCATCGAGCGCACGCCGACGCTGCGCGCATGGAACAGCCTGCACGCGCTCGACGCGGCGGGCGAGATCCGCGCCACCTACGACAAGTTCCACCTCGTCCCCTTCGGCGAGTACGTGCCGCTGCGCGGGGTGCTGCCGCTGGAGCGCATCGCGGTAGGACCGGTCGATTTCTCGCCCGGGCCGGGGCCGCGCACGATCCGGCTGCCGGGGCTGCCCGCCTTCAGCCCCCTGATCTGCTACGAGAGCATCTTCCCGCTGGCGGCGCGCGACCCGCGCGACCGGCCGGACTGGATCTTGATCGCGACCAACGATGCCTGGTTCGGCGCCTCGGCAGGGCCATACCAGCATTTCGTCGCCGCGCGCTTCCGCGCGATCGAGGAAGGCCTGCCGGTGGTGCGCGTCGCCAATGGCGGGATCTCTGCCGTCATCGACGCCGGCGGCGGGGTCCGCGCGGCGCTCGCACTCGGCGCGCGCAGCCACCTCGACGCGCGCCTGCCGCCGCCCCTGCCGCCGCCGCCCTATGCCCGGGCCGGGGACGTTCTGCCGGCAGCGCTCGCACTCGCGCTGCTCCTGCTCGGGCGGGTCCGGACCCTGATTTCGGCGCCCCGGGAATGAGGCGGTGTGGCGCGCGTTGTTGACGCGGCATCCCAGACTTGCCACAAGACCCGCCGCTTCACCGGCCCATCCGGGCCTTTCCGCCGCATTTTTCATGGAGTCCCCCGCCGATGCGTCAGGGCGATTTCGTCTTCACCTCCGAGTCCGTCTCCGAGGGCCATCCCGACAAGGTCTGCGACCGCATCTCCGACGCGGTCGTCGACTCCTTCCTCGGTCTCGATCCCTATGCGCGCGTGGCCTGCGAGACGCTGGTGACGACCAACTACATCTGCATCGCGGGCGAGGTCCGGCTCGATCGCAGGAAATGCGGCGCGCGCGCCCCGATGCTCAAGAGCGGCGAGATCAACGCCAAGGTGATCGAAGCGCTGGCGCGCAACGCCGTGCGCGACATCGGCTACGAGCAGAAGGGCTTCCACTGGAAGAAGGCGAAGGTGGTCATCCGCCTGCATGGCCAATCCGCCGACATCGCCCAGGGCGTCGACGCCGCCGGCAACAAGGACGAGGGCGCGGGCGACCAGGGCATCATGTTCGGCTATGCCTGCAACGAGACGCCGGAACTGATGCCGGCGCCGATCCAGTACGCGCACAACATCCTCAAGGCGCTGGCCGATGTCCGCCATGACGGCACCGAGAAGCTGCTGCTCCCGGACGCCAAGAGCCAGGTGACGTTGCGCTATGTCGGCGGCAAGCCCAAGGCCTGCACCGCTGTGGTCGTCTCGACCCAGCACGCCGCCAAGGACGCCAAGGGCCGCCAGCTCGAATCCGAGGACATCAAGGGCATCGTCCGCCCCTATGTCCAGAAGGTGCTCAAGGATGTCGGCATGCCGGCCGAGGAGCATTTCTACGTCAACCCGACCGGGCGCTTCGTGATCGGCGGGCCCGACGGCGACACCGGCCTCACCGGCCGCAAGATCATCGTCGACACCTATGGCGGCGCGGCGCCGCATGGCGGCGGTGCCTTCTCGGGCAAGGATCCGACCAAGGTCGACCGCTCGGCCGCCTACGCGGCGCGTTACCTCGCCAAGAACGTGGTCGCCGCCGGCCTCGCCGAGCGCTGCACGATCCAGCTCTCCTACGCCATCGGCGTCGCCCATCCGCTGTCGGTCTATGTCGACACCCAAGGCACGGGCCAGGCCGACGAGGAGAAGATCTCCAAGGTCCTGCAGGAACTCATGCCGCTGACCCCGCGCGGGATCCGCGAGCATCTGGGCCTCAACAAGGCGATCTATGCCCGCACCTCCGCCTATGGCCATTTCGGCCGCATGCCGGAGAAGGACGGTGGCTTCTCCTGGGAGCGCACCGATCTCGTCAAGAAGCTGCGCTCCGCCTTCGGCGCACGCTGACCTGACGACCGCGTATGGGGGGACGCGCCGCTGGCCGGCGCGTCCCCTTCGTCTTTCCGGGGGATCGATGAGCGAAGACCGGCTGATCCACAGCTTCGGCCGCCGGCGCGGACGCAAGCTGCGCGTAGGCCGCGCGGCCCTGCTCGACACCGCGCTGCCGGCGCTGCGCGTCAGCCTGCCGCCGGGCGAGGCAGCCCTCGACCCGGCTGCGCCCTTCGCCGGCGCGGCGCGCGAGACCTGGCTCGAGATCGGCTTCGGCGGCGGCGAGCATCTCGCCTGGCAGGCGGCTGCCAATCCCGATGTCGGGCTGATCGGCTGCGAGCCCTACGAGAACGGGGTCGTCGCCCTGCTCGGCCATGTCCGCGACCGCGGCCTCGCCAACATCCGAATCTGGTCGGACGACGCGCGCCTCCTGCTGGAGCGCCTGGCGCCGGGCCGGATCGCGCGCGCCTTCGTCCTCTTCCCCGACCCCTGGCCCAAGGCAAGGCATCACAAGCGCCGGTTGATCCAGGCCCCCTTCCTCGATCTTCTGGCGCGCGCCCTGCGCCCGGGGGCGGAGTTGCGCGTCGCCACCGACCATGCCGATTACCTGGACTGGATCCTGGAACGCGCGCCGGCCCATCCCGACTTCACCCTCGTCGAAACGCTCCGCGCGCGGCCCGCGGACTGGCCGCAGACCCGCTACGAGGCGTGGTCGGTCTCGGAGGGCCGCAGCCCCGCCTATCTTTGTTTCCGCCGTCGGGCCTGACCGTCCTCCGGCCGCACCCTCAATGAGCGCGGTGGGCCTTCTCCACCACCCAATCCATCAGCGCGAGCAGAAGCCCCGACACGACGAAGGTCATATGGACGACGATCAGCCAGAACAGATCGTCCTTGTCGGCCGAGCCGATGTTCATGAAGCTTTTCAGCAGATGGATGCCCGAGATCGCGACGATCGAGGCGATCAACTTGATCTTGAGGCCGCTGAAATCGACCTTGCCCATCCATTCCGGCCGGTCGCGGTGATCGCCGACATCGATCTTGGAGACGAAGTTCTCGTAGCCCGAGAAGATCACCATCAGCAGCAGGTTGCCCGCCAGCGACAGGTCGATCAGCGTCAGCACCGCCAGGATCACCTCGGTATCCTTCGCGCTCAGCACCATCGGCGCGAAATGGATCAGTTCCTGGAGGAACTTGATCATCAGCATCAGCAAGGCCACGACGAGGCCGAGATAGAAAGGGGCCATCAGCCAGCGGCTCGAGAAGATGGCCTGTTCCAGGCGGCGTTCGATCATGACGGTCGCTCTCCTTGTCGCGCGGCAGAGAGTTGAGCCATGCGCCGCCACAGTCAACGTCAATGGTGTGATTTCGACGCGATCCGACTTGCGCGCATCGCCGCGCCAGCCGAGTTTCGCTGCCGCCGCGCCATCGCGCGCGGGCGCGTCCCATGACGAGGGCTGGAACGATGGACGACATGACGGCGCCGCGGGCGACCCTGGTCCTTGGCGGCGCACGCTCCGGCATGTGCCGCATCGCCGAGGCGATCGCCCGCGAGCGGGCGGGCCCCGGCGGCGCGCTTGTCTATGTGGCGACGGCGGAGGCGCTC
>CAIOSQ010000461.1 GCA_903860935.1 uncultured Rhodospirillales bacterium | reverse complement strand
TCAGGCGCCAGCCAAGAAGAAGCTCAGCATCGTCATGCTGGCGCTCATCGTTGTGGTGCCGCTGCTGCTCATCGGCGGCGGGGCGGCCGCGTATTTCCTCTTCTTCGCGAAAAGCGAAGACGCCGCCGCGACCGCGGCCAAAGCCGAGGAGGCAAAGCCGCCCAAGGCGATGGTCTTCTACAACCTGCCGGAACTGTTGGTGAACCTGAACAGCCAGGGGCGCCGGTCGAGCTTCCTCAAGATCAGCCTCAGCTTCGAACTGGCGGACGCGGCCGACATTCCGCGGATCGAAGCCGTGCTGCCGCGCATCGTCGATGCGTTCCAGACCTATCTGCGCGAGTTGCGGCCCGAGGACCTCAGAGGGTCCGCCGGGCTGTACCGCCTGCGCGAGGAACTGCTCGCGCGCGTCAACACGTCCGCGCAACCGGCGCGCGTGAACGACGTGCTCTTCAAGGAAATGCTGATCCAGTGACGGCGAAGGACGGAGCCTGACCATGGCGGCTGACGACGATCTGAACAACGACGACCTCGCGGCAGACTGGGCGGCCGCGGCGTCGAATGACGCCAGCGGCGCAAAGGCGTTGAGCCAGAACGAGATCGATTCGCTGCTGGGCTTCGACGACGAGGGCAATTCCGCCGGATCAAGCGGTATCCAGGCGATCATCAACTCGGCGCTCGTTTCCTACGAACGCCTGCCCATGCTCGAGGTGGTCTATGACCGCCTCGTGCGCATGCTGACGACCTCGCTGCGCAACTTCACTTCGGACAATGTCGAGGTCACGCTCGACTCGATCACCTCGACGCGGTTCGGCGACTATCTCAACTCGGTGCCGCTGCCGGCCATGCTCTGCGTCTTCAAGGCCAAGGAGTGGGACAATTTCGGCTTGCTGACGGTCGATAGCGCCTTGATCTACTCGGTCGTCGACGTTCTGCTGGGCGGACGGCGCGGCACCGCCGCGATGCGCATCGAAGGGCGGCCCTATACCACGATCGAGCGGCAGTTGGTGGAGCGCCTTACCCGGGTGGTGCTGCACGACATCACGCTCGCCTTCGAGCCGCTGGCGAAAGTCACCTTCGTCTTCGATCGCCTCGAGACCAACCCGCGCTTCGCGTCGATCGCGCGCCCGGCCAATGCGGCGATCGTCGCGCGCCTGCGCATCGACATGGAGGATCGCGGCGGTCGTCTCGAACTTCTGCTGCCGTATTCGACGCTCGAACCGATCCGCGAATTGCTGCTCCAGATGTTTCTGGGCGAGAAGTTCGGCCGCGATTCGATCTGGGAGACGCATCTCGCGACCCAGTTGTGGCGGACGGATGTCGATCTCGAAGCCGTTCTCGACCAGCAGGTGATGTCGCTGCACGACGTGATGGAACTCAAGGTCGGCAGCCGCATCCTCTTCGATGCGACTCCGGACAGCCTGGTGGATCTGCGCTGCGGCGACAAATTGATGTTCAAGGGACGCATGGGAAGGCGCGGTAAGTATCTGGCTGTCGCGATCGAGGAAAAGCTGCCAGGGGCAGAGCCGCAATGAGCGGGACCTCCATCGTGGTCGACGTCGTCGTCGCCGTCCTTCTGGTGGTGACCATCGCCTTCGTCTGGCGGCTGGAGCGGCGCATCGCCGTTCTCAAGCGCGAAGAGGCGAAGTTCGCGGAGCTGCTCGGCGATTTCGCCCAGGCGGCAGCGCGTGCCGACCAGAGCGTCAAGGCGCTCAAGCTTACCGCCGACGGTGTCGGACGTGACCTGGAATCGGTGATCGCGCGCGCGCAGGGGCTGCGCGAGGACGTGCAGTATCTGCTCGACCGCGCCGGTCCGGTCACCGACCGCCTGTCGGACGCGGTGATGCGCTCGCGTATCCGGCCATCGCAGAGTGCCAGCGGACCGGAGCCGGCCGCCACGCGAGCACGCGAGCAGGCCCGTGCCGAGGGAGTTCGTGCCGAGGGAGTTCGTGCCGAGGGAACTCGTGGCGAAACAGTCCGCGGCGAGGCAGGGCGTCGTACGCCGGCTCCGGCCGCCGCGACGGGTATTCCCGCCGGGGCCGATCCCGCCGATCTCGCCAGCCTTCTTCAGTCGTTGCGATGACCCCGTCCGGCGGAGCATGACGATGAGCGCCCTGTCTTTCATCCGTTCACCCCGGTTGCTGCCGGCACTCATGATCGGTCTGTGTCTGCTGCTCGCACTGCGCCTCTTGGCCTTGGTAGGCGCGAGCACGGACGGACCTGCCATGGAGGCGGGTGTGTCGACCGCGACCTCCGGCGGCCTTCTGTCGGCGATTTCGCCCGCGCAAGCCCAGGAGCGACCCGCCCAGGCCAATGCGGCCGCGCCGGCGCGCAAGCCCGCCGAGGCGGCCGGCTCGCGAGGCGGGATCGAGGACAGCAGCGGATTTTCCGCCACGGAGATCGAGGTGCTGCAGGAACTGGCGCAGCGCCGCGCGGCGATCGAAAAACAGGCCCGCGATCTCGCGGAACGTGAAGCCCTGCTGCAGGCCGCGGAGAAGCAGATCGACCGCAAGGTCCAGGAACTCAACCAGCTCAAAGCGTCCGTCGAGGCGACGCTGCGCCGCGCCGACGAGCAGGACGAGGTGCGCAAGAAGAGCCTCGCGCGGATCTTTGAAGGCATGAAGCCGCCCGAGGCGGCGCGCATCATGGAGCAGATGGAACTGCCTCAGCTGGTTGAACTGCTCGAGCGGATGAAGGAGCGCAGCGCCTCTCCTATCCTCGGGCAGATGCACCCGGTCCGGGCGCGTCAGGTCGCAGCCGAACTTGCCAAGCGAAGGGGGCCAGGGACCCCGCCGCAGGCGCGTCAGGGATGAATGGCCGGGTGCTCGGAACTGGAATTGCGAAAGGCTTCGTGCCATCACCGGATCGAGGCTTCGGCCGGGTTCATAAACACGCTGGCGTTCCTACGATAGCTTTGATCGCGACGCCCGCCTGAGGGAGATACAAATGGCTGTCGACATGTCGATGCGCGTCCTGATCGTCGACGACTACAAGACGATGCTGAACATCATCCGGAACCTGCTCGTGCAACTCGGGTTCCACAACATCTCCGAGGCGCCCGACGGGGCGACCGCGCTCACCAAGCTGCGCGAGCATAATTTTGGCCTCGTGATCTCCGACTGGAACATGGAGCCCATGACCGGCCTGCAACTTCTCAAGGAGGTGCGGGCGGACAGCCGGCTCAAGGCCTTGCCGTTCATTATGATCACGGCGGAGAGCAAGACCGAAAACGTCGTCGCGGCGCGGGCCGCCGGCGTCAACAATTACGTCCTCAAGCCTTTCACGGCGGCGACGCTGAAGCAGAAGATCGTCGCAGTGATGGGCGATTTCTGAACGTCACCAAGAGGGGCGGGATGCCGCGCCAGAGATCGCACGCCTCGCGCAGGGGGCTGCCCGCCCGTCTTGGCGGGCTTGCGCTGGCGCTTTGCCTCGCGGGCTGGGCAGGGCCGTCGGCGTGGGCCCAGGACCGCCTTGTGCCGCGCGTCGGCGCGCATGAAAGCTACGATCGTGCCGTGCTCGATTGGCGAGGGGCCGTCGAATACGACGTGGATGTCTCTGGCCGCGACATCACGATCCGTTTCGGTCAGGCCTCCGAGATCGATATCGGTCCGATCGCCCGGCGGCTGGGGGAACGCGCCACCGGGTTGCGCGCTACGGCCAGCCCCGGCGGGACCACGGTGAGCTTCACCCTGGCGCCCGGGGTGCAGTTGCGGCACTTCCGCAACGAGCGCTCGGTGGTACTCGATTTCGTCCGCACCACGGCCAGCGATCCGGTCGATCCCGCGAGTACGCGGCGTCTTGTCCAGGAAAAGGCGTCGCGCCCCGCCGCGCCGCCGCCTCAGACGCCGCCGGCAGCCGCCACGCCGGCGCAACCGGCATCGGCGTCCGTGTCGCCACCTCCATTGCCATCGGCAGCGGCATCAACGGCCGCGTCCGGTTCCCCCGCTGCACAGGCGGTTCCTGGCGCTGTGGGTGTGCAGGCTCCGCCAACGGCATCCGGACCGCCGCCGCCACCGCCATCGGTGAATCCGCCGCTTCCACGACCGATCGCGCTTCCCTCATCGGCTATCGCCGCACCACCCGAGACGAGGGCAGCTCTTCCGCCCGCGCCGCCGCCGACCGAACCGCCATCCGTGCCGTCGCTAGAGTTTCCGGCCGCGCCCGCAGTCGCGCCGGCTCAGGCCCAGTCGCCGGCTCCGGTTTCCACGCCGGTGCCGTCGGGACCCCCGGCTTCAACGCCGGTCCCGCCACCGGCGTCAGCAGCGCCTGCATCCCCGGCGTCCATCCCGGCTCAACCCTCGGCGCCGCAATCCGGGCGTCCACAATCACAGTCCGCCGCTGCCGTCGCGCCCGCATCCGGCGGCTTGACAGTCGGGCCGCTGCCGCCGCGCATGGTGGGGGCAACGCCTCTGACGGTCGATATCGCGCCCAGTGCGGTCGGCTACCGGTTGCGTTTCGCGCCCCGTCCTGTCGCGGGGGTCGCTGCCTTCGTGCGTGGATCGGTGATCTGGATCGTCATCGACCGCCGGCATGCGCTGGACCTCTCCCAGCTCGAGGCGCGTCGTCGGGAGATCGGTGCCTACGACGCGACCATCATGGAGACCCCCGCTCCCGCGACGATCCTGCGGATCGCGCCGCCGACGCGCTGGGACGTCGCCGTGACGCGGGACGGGGATGGATGGGCGGTCGAGATCGGCGCCAAGCCGGCGCCCCCGCGGCGAAATGTGGAACCCGCCATTCGCGCGAACCCCGATGGCTCCGGCGGTCGCATCGTGGTCGACATGCCGGGGCTCCAGAGCCTCCTGCGCGTCCGCGATCCCGATTCCAGCGACGAGTTGATCGTCCTGCCGACGACCTCCGCCGGCTTTGCGGTGACCAGCAACCGGCCATTCCCCGATTTTCGTTTTTTGCCCGCGGCGCACGGGATCGCGGTTCTTCCGCGTTCCGATCGCGTCCAGGCGAAGCTGGACGGCAGCCTCGTCGAATTGTCTGGACCACAGCCGATCATCGGCGCCGACACGACGGTGATGGACGGCGCGGCCGCCACGCGCCGTCAGGAATTGCTTGATCTCCGTAATTGGGCGCGGTCGCGGAGTCCCGTGGACGAGGTCAGGCAGTCGCTCCATCGCGCCTTGGCCATGACGCCTGCCGAACGTCGCGGCCCCGAGCGGGTCGCGTTGGCTCAGTTCCTGCTCGCCAATGGATATGGGCTCGAGGCCCTGGCCCAGATGCGCATCCTCGAGGTCGAGGCGCCGCGTCTCGCGGGGCTTCCGTCGTCGCGCGTGGTGCGCGCCGCATCCGCCTGGCTTGCCGACGACATCGAGGAGGCGGAACGGAGCCTCGCTCACCCGACGCTGGCGTTGAGCCATGAGGCGGCGCTTTGGAGCGGTCTCGTGAAGCTGCGCCTCGGAGACTATGCTGCGGCCAGCGAGTTGGTGACGCGCGGGGTCGAGTTTGCGGAACGCTATCCGCCTCCGGTCGGCCCCAGGGTGTGGCTCGCCAGCGCCGAGGCCCAACTCGCCGCCGGACAGACCGATGCCGCCGTGCAATTCATGGACCTTGCCCAACGGCAGGCGCTGACAGAGCCGCAGCGGCGCCAGCTGGCGCTGATGCGCGGGCGGGTCCTGGCGCGGCAGGGCGACGTCGAGGGCGCGACCAGCATCTGGGCACCGCTCGAGGAGGGCGGTCCCTCGCCGACGCGCGCCGAGGCTACGCTCGCACGCATCGAATTGCGGCTTGGTGCCGACAAGATGGAGCGCGCCGATGCCATCGAGGCGCTGGATCGCCTGCGCTTCGCGTGGCGTGGTGATCGCACCGAACTGCGGACGCTGATACTTCTCGCCCGCGTCCACGGCGAGATGGGCAATCACCGCGCCGGTCTCCAGGTGTTGCGCGACGCCGCGGCGCAGTTTCCGGACGCGCGGGAGACCCGCGAGATCATGGCGGAGATGGACATCATCTTCGCGCGCCTGTTCCTCGACGGCGAGGCCGACAAGCTTCCCGCCGTGCAGGCCATCGCCCTTTTCGAGGAGTTTCGCGACCGCGTGCCCCTCGGCGCGCGCGGTGACGCGATGGTCCGCCGGCTGGTAGACAGGCTGGTCGAGGTCGATCTGATGGATCGGGCCGCGGCGCTTCTCGATCATCAGGTGAAGCATCGCGCGACGCCGTCCGAGAAGGCCGAAGTCGCAGCAAAGCTTGCCTTCGTCCAGTTGCTTGCCAACCAGCCCGACACGGCACTGGCCACCCTGACGGCCACCCGAGGCGCGCCTGCGACGCCAGCGGTGGCTCGCCAGCGTGCCCGCATCGAGGCGCGCGCGCTGGCGGGAGCCGGGCGGATCCAGGAGGGCATGGCGCGGCTTGCAGGCGATGACAGCGAGGAGACGCACCGGCTGCGCGCCGAGCTGCTGCGCCAGGCTCGCGACTGGGCGGGCGTCGCCGCGAGTTTCGCGCGCATCGTCGGCGATCCGCCGCCTGCCGGCACGGTGCTCGACGAGGCGCGCGCGCGCGATCTCCTTCACCATGCGACGGCGCTCGGACTCGCCGGGGACATGGCCGGACTTCGTGCGCTGCGCGAGCGGTTCGCGACGGCGATGGACGCGACGGATTATCGCGACCTGTTCCGGGTGGTGACTGCCGAAACGGTGGACCGGCCAGGCGACATGTCGGCCGTCGTCCAGCGCATCAACGCGGTGGCGCCGTTCCAGGGTTTCCTGCAGAACTACCGCAAGCAGATGGCTGGCCGCAGCGCGTCGCCAGGCTGACTGCGCGCGAGCGCCCCGGGGTTTACCCCGTGACCGGATTGAAGCTCTGGACCAGCGAGCCGGCGACCAGGTTCCAGCCGTCGACCAGCACGAAGAAGATCAGCTTGAACGGCAGGGAAATCACGGCGGGCGGCAGCATCATCATGCCCATCGACATCAGCACCGACGCGACCACCATGTCGATGATCAGGAAGGGCACGAAGATCAGGAAGCCGATCTCGAAGGCGCGCTTGAGTTCGCTGATCATGAAGGCGGGGATGAGCACGCGCAGCGGCACCTCGGCCTGAGGCGTGGACTCCGGGAGGTTTGCCATGTCGGCGAATAGTCTGAGGTCCTGGGAGCGCGTGTGCTGCGACATGAATTCGTGCAAGGGCCGTGAGATCCGCGTGAACGCTTCCATCTCGTCTATCCGCCCTTCGACCAGGGGCGCGAGCCCGTCGCGATAGGCGATCTCGAGGGTCGGCGCCATGACGAAGCCCGTGAGGAACAGGGCGAGGCTGATCAGCACCGCGTTGGGGGGCGATTGCTGCAACCCGATCGCGTTGCGCAGGAACGACAGCACGACCACGATTCGCGTGAACGACGTCACCATGACGAGGATCGATGGCGCGAGGCTCAGGACACCCAGCAGGACGAAGAGCTGGACCACACGCCCCGTGCTCGTCGGGCCGTCGCCGAAATCGAGCGACAGGCTCTGGGCGCCTGCCTCCGTGGCGACGAAGGCGAGGGTGAGCGCAAGCAGGCCGGTATGTCCGGGGTTGAGCCTGGGGAAGGTCGTGTTCATGGCGTTGCGATTTCCGGTGAGCGGGCAGGGGCCTGGGCGGAGAGGGACGCGGCGTGGGGCGCCCCGGGGATAGGCGTGACCCCGTTGGCCCCAATGGCTAGGAGGTACTCTCGATCGTCGCAGCGCAAGAGGGCGATCCGCGTGCGGCTATCGATGGGAAGCGTTTCGACGACCGAGAGGCGACGCGGTGCGCGCTGGAGCAAACCGCCGCCGGTGCCGCCGCGCCGAAGTCGCGTAAGCCAGGCGACGCCCAGGATGAGCCCGATCACCGCCGCGAGAGCGGCCGAGAAACGCAGGAGGATTTCGGTGTCGAACATCGCGCATGCCTGGCCGGTTGGTTCGTCTAGGATCGCGGCCTGAGGCGCGCGACCACGGCCAAAAGGCCGGTCTGCACGTCCATGCTAGGGATGCATGGTTAACCGATCGCTAACCTCCCGCCGATGCCTGCCGTCTGCGATTTACCGCTCGTTAAGCTTGGCATGCGACTCTGACGCCTGATCGCGGATTGCTTGCGGAGACGCGGACCAGGCGATGGATCTCAGTCGGCTCAACCTGTTCTCGAAGTTCGTGCAGCGCATGAACTGGCTCGGCGAGCGCCAGAAGGTGCTCGCCCAGAATGTCGCGAACGCCGACACGCCCGGCTATGTGGCGCGTGACATCCGGCCGTTCGAGTTCCGGGTGTCCGGCGCGACGGGGCGTGGCCGGATCGGTCTCGCGCAATCGAATTCCGCCCACGCGGGCGGAAGCGAGTCTGGGATGGCGCAGGGCGGTCTTACAGCCAAGCAGAAGGAAACGACCCTGTCGGGAAATTCCGTCACCCTCGACCACGAGTTGATGAAGTCGGCCGACACGGCGATGGACTATCAACTCGTCACCAATCTCTACCGCAAGCAGATCGGCATGTTCCGCGCAGTCCTCACGCGCGGCGGCTGACGACCCAAGGGAAGGCGCAAACCCATGAACTTCTCGTCCATTCTCAAGGTGTCCGCGTCCGGCATGGATGCGCAGACGTTGCGCATGCGCATGGTGGCGGAGAACATCGCCAACGCGGATGTCCCTCCGAACCGGCAGGGCGAAGACCCCTATCGCCGCAAGATGCCGTCCTTCCGCAACGTGTTCGACCGCGAGCATGGCGTCCGGACACTGCGCGCGGATCGCGTCGTCCTCGACAAGCGGGCCTTCCAGACCCGCTACGAACCCTCGAATGCGTCGGCGGATCCCGCGGGCTACGTCAAGATCCCGAACGTCAACTCGGTGATCGAGATGATGGACATGCGCCAGGCCCAGCGTAGCTACGAAGCCAATCTCGGCGTGATCGAGGTGGCGAAGAACATGATTTCGCGTACCATCGACATCCTGCGCGGCTGATTCATCATGCAGCGGAGGTGGCGATGAAGGTCGGTTTCAACGCGGCTGCGGCCGCCTATTCGAGCGCCCTCGGGCGCGTCCCGTCGATCGGCGGGATCGACGGTGCGGCGGCCGCGCCGGGCGGCTTCGCCGACCTGCTCAAGCAGGCGGCTGCCGGGGCGATGGGAACGGTGCAGGCCGGCGAGGCCGCGACGTCCCAGGCGCTGTCCGGCAAGCCTGACATGGCGCAGGTGGTGACGGCCGTGTCGAACGCCGAAGTGACGCTCCAGGCCGCCGTCGCCGTGCGCGACAAGGTCATCCAGGCCTATCTCGACGTCATCCGCATGCCGATCTGAGCGGTCATGGAGGTCAACGACGTCCTGACGGTGTCGCGCGACGCTATGTGGGTGACGATCAAGCTGGGGGCGCCGATGATGGTGGTCGGCCTTGTCATCGGTCTCGTCGTCTCGCTGTTCCAGGCCCTGACGCAAATCCAGGAGGCGACCCTGGCCTTCGTGCCGAAGATTCTCGCGATCTTCGCCGTATTCCTGATCTCGCTGCCTTTCATGGTTGCCACCCTGATCGGGTTCACGCGCGAACTCGCATCGCGGATCGTCGGCGGGTTCTGATGCCCGGCGCGCTCGCGGAGCTGCTCGCCGGTCAGGTCTGGTCTCTGTTCATCGTCTTCGTGCGCGTCGGCGCGGCCTTCGCGGTTCTGCCTGGCTTCGCCGAGACCGTGGTTCCTGCGCGCATCCGGCTCGTGATCGCCGTGGCGATCACCGCGGTGATCGCGCCAGGCGTCTCGGCTGTGCTTCCGGCGCTGCCCGTGGAGCCCCTGGCGATGGCGGGGCTCATCGCCGTCGAGGCGATTGCCGGTCTGTTCCTCGGGCTCGTGGCGCGGCTGATCCTGGCGGCGGCGCAAGTCGCCGGTGTCATCATCGGCTTCCAGACGGCACTTGCCAGTGCCTACGCCTTCGATCCGGGCACTCAGCAGCAAGGCATCATCACGTCGTCCTGGATGACGACGCTGGCGCTGGTCGTGATGTTCTCGGCCGATCTCCACCACGTCCTGATCCGGGCCGTCGCCGAGTCCTATGCGCTGCTTCCGGCCGGGCAGATGATCGATCCCGGGGAATTCGCGGATGCCGCGGTGCGCTTCGTAGCGCGCAGTTTCCTGCTCGGCCTGCGTATGGCGATGCCCTTCCTTGCCTATGCCACGTTGCTCTTCGTCGGTCTTGGCCTGATGCAGAGACTGATGCCGCAGATGCAGGTATTCTTCGTTGCCATGCCGCTCCAGGTCACACTGGGGCTGATCTTGTTCGCGATGGGGTCCGGAACGGCGATGATCATCTATCTCGAGGAACTCGAGCGGACCCTCGGGGGTCTGCTGCGGTTGCGCTGAGCGCGGGCGGATCGCATGGCCGACGACAACGACGAGAGTTCCAAGACCGAGGAGCCGTCGCAAAAGCGACTGGACGACGCGCGCAAGCGTGGGCAGGTCGCGTCGTCGCGCGAGGTCAACAACTGGTTCGTGCTCTTCGCCTCGACCGTGGCGCTCGCGGGGTTTTCCCCGTGGATGGCCGATCGTCTGCGCGTGCTCTTCTCGACCTCCCTTGGAGATGCGCACCTCATGCGCATCGAGATCGGCGATCTCCAGGGCATGATGGGTGACTGGGCGCTGGCGGTGGGGATGCTGTGCGGGCCGATCGTCCTGGCCGTACTCGTGGCCGGGCTCGCGGCGGGATATGTCCAAGTCGGCTGGATGGTGGCGCCAGAGGCCATCAAGCCGCAATTCAGCAAGGTTTCCCCGCTGAAGGGGGTGTCGCGGCTGTTTTCCGTTTCGTCACTGGTCGAATTCGCCAAGGGGCTGATCAAGCTCGCGGTGGTCGCCTGGATCTTCTGGATCGTCGCCGTTCCAGATTTCGACACTTTGCCCCTCATGGTGCTCCAAGAGCCGCAGCAATCGCTCGTCACGACGGCCGATCTGACCCTCAAATTGCTGATCGCGACCGTCGCGGTGACGGCGGTGATCGCCGGCGTCGACGTCGTCTATCAGCGGATCAAGCTGCAGCGCGACCTGCGGATGACGCGGACCGAATTGCGCGACGAGTTCAAGGAGCAGGAAGGCGATCCGATGGTGAAGGCGAAGCTGCGCCAGATCCGTCAGGAACGTTCGCGCCGCCGGATGATGTCGGCCGTGCCGAAGGCCGATGTCGTGATCACCAATCCGACCCACTATGCCGTTGCGCTCAAATACGATCGCGACGCCATGGAAGCGCCGATGGTCGTCGCCAAGGGGACCGACAGGATCGCCCTGCGCATTCGCGAGATCGCGACGGAAAACAAGGTGCCGATCGTCGAAAACCCGCCGCTCGCCCGCGCCCTCCACGCGACGGTCGAGGTCGACCGGGCGATCGAGCCCGAGCACTACAAGGCGGTCGCGGAGATCATCAGCTATGTGTGGCGCCTCAAATCGGGTAGCCAGCGCCCGAGACCCCAATGACGTGTCGGTTGGGCAAGCCCGGGTGTTTGCCGCGACGCGCGCGAGGGATCGGGGATGGGATGAGCGGACGGACGGGGTCGGAGCAGCGATGAACAGATCGGGACAGGCCTGGGCGACGACTGCCATGGCGGGGTTGTGCGCGGCGGGGTTTCCGGCGGTCGGTGTCTTTGCCGCGCAGGTCGCAATGCCCTCCATGTCGGCGCTGTCGATCGCGGCGGCTGTCGCTGGCGGCGCGCTGGGCGCGGTGGTGGCGCGGCTCGTTCTGGCGCGCGGGCCAACCGGCTCCGCGCGGATCCTCGAACTTGTGGAGGGCGCCGAGGCCCGCGCGCGGGTGGTCATGGATCCGGGTGGCCGGGTGATCTGGTCGAACCTCGCCTTCCGTGTTGCATTCGGTATGCCGGAGGCACCGGGGCTGCGCTGGCTCGCCGAGCGTCTCGATCCCGACGATCCGGCCCGCGACGCCCTCGCCCAGGCGTGGGATGACGCGCGTGGCGGAGCGGAGCGTCGGTTTTCCGTCGTCTTGAATGGCGGGCGCGACGAGGGGCGTTACTGGGACATCACGGTCGACGGCTTCGGCGGGCATGCCGGCTACACGTCGTGGGAGATCGACGACGTCACGGTGCAGCGGCGCACCGAACGGATCCTGGCCGAGGAGCGCGCGAAGGTCGTCGACTTCCTCGAACGGGCGCCCGTCGGGTTCTATGCCGTGGATGGCGACGGGCGTTTCCTCTACACGAACGCGACGCTGGCCGATTGGATCGGCAATGAGGACGACGGGGCGCGACCGCGGCGCCTTCACGACGTGCTGCTGGAACCGCCGCCGCCAGGAACACCGCCCCATGATCCGGTCGGCGGCGGCACGCATGCAATGGGCGAGGCCGTGCTTCGCGGCCGGCACGGGCGACGCATGCCGGTCTTCATTTCCCAGACCCCGGTGATCGGTCCCGATGGCGCCGTGACCATCCGTGCCGTCGTGCGTGATCTTGGGCCCGAGCGCGCGATGGCAGCCGCCCTGGCGCGCACGGAGCAGGGGTTCATGCGTCTCTTCGAGGAGGCGCCGGTCGCGATCGCGCGGCTCGATGCCGTCACGCGGATCGATGCCTGCAACGCGGCGTTTTGTCGGCTGACCGGGTTTTCGCGTGGCGCCGCGCGCGGTCGGGCGCTCGCCGAGTTTCTGCACGCCGACGAGCGCGCCGACATCACGGCGCGACTGGGCCGCATCGCGCGGGGCGACGATCCGACGGGCAGCATGGAGGCGCGCTTCGTGGCGCAGGGCGGCCGCGAGGTGTCGGTATCGCTCTATGCCGCCCGGGTCGAGCAGGCGGCGTCCGGCAATGCCGAACTCGTGCTGCATTTCCTCGACGTGACCGACCAGAAGCGGCTCGAAGTCCAGTTCACGCAATCGCAGAAGATGCAGGCGGTCGGCCAACTTGCTGGTGGCGTCGCGCACGACTTCAACAACCTGCTGACTGCGATGATCGGCTTCTGCGATCTGTTGTTGCTGCGCCATCGGCCTGGCGACCCGTCCTTCGCCGACATCATGCAGATCAAGCAGAACGCGAACCGTGCCGCCAATCTCGTGCGCCAGCTCCTCGCGTTCTCCCGCCAGCAGACGCTCAAGCCGACCGTCACGGACATCACCGATCCGCTCAGCGAGTTGACCCATCTGCTGCGGCGGCTGATCGGCGAGAACATCGCGCTCCAGATCGTCCACGCCCGGGATCTGCATCTCGTCCGCGTCGATCAGGGGCAGTTCGAGCAGGTCGTCATCAATCTTGCCGTCAACGCCCGCGACGCGATGCCCGGAGGCGGGCGTCTGACGATCAGGACCGCGAACGTGACCCTGGAGCGTCCCGAGCAGCGTGGCGTCGAGACCGTGCCGGTGGGCGACTACGTGCTGATCGAGGTGGGCGACACCGGCATCGGGATTCCGCCCGAGAATCTCGGGCGCATCTTCGAGCCCTTCTTCTCGACCAAGGAACTCGGCTCAGGAACCGGGCTGGGACTGTCGACGGTCTACGGCATCGTGAAGCAGACTGGCGGCTTCGTATCGGTGGATTCCACCGTCGGGCGCGGGACGACGTTCCGTATTCTCCTGCCGCGCTGGAAGGGCGAGATCGCGAAGCCCGTCGAGACCGTCGCCGAGGCCCGCCGGTCCGACACGACGGGGGCCGGCACCGTCATGCTGGTCGAGGACGAGGATGCCGTGCGCCTGTTCTCGGCGCGGGCGCTGCGCAACAAGGGTTACAAGGTCATCGAGGCCCGATCGGGGGAGAACGCGCTGGAGTTGTTGGCCACGCATCCGCAGATCGATGTCCTCGTCACCGATGTCGTGATGCCGCAGATGGATGGTACGGAACTCATCAAGCGCGTGCGAGAGCAGCGCCCGACGATGCGGGTGATCTGCATCTCCGGCTATGCCGAGGAGACGTTCCGCAAGCGCCTGGATTCGGCGAGCGACGTACATTTCCTGCCCAAGCCTTTCACGCTCGAGCAACTGGCCGGCAAGGTGAAGCAGGTCATCGCCTAAGCGCCCGGCGGGCGAGGCTCAGCGGTTCGAGAAGCGCATCTGTTGCTGGGCAAAGTCCCAGGGAAGGGACGGCTCGGGCGTCGGGCGCCCGAAGTAATATCCCTGCGCCATCTCGACGCCGATCCCGCGCAGTATGTCTACCTGCTCGCGCGTTTCCACCATTTCCGCGATGGTTCCCACATTGAGATCCTCGCACATGCGCACGAGGCCCTTGATCATCGTGTCGTCGCGCTGCGACTGCCCCAGGCGCTTGACATAGGCCCCGTCGATCTTGACGAAATCGACAGTGAGGGCCTGGAGATACTGGAAACTCGCGGACCCGGCGCCGAAATCGTCGAGCGAGACCTTGAAGCCTTCGGCGCGGATGTCCTGAAGGATCCGGTTGGTGTCTTCCAGATTCTTGAGCCGCGCGCTCTCGGTGATCTCGATCGCCAGGCGCGGCGCCATGGTCTTGTTGTCGCGCAACAGGTCGAGGAAGCACTTCACGAAGACAGGGTTGGCGAGGGAATTGCCGGAGACATTGATTGCGAAGGAGGTCCGGCGATCCATGCCAGGGCGCCGCAGCGCGTCGACCATTCGTGTCGCCACGGCCAGATCGAGACGCTCGATGATGCCCACTTCTTCGGCGAACTGAATGATGTTCAGCGGGCTTTCGTCGGGCTTGAAGCGTGTCAACACCTCGAAATGATGGTACCGCCCCGTCGCGAGCGTGACGATCGGCTGGTAGACGAGGGAGAACTGGGAGTCCCTGACCGCGTCGTTGAAGGTACGAACCCTTTGAAGCGTCGTCTTGACCATCGAATTGAAGACCTCGAGGAGGTCCGTCGGCTTGTTTGGATCGATGCCGGATTTGGCAACCTGCTCGACGACGTAGCGTATCGATCGCACCGCGGTGCCGGAGGTCATGTCCGCGCGCGCGATATCGACGGAGGACTTGCTCACTTGAAGTGGTGTGCCGTCTGGCAGGATCGCGACTTCCGAGACCTTGGACATCAGGTCGTCGGAACTCTGTGCCGGATCATGGACGACACCGAAACGTCCCGGGCCAAGCCGCGCCGCGGTCGAGCCATCGATCGAGGCCGCGCGCAGCATCGTGGCGACGCGATTGACCAGAACTTGCGTCTGGTCCTTGCTCATCGCGCCGTCGGGATTTTGCAATTCCGGCAGGTCGAGGAATGTCAATTCAAGGGGTCTGCGCAGATTGCGCGCCGCGTCCGACAACTGGGCCGCCGCGGTGGTGAAACTCCCCTCGTCGAGCAGTTGGCCGTCCGCACCGTTGCGCCTGGACGCGGCATGCATGGCGCCCGTGAGCGAGACCTGCCCCAGCGTCAGGTTGATCTTGTCGGGCGACGTCGGAAGCCGGCAGGCATTGAGCAGGGCGTCGCGCGGCGTTCCATCCTCGCGCGTCATCGCCAGTCGGACCAGGACCGGTCCGCAGCGACTGGCCGGTTTCAAGCCATTGAGCAGAGCGGCGACATAGGCGTGATCGGACTCGGCGACGATCAGTTTCAGGGACTTGCCGGTCAGATGCGAATCCGACGTCGGGGTCAGTCCCTTGGTCGCGCCCAGGGCAAAGGTGATGGTGAGGTTGTCATCCACCTCGATCAGCAGGTCCGCCCCGGCGAAGGCAAAGGACATGAAGCGATGGAGATCTGCGGACAAGGATCACCGGAAAACTTGCTGTGGCCAGATGCGCGGGAACAGTCGCCAGTTTTGGCCAGCATACAAGGCCGATGCCAGAGATTTCCGACATGGCACCAGTACGGCCCTCATGGTCGTACTTTATGGCGCGGTTCCGTTAACGGTTCCTTTCCGGCCGAGCGTTCGGGCGGAGGCTTCATGCCCAACGTGGTACGCCGCACGATGCTGCTTGCGAGCGAGAACAAAAAGTGTACATTCGCGGGTGTCGGCGCCGCCGGTTCGCCTGCTGTCGACAAGAACAAATCAGGTACATAGCCCTTGGGGCTAGAGCGAGGCGCGGTCATCTGTCCAGGCTGCCGTTTCGCGAATCGAGGCGACAGGATAAGAGGAGCCATCAGCGATGAGCGTCACCCCCCTGCGGTCGGCAACCCGCGAAAACGGCGAGAAGGATTCGATGGATCGGAATTCGGAACGTAACGAGCGGAGCCATGGCGACCGCGGGCAGGGCGATCGCAGCCAGTCGGATCGCTCGAAAGCCCTCGATGCGGCGCTTGGACAGATCGAGCGGGCCTTCGGCAAGGGCTCGATCATGCGCCTTGGACAGCGCGAGGCCGTCGATGCGGCCGAGGTCGTGTCCACTGGCTCGCTGTCCCTTGATATCGCGCTCGGGATCGGTGGATTTCCCCGCGGGCGCATCATCGAGATCTACGGGCCCGAGAGCTCGGGCAAGACGACGCTTGCGCTGCATGCGATCGCCGAGGCCCAGAAGAAGGGCGGTTCCTGCGCCTTCATCGATGCGGAGCATGCGCTCGATCCCGTTTACGCCCAGAAACTGGGTGTGAATGTCGATGACCTTCTGATCTCCCAGCCCGATGCGGGGGAGCAGGCGCTCGAGATCGCGGACACGCTCGTCCGGTCAGGAGCGATCGACGTGCTCGTCGTCGACTCTGTCGCGGCTCTGGTGCCGCGCGCCGAGCTCGAGGGCGAGATGGGCGACAGTCATGTCGGCCTGCATGCGCGCTTGATGAGTCAGGCTTTGCGCAAGCTCACGGGATCGATCTCGCGCTCCCGTTGCCTTGTCATCTTCATCAACCAAATCCGGTTGTAGATCGGCGTGATGTTCGGCAATCCCGAGACCACGACCGGCGGCAACGCGCTCAAATTCTACGCCTCGGTGCGTCTTGATATCCGCCGGATCGGCGCGATCAAGGAGCGCGAGGAAGTGGTTGGCAACCAGACCCGCGTGAAGGTGGTCAAGAACAAGATGGCCGCTCCGTTCCGGGTGGTCGAGTTCGACATCATGTACGGCGAGGGCATATCGAAGACCGGCGAATTGATCGACCTGGGCGTCAAGGCTGGGGTCGTGGACAAGTCGGGTGCCTGGTTCTCGCATGCTGGCCAGAGGATCGGTCAAGGTCGAGAAAATGCCCGTAACTATCTGAAAGAACACCCAGAAGTGGCTTCAAGCATCGAGGCGGCGATCCGGCAGAATTCCGGGCTCGTTGCCAATGCAATGCTGGCGGCCGGGGATGCGGGGAGCGACGGTTGACGAGGCGGACGGGGCGGCCATAGGGTCTGGCCGCTGATTTCCGGGCTCTCCGCCCCCGCTGTTTTTCGCTGTCACAGCGGGTGTGCGTCGAGAGGCGAGGCGGAGTTCCATGCGCCCTACCGTCCCTACCGGTACCGCATGGGGCTCCGCCTCTCGTTTTTCGGCAGTGCTGCTGTGGCAGGGTGATGCGTCTTCGGCGCAACAGCTCGTAGCTAGGGGACTCTCGGTAGCGAGGGGGCTCTTGTCTTCGAGACGATCTCGTCTCTGCTGCATGGGATCACGCCCAGACCCGATCTCGTCGCGCGGTTCACGTTTTCGGCGATTTCACCTTCGGCACTCACGTGTCCGTTCTAAACGGGGCGCTTGCTGGACAGGCCCGCGGTCTCGACGGTAAACCTCCCACCGGAGCGATCGCGGTCAGGTGCGGCGGCTGCGTTTGACGCGCCGGCCGTGTGATGCGGACGCGCCGGGCCGGATATGCATGTCGCTCCGGTTCATCAACCCGCAGAGACGAGGCGATCGGTCATGGCGTCTGCCAACGAGATCCGTTCCACCTTCCTGGACTATTTCGGCAAGAACGCTCACCAGGTCGTCGCCTCGTCGCCGCTCGTGCCGCGCAACGATCCGACGTTGATGTTCACCAATGCCGGGATGGTGCAGTTCAAAAACGTCTTCACGGGCCAGGAAAGCCGCCCCTATCGTCGCGCCGCAACGTCGCAGAAATGCGTCCGTGCCGGCGGCAAGCACAACGACCTCGAGAATGTCGGCTACACCGCGCGCCACCACACGTTCTTCGAGATGCTCGGCAATTTCTCCTTCGGGGATTATTTCAAGGAAACAGCGATCGAGCTCGCGTGGAACCTCATCACCCGCAGCTACGGCGTCGACAAGGACCGCTTGCTCGTGACCGTCTACCATGACGACGACGAGGCGGCCGGGCATTGGCGCAAGATCGCGGGGCTCCCGGACTCACGCATCATCCGGATCGCAACTTCGGATAATTTCTGGGCGATGGGCGATACAGGGCCATGCGGGCCTTGCTCGGAGATCTTCTACGATCACGGACCCGGCATCGCCGGCGGTCCGCCAGGTAGCCCCGATGCCGATGGTGACAGGTTCATCGAGATCTGGAACCTGGTCTTCATGCAGTTCGAGCAGGTGGCACCGGGTGAGCGCGTCGCCCTGCCCAAGCCCTCGATCGACACGGGTATGGGGCTGGAGCGCATCACCGCGCTGTTGCAGGGCAAGCACGACAATTACGACACCGATCTGCTGCGCCGGTTGATCCTGGCCTCAGCCGATGCGTCCGCGACCGACCCCGATGGCGCACACAAGGTGTCGCATCGCGTGGTCGCGGATCACCTGCGCGCGTCGTCCTTCCTCATCGCCGATGGGGTCCTGCCGTCTAACGAGGGTCGCGGCTACGTGCTGCGCCGCATCATGCGCCGGGCCATGCGGCATGCGCATATGATGGGGTGCAGGGACCCGCTGATGTTCCGCCTTGTTCCGGCGCTGATCGAGATGATGGGGCAGGCCTATCCCGAATTAGTCCGTGCCCAGCCGTTGATCACGGAGACGCTGAAACTCGAGGAGACGCGGTTCAAGGACACGCTCGACCGGGGTTTGCGGCTCCTCGACGAGGCGACGTCGGCGCTCACCGTCGGCGGTGTCCTGGGCGGGGATGTCGCGTTCCGGCTCTACGACACGTTCGGCTTCCCCCTTGACCTGACCCAGGACGTGCTGCGTGGTCGCGGCCTCAAGGTCGACACCGACGGCTTCAACACCGCGCTTGGGAAGGCGCGGGAGGCGGCGCGCGCATCCTGGGCCGGATCGGGCGAAATCGGAACCGAGAAGATGTGGTTCCCGCTGCGCGAACGCGTCGGCGCCACCGAATTCCTTGGCTATGATACGGAGCGTGCCGAGGGGCAGGTGGTCGCCTTGCTGAAGGGCGGCGCCGAAGTCCCTGAACTCTTGGCCGGTGACGAGGGTGTCGTCATCGTCAACCAGACACCGTTCTACGGCGAATCCGGTGGTCAGCTTGGCGATGCCGGCGCGATCAGGGCCGGGGCGGCGAGCTTCGTCGTCTCGGACACGCAAAAGAAACTGGGCGACGTCCATGCCCATGTCGGGCGGCTGGAGGGCGGCCATCTCAAGGTCGGCGACTCGGTCGAACTGATCGTGGACGGCGAGCGCCGGGCGGCCATGCGCGCCAATCACTCCGCCACCCATCTATTGCATGCGGCGCTGCGGGCGCGGCTGGGCGAACACGTGACCCAAAAGGGATCTCTCGTGGGGCCACAGCGGCTGCGCTTCGATATCTCCCATCCCACGGCCCTGTCCCAGGAGGATATCCGGGCGGTCGAGACGGTCGTGAACGCGGCGGTGCTCGCGAACGCCGAGGTCGTGACCCGGCTGATGAGCCCGGACGCGGCCGTCGAGGCTGGCGCGCTCGCGCTTTTCGGCGAGAAATACGGCGACGAAGTCCGGGTGGTGTCGATGGGGGAGGGCGATGGCCATCTGTCGACCGAACTCTGCGGCGGCACCCATGTACGGCGGACCGGCGATATCGGCCTGTTCAAGCTGATCTCGGAGGGGGCTGTGGCGGCAGGTGTCCGGCGCGTGGAGGCGGTCACGGCGAAGGGAGCGCTGGCCTATCTCGACGAGCAGGAACGGCTGGTGCGCGAAAGCGCGGCGGCCCTCAAGGCGGCGCCGGGCGATCTGCCGGCCCGCATCGCCGCGCTGGTCGAGGACAAGCGGCGGCTGGAGCGCGAACTGGCCGAGGCTCGGCGCGCCCTCGCGACGGGCGGCAGCGCCGCCGGACCCGCGATCGAGGAGATCGGTGGCGTCAAGGCGACGCTGCAATGCCTCGCTGGCGTTCCGGGGCGCGAGCTCAAGCCGCTCGTGGATGATCTCAAGGCCAAGCTGGGCAGCGGTGTTGCGGCCGTCATCTCGGTCGAGGACGGCAAGGCCTCGGTCGTGGTCGGTGTGACCGCCGATCTTGCCGGGCGTATCGATGCCGTGGGCCTTGTGCGGCTCGCCGTCGCGGAGCTGGGCGGTAAAGGTGGCGGTGGGCGTCCGGACATGGCCCAGGGTGGAGGTCCGGAGGGTGCCAAGGCCGAGCAGGCCCTGGCCGCACTTCGTAAGGCGCTGGCCGCTTCGTGACGTCGCGGGCGCGGGGGGCGGTGCCCTCCCGCGCCCCCAGCGCTCAGCCGCCGGTCGACCGGTGGTCGCCAGTCAGGAACGCGGCCATGAGAATCAGGCTGATCACCGACAGGATCGTCACCCATTTCGCGATGGTGCAGAACGTGCCCCACATCGCGACGTGATTTTCGGTGTAGGGGTAATTCTTGCTGTCCGGGGCGCTGGCCATCTGATCGAGCCTCTCCTGGGCGGTTCGTTGCGGTGCCGACGCCGCTTATAGCCCAAAGGCGCGTCGAGGCAAGCCCAGGCGCGCACCTCACGCCCAGCCAGGTGCCGCTGCGGTTCCGGGCGCGCTTTGCGGGCGAAGGCTTGCCGTGGCGCGGTGCGCCTCCTATGAATGCGCCGCAATGCTGCGGCGTGCCGCCGCGAGGCGTCCTGCGCAGCCCCTGGCGCCGCTTCCCTGGCTCGAACGGAAACTGGTCATGACCTTGTCCGTGACGCTGCGTCGCCCCGACGACTGGCACGTCCATTTGCGCGACGGCGCGATGCTCGCGGCCGTCGCGCCGCTGACAGCGGCACGGTTCGCGCGCGCGATCGTGATGCCCAATCTCGTCCCGCCGGTGACCGACACGGCCGCCGCCAAGGCGTATCGCGCGCGGATCCTCGCGGCGCTGCCCCCGGGATCTTCGTTCACGCCGTTGATGACCGCCTATCTGACCGATACGACGGATCCCGTCGATCTCGAGGCAGGATGGCGCGCGGGCGTCCTCACCGCTGCCAAGCTCTATCCGGCGCATGCGACCACGAACTCCGCCCATGGGGTGACCGACCTGGCCTTGCTCGCGCCTGTCTTCGCGACCATGGCGCGGATCGGCATGCCCTTGCTCTTGCATGGCGAGGTCACGCGTCAGGGCGTCGATATCTTCGATCGTGAGGCCGTATTCATCGACGACGTGCTGGACGGCCTCGTCGCCGCGAACCCTGCGCTCAAGATCGTCCTCGAGCACATCACCACGCGCCGTGCCGTCGAGTATGTGCGCAGCGCGCCTGCCACCGTGGCAGCCACGATCACGCCGCATCATCTTGTGATCAATCGCAGCGACATATTCCGCGGCGGCGTGCGGCCCCATCTCTACTGCCTGCCGATCGCGAAGCGCGAGGAAGACCGGCTCGCCCTGCGCGCGGCCGCGTGTTCCGGCGACCCGAAATTCTTCCTCGGTACCGATTCCGCGCCGCACTCGGTCGAGGCCAAGGAATGCGCCTGCGGTGCCGCCGGCGTCTTCAACGCCGAGACCGCGATCGAGGTTTATGCCCAGGTGTTCGACGAGGAAGGCGCCCTCGACCATCTAGAGGCCTTCGCGAGCCTCAACGGTCCGCGCTTCTACGGCCTGCCGCCCAACGAAGAGCGCATCACCCTGGTGCGCGCACATCGCGATCCACCGGCGCCGCTCGCTGCAGGTACGACCCGCGTCGTCGGCTTCCCCGACGCGCCGCTCGCCTGGCGAATCGCCTGACTTCACCTCACCCCCGCCGAGGAGCGTTCCCATGACAGCCTGTATCGTTGGTTGGTCGCACGGAAAATTCGGCAAGCGCGAGGGGCTCGATCTCGAAGCCCTCGTCGGTGAGGTGGCGGTGCAGGCCATCGCCGACGCAGGGCTCGCACCGGCCGACATCGACGAGATCCTGGTGGGGCATTTCGGCGGCGGATTCGTGAAGCAGGATTTCCCTGCTTCGCTTGTGCTGCAGGCCGATGATTCGTTTCGTTTCAAACCGGCGACGCGGGTCGAGAATGCCTGCGCCACCGGAACGGCGGCGATCCACCAGGGCATCACCGCGATCGAGGCGCGGCGCGCGCGCATCGTGCTGGTGGTCGGCGTCGAAAAGATGACGGAGACCCCTGGCGAGCAGATCGGTGCGATCCTGATGAAGGCGAGTTACGTCAAGCAGGAGGACCGCGACGGCATGAGCTTCGCGGGCGTCTTCGGTCACATCGCGCAGCTCTACGCGCAGAAATACGGCGACCAGTCCGACGCCATGGCCGCTATCGCCGCGAAAAATCATCGCAACGGCGTGGATAATCCGTTCGCTCAGCTGCGCAAGGATCTGGGCTTCGCGTTCTGCAGCACGGTATCGGACAAGAACCCTCTGGTCGCGGGACCTTTGCGGCGCACCGATTGCAGCCTCGTTTCGGATGGCGCCGCGGCGCTCGTCCTGGCCGACGTCGAGACCGCGCTGCGCCTGCGCAAGGCGGTTGCGTTCCGCGCGCGCGCCCATGTCAACGACTACCTGCCGATGAGCCGCCGCGACATCGTCGCCTTCGAGGGCTGCGCACGCGCCTGGCAGCAGGCGCATCGCGACGCCGGCACGCGGGTCGAGGATCTGCGCCTGGTCGAGACCCATGACTGCTTCACCATCGCCGAGTTGCTGCAATACGAGGCGATGGGGCTCGCGGCGCCAGGGCAGGGGGGACGGATCGCCCTGGAGGGCGTCACGGCGAAGACCGGTCGTCTTCCGGTGAACGCGTCGGGCGGCCTCAAGTCGAAGGGCCATCCGATCGGTGCGACCGGCGTGTCGATGCATATCATGGCGGCGATGCAGGCGACCGGGGCGGCGGGAGACATGCAGGTTTCCAACCCAGGCCTTGCCGGGGTGTTCAACATGGGCGGCGCCGCGGTTGCCAACTACGTCTCGATCCTGGAGCCGCTGCGCGCGTGATGCGCGTGGCGTTCGCCACGCTGGCAGTAGAGGACAGGGCATGACGAACAGAAAATCGGCGGTGCGCGTCACCAGCACCGAGGCGGCGCTCGCCGATCTCATCGATCGTCTCGCGACCGCACGGGTGCTATGCATCGGCGACGTGATGCTCGATCGCTTCGTCTATGGGCGGGTCGAACGCATCAGCCCCGAGGCGCCGATCCCGATCTTCCGCGTCGAGCGCGAGCAGTCGATGCTCGGCGGGGCGGGCAACGTCGTGCGCAACCTCGTCAGCTTGGGTGTCCAGGCGCAGTTCGTGTCGGTCGTGGGCAGCGATCAGGCCGGAAACGATGTCATGCGCCTGGTCGGCGAGGCGTCATCGCTGGAACCGCATCTGCTCGTCGATCGCTTGCGTCCGACCACGATCAAGACACGCTTCGTCGCCGACGGACATCAATTGCTCCGCGCCGATCAGGAATCGACGGCACCGCTCTCGGCCGAGACCGCGCGCGATCTCGAGCGTCTGGTCGAGGAGGCGGTGCGCGACTGCGACATCGTCGTGCTGTCCGATTACGCGAAGGGCGTGCTTGGTGACGCCACCTCTCGCGCCGCGATCGCGGCGGCGCGCAAGGCCCGCAAGCCTGTCCTGGTCGATCCGAAGGGCAGCAACTGGATCCGCTACAAGGGCGCGACGCTGTTGACGCCGAACCGGCACGAATTGGCGGTCGCCACGGGCATGCCCACGGAGACCCTCGGCGAGATCGAGCGCGCCGCGCGTCGCCAGATCCGCGCCCTCGGCCTCGAGGCCATGCTCTGCACGCGCGGCAAGGACGGCATGGCCCTGGTGCGCCTCAAGGGCCGGACGATTACGCTGCCGGCGCTTGCGCGTGAGGTGTTCGACGTGTCGGGCGCCGGCGACACGGTGATCGCCAGCTTCGCTGCCGCCCTTGCGGCCGGGGCCGAGCCCGACAAGGCGGCGACCCTCTCCAACATCGCCGCCGGCATCGTCGTGGGGAAGGTCGGCACGGCTGTGGTCCATCCCGACGAATTGCGGCGCGAACTGGTCCACGAGGCCAATGTCGCCTCGGAGGCGAAGATCTTCTCGGCTGCCCAGGCGCAGGAGCAGGTCGAACGCTGGCGTCGCCTCGGGCTCCAGGTCGGCTTCACCAATGGGGTCTTCGATCTCCTCCATCCCGGGCATGTGACGCTGCTGCGCAAGGCGCGCGCGGCCTGCGACCGGCTTGTGGTCGGGGTCAATTCCGACGCCTCGGTCAAACGGCTCAAGGGCAAGGACCGGCCGTTGCAGGACGAGGCGTCGCGCGCCACCGTCCTCGCCTCGCTCGCCAGCGTCGATGGCGTGGTGATCTTCACGGAGGACACGCCGCTTGCCCTGATCACGCAGTTGCGTCCGCACCTGCTGGTCAAGGGCGCCGACTACACGCTCGACAAGGTCGTCGGGGCGCGCGAAGTGGGCACCTGGGGCGGTCGCGTCGTCCTGGTCGATCTCGAGCAAGGCCATTCCACGACGAGGCTGGTCGGCAAGGCCGCCGGCAAGCTCTGACGCGCGGATGCCGCGCGGGAGGATCTCCCTATGACCGCCACGCTGCGCCACGGCCTGATCGGGGCCGGCATGATGGGGCGGCGAACATCTGCGCAATCTCGCGCTGCTGCCGGGGTCTTCACTGGCCGCGATCGTCGATCCGGACCCGGGATCGCGCGCAGAGACCCTGTCCGAGGCGCGGCGTCTCTTCGCCGCTGATCCGATGGTCTTCGCGGATCACCGCGAACTGCTCGCCAGCGACGCGGTCGACGCGTTGATCGTCGCATCGCCGAACGACACGCATGCCACCATCCTCGCCGACATCTTCGCGGCGCCGCGGGCGTTCCCGGTCCTGGTCGAGACGCCAGTCTGCACCCGCGTGGAGGTCATTGCCCCGCTGGCGCGTGCAGGCGGTCTGCATTGCGCGCCTGTCTGGGTCGCGATGGAGTATCGCTACATGCCGCCGGTCGCGGAGTTGCGTCGCGAACTCGCGGCAGGGGCGGTCGGCAGCCTACGGATGCTGTCGATCCGCGAGCACCGCTATCCTTTTCTCGCGAAGGTTGGCGACTGGAACCGGTTCGTGCGCCGGACCGGCGGAACGCTGGTCGAGAAATACTGCCCTTTCTTCGACCTGATGCGGCTGATCGTCGACGACGAACCGGTGCGCGTCTATGCCTCCGGTGCGGCCGACGTGAACCATCGCGACGAGCGTTACGATGGTGAGGTTCCGGACATCATCGACAACGCCTATGTCGTGGTCGATTTTCGCGGCGGTCGGCGCGCGATGCTTGAACTCTGCATGTTCGCCGATCGCGCCTGCTGGCAGGAGACCATAACGGCGACGGGGGATTCCGGTCGCGCGGAGATCTTCATTCCCGGGCCGTCGCGGTTCTGGCCGGGCGGACTCGCGCGTCGTGCCGAGATCGAGGTGTCTGCGCGCGCCGACAAGGCGCCGCGACGCCGGATGGTCGACATCGATCCGGCGCTTCTGGCCGCGGGCGATCATCATGGCGCGACCTGTTATCAGCATCTCGGATTCCGGTGCGCGATCCTCGATGGTGCGGCCGTCGACCTGCCGGCGTCGGGGCTGACCTGACCGCACGGCGCCGAATCGCGTCGCGGAATGCTGGCGCGTCGCGCGTCAGCGTCCTAACCTGTTGGTCCAATCGATTTCGGGAGGACTACATGAAGGCTTCGTTGAAGACGTTGATCGCCGGGACCGCACTTGCCGTGCTGGCCACCGCTGGGGTGGCACAGGCCGCCTGGCCGGAGCGCCCGGTGACCATCATCGTGCCCGCGGGCGCAGGCGGCGGCACCGACGGCACCGCGCGGCTTCTGGCCAAGCAGTTGCAGGACGAACTCAAGCAGCCGTTCAACGTCGTCAATAACGGCCAGGGCGGCGGCATCGTCGGGCACACGCAGATCGCGACCGCGCGCCCCGACGGCTACACGCTCGGCATCGTCTACAACTATTACCAGTGGAAGATGCTGGGGCAGGCGGACATCAATCACACGATGTTCGCGCCGATCGCGATCTACAACGTCGATCCGGCGGCGCTGCTGGTGAACGTCAACTCGCCGTTCAAGACCGGCAAGGAGGCGTTCGACGCACTCAAGGCGGATGCCTCGAAGTACAAGATCGGCTGCGGCGGTTCCTGCGGCGGTTCTTGGCATATCCCGAACGCCGAATTGTTCATCAAGTACGGGATCGACCCGAAGAAGCCGGTGATGGTGCCGTCCGCTGGCGGCGCGCTGAGCAATCAGGACCTCGCCTCGGGTGGCCTCGACCTCGCGGTCGGTTCGCTGCCGGAAGGCAAGCCGCTGATCGAGGCCGGCAAGCTCCGCCCACTCTATGTCGTCTCGTCGGCCCGCCAGGGTGCGCCGTTCCAGGACGTGCCGACCGCCAAGGAGGCCCTCGGGGTCGACATGGAAGGCGGCGCGTTCCGTCTGGTCGCCGGCCCGAAGGGCCTGCCCGCCGACATCGTCAGCAAACTCGAGACGACGCTCGAGAAGATCTGGAAGTCCGAGGAGTTCCAGAACGGCATGAAGCAGCGTAATTTCGGCACCAAGTGGCTCAATTCGAAAGACACGGTGGCCTTCATGCAGGCGCATGAGGCCTCGATGACCGAGACCATGAAGGCGCTCGGCCTCGCCAAGTGAACAGGGGCGGGGGCGGATCCTTCCGGTCCGCCCCCGGTATCCAAGATGCGTTTCAACGACACCGTCCTGGGCGCGATCTTCCTCGCGCTCGCCGTGTTCATCATCGTCAGCGCCAGCGGCTTCCATACGCCGCCAGGCCAGAAATTCGGTCCGGGATTCTTTCCGACGATCGTCGCCAGCGTCATGGCCGCGGCCGCGATCGGACTGATCGTGAAGGGTCTGGTCGGACGTCGTGGCGCGAGGTTGGTCGAACTGGACGCCTGGTTTTCGCAGCCGCGGCTGGTCGTTCAGGGCGCCAGCGTCTTCGCGTTCCTGCTCGGTTATCTCGCCTTCTCCGAGGACATCGGGTTCCTGATCGTCGCGCCCCTCCTGCTCTGGGCGCTGATCTGGCTGCTCTGGGGGCACCCAATGGTCGCGCTCGTGATCGCGGCCGGGGCGAGCTTCGCGATCCATCAGTTCTTCGTCCAGGTCCTCCTGGTTCCGCTACCCTGGGGAATCGTCCCCTATTTCAAGCTTTTCTGAGGGGTCGCCCATGCTTGACGGCCTCGTGAACACGGCCAATCTCGCCAAGGCCTTCGGGCTCGTCTTCGATCCGAAGACTCTGGCGATCATCTGCCTGTCGTCTTTTTACGGGCTTTTCTTCGGCGCCATACCAGGTCTGACCGCGACCATGGCGACGGCACTCCTGGTTCCCGTGACCTTCTTCATGGATCCCGTGCCGGCGATCGGAGCGATCATCGCTGCGACGGCGATGGCGATCTTCTCGGGTGACGTGCCGGGCGTCCTGCTGCGCATCCCCGGGACGCCCGCCTCGGCGGCCTACACCGACGAGGCCTATGCGATGACGATGAAGGGGCAGGCCGAACTGGCGCTCGGCGCGTGCCTCGTCTTCTCGGTCGTGGGCGGCCTGTTCGGTGCCCTGGCGCTTGCCCTGATCGCGCCCGCCCTGGCGGAACTCGCGCTCAAATTCTCGACCTTCGAGTATTTCTGGCTCGCCTGTCTCGGATTGACATGCGCCGTCTTCGTTGCGCGCGGCGATCCGCTCAAGGGCATCATCTCGCTGTGCTTCGGGCTCGCGGTCGCGCAGGTGGGGATCGATGTGGTCCACGGGACGCCGCGTTTCACCTTCGGCAGCATAAGCCTGACGGGCGGTATCGATCTGGTGCCGGCGCTCGTCGGATTCTTCGCGGTGCCCGAGTTGATCCGCAACGTCACCGCCAATCATGGCCGGGTCGAGATCGTGGCGCAGAACATCGGATCGGTGTTCCGCGGGCAGTGGGAATTGTTCAAGCGCTACCCGCTCAACTGTTTCCGCGGCAATCTCATCGGCGTGCTGATCGGTGCCTTGCCGGGCGCCGGCGCCGATATCGCCGCCTGGATCAGCTACGCGGTCTCGAAGCGCTTCTCCAAGGAAAAGGAGAAATTCGGCACCGGGCATCCGGAGGGGCTCGTCGACGCGGGCGCGGCCAACAACTCGGCGCTCGGCGGCGCCTGGGTGCCGGCTCTCGTCTTCGGAATCCCTGGCGATTCGATCACCGCCATCGTCATCGGCGTCCTCTACATGAAGGGCATGCAACCCGGGCCTACCGTGTTCATCAACAGCCAGGATCTGGTCTACGCGCTCTTCATCGTGTTCTTCCTCGCCAATCTGCTGATGATCCCGTTCGGCTGGGCAATGATCAAGGCGTCGCGGCGCATCCTGTCGGTGCCGCGCGAAGTGCTGATGCCGATCATTCTGCTGTTCTGCGTCGTCGGTTCCTTCGCGATCGAGAACACGCTCTTCAATGTCTGGGTGATGCTGGCGATGGGCATCATCGGATACCTTTTCGAGGAGAACGGGATACCGACCGCGCCCGCGATCCTCGGCCTCGTCCTCGGCAAGATGATCGAGGAGAATTTCCTGCTGTCGATGATCAAGGTCGGCGGCGACGTGACCGGGCTTTTCGGCCGCCCGATCGGCGGGACACTCGGGGCGACGACGCTCGCGATCTGGATCCTTCCGCTCGCCTGGCTGGCCTGGCGCAGACTGGGCCGGGGAGGGCACGCCACATGATCGTCGATTGCCACGTCAATGTCTGGGAGGATCGTCACTGCACGGAGATGTTCCTCGCGCAGACGAAATTTGCGCGTCCCGGATCGGTCGGCATCAAGGCGGATGCGGACACGCTCCACGCGGCGATGGCGCATGTCGACAAGGCGATCATCTTTTCGCTGCGCTACGGCGACAGCGCCGGTGTCGATGGCGACGACGAGGTGACGGCGACGGCGGTCGCGAAATATCCCGACAAGTTCGTCGGCTTCGCGTGCATCGATCCGCGCATGCCGAACTGCATGGATCTACTTGTCCATGCGATCGAGGACCTCAAACTCAAGGGCGTCAAGTTCGGACCCATCTACAACGGCGTGTCGGTCAACGATCCGCGGATGGAGCCGATCTATCGCTATCTGGTCCGGCATGACATTCCGCTGACCATGCATATGGGCACCACCTTCGCTGCCAATTCGGTCGCCGAGTATGGGCGCGCGATCCATGTGGACGACGTCGCGCGGCGCCACCCTGACCTCAAGATGGTGATGGCCCATATGGGGCACCCCTGGTACGAGGAGTGCATCATCGTCGCCCGCAAGCAGCCGAACGTCTATTGCGAGGTTTCGGCGCTGTTTTATCGTCCCTGGCAGTTCTGGAACATCCTCAAGACCGCCGAGGAATACACGATCGCGCATCGCGACAAGATCTTCTGGGGAACCGATTTTCCGTTCGCAGAGGTCGACGAGTCGATCGCGGGACTGCGCAACGTGAACGCCGTGATCGGCAATTCAGGCCTGCCGCCGGTCTCCAACGAAACGATCGAGCGGATCCTGCACTCCAATCCCTTCGCGCATTGGTGGCACGATCCCAAGGCAAAGGGGCTCTGAGACATGGCTGAACTCTGCGATCTCTCCGCCGTGGAACTGCGCCGATTGATCGGGTCGCGCCGGATCTCGCCGGTCGAACTCCTCGGATCCTGCATCGATCGCATCGCGCGCGTGAACCCGCGGCTGAACGCCGTGACGGCGACCTGCTACGACCGCGCGCGGGACGAGGCGTCGGCTTCGGAGCAGCGTGTGCGGCGCGGCGACGCGCTCGGCCTCCTCGAGGGGCTTCCGCTCGGCGTGAAGGACCTCAACGAGACAGAGGGGCTGCGTACCACCTGGGGCTCTCCGATCTGGAAGGACCATGTGCCCGCGAAGGACGAGCGCATGGTCGCGGCGTGTCGCGCCGCCGGCGCGATCGTGGTCGGCAAGACCAACGTGCCGGAATTCGGCGCGGGGGCGAACACCAACAATCCGGTTTATGGGCCGACCCGCAATCCCTTCGATCTCGCGCGCATCTGCGGCGGTTCGTCCGGCGGTTCCGCCGTGGCGCTCGCCGCGTCGATGCTGCCGATCTGCACGGGTTCCGATACCGGCGGGTCCTTGCGCACGCCTGCCGCCTTCTGCGGCGTCGTGGGTTTTCGCGTGTCGCCGGGCACCGTCCCGACGGAACGTCGTCCTCTCGGCTGGACGAATATCTCGGTGCAGGGACCGATGGGGCGCGACGTCGCCGACACGGCGCTCCTGCTCGCGGCACAGATTCGCTCCGATGGCGCGGATCCCCACGCGCATGGCGTCGATCCGGCGCTGCTGCGGCTTCCTGAACCCGCCGATCTCGCCGGATTGCGGCTCGCGGTGTCGGCCGATCTCGGTTTCGCCGTCGTCGACAGCCGCATTCGCGAGGCCTTTGCCGATCGCGTGGCGCGGATCGGCGGATGGTTCCGCGAATGCGCCTGGCGCGATCCGGACATGGACGGGGCAGACGAGACCTTCGAGGTCATCCGCGCGCAGAACTTCCTGGCCTCGCATCATGAGAACTATCTCAAGCGCCGCCACCTCCTGGGACCGAACATCGTCGCCAATGTCGAGCAGGGTCTCGCCTATTCAGCGCTGGACGTCGCGCGTGCCCATGCGCGGCAGACGCGGATCTTCCGCGGCTTCCAGGAGTTCTTCCGCGCCCATGACGTCCTGATCTGCCCCGCGGTGACGGTGCCGCCATTCGAGATCGAGCGCCTCTATCCAGAAGACGTCGATGGCGTGCAGATGCGGACCTATTTCCACTGGCTCGCGCTCGCCTACGGGATCACGTTGACCGGCCATCCGGCGATCTCGATCCCGTGCGGACTCGAGCCAAGCGGCACGCCGATGCATCTCCAGATCGTCGGCCCGCATGGCGGGGACGCGAAGGTGCTCGCCGTGGCGCTCGCCCTCGAGCAGGCGATGGCCGGCGATCCGGTCCTTGCGCGCCCGCGCCCGGACATAGCGGCCCTGAGCGCCTGACGCAGGTCTGGCGTGCCGGATCGCGACGCTGCCGACGCGCGACGCGCGCGTAGGATCGCGCCATGACCTCTCCTGGCGCGGGTGCGACCCCTCCGAGCCCGTCACTGCCGCACGCGCCATCCGCCGCGGCCCCGCGCAAGCGCCGCCCTGGGCGCTGGATCCTCGTCGTCGTGCTGCTCGGCGCGCTCTCGGCCGGTGTGGATGCCGGATGGCGGTGGTGGCGTGATGGCCGCTTCGTCGTCTCGACCGACGATGCCTATGTGCGTGGCGATGTCGCCACGATCGCCACGCGCCTGCCGGGGCATGTGGTGGCGATCGAGGTGCGCAACGGCGACCGGGTGAATGCCGGCGACGTGATCGCGCAACTCGACGATGGTGACATCGTGCTTGCGATCGCAGCGGCACGGGCGAGGATCGCGACACAACGCGCCGCGATCGCGCGTCTCGCACGGCAGGCAGACACGGCACGCGCGGTGGTCGTCCAGGCCGAGGCCGAGCTGGCAGGGCTGCGCGCCGCCGATACGCTCGCCCAGTCGGAGTTGTCCCGCTACACGGCGCTCGCCGCCCGTGATCACGCCAGCCGTGCCCGTCTCGATCAGGCGCAGGCGGAACGCCAGCGCAGCGCCGCGGCGCTGGTGTCCGCGGAGGCCGCGATCGCCACGGCACGCGCGCGCGTCGAGGTCGCCCGCGCCGAGATGGCCGAGGCGGAGCGCATGCTGCCCGAGTTGGAGACGTCGCTGGCGCGGGCGGAGCGCGACCGGGGTTTCGCGTCGATCCGGGCGCCGTTCGATGGGATCGTCGGCAACCGGGCGGTCCAGCCAGGGGAATTCGTGCAGCCCGGTGCGCGCATCGCGGCGGTGGTTCCGGTCGCCGGGCTCTGGATCGACGCGAATTTCAAGGAGACCCATCTCGCGCGCCTCAAGCCGGGGCAGGTCGCACGGATCGAGGTGGACGCGCTTCCGGGGGCGATGCTCGAGGGGCGGGTCGAGTCTTTCTCGCCGGCCTCTGGGGCGGTCTTCAGCCTGCTGCCGCCCGAGAACGCGACCGGTAATTTCACCAAGATCGTGCAACGCGTTCCTGTTCGCGTGTCGCTGCCGGATGTGGTTCCGGCGCCCGAACTGCTGCGCCCCGGATTGTCGGTCGTCGTGCGGATCGACACGCGCGATCCGGGATCCGGTGTCGGGGCAGCCGCGCGTCCGCGGCGATGACGTCCGAGCCCATACCGCTGCGCCGCCTGCTGGCCTTTCTCGCCATGATCTTCGGCATGTTCATGGCGATCCTCGACATCCAGATCGTGTCTGCCTCGCTTGCCGAGATTCAGGCCGGGCTGGGAGCGAGCGCGGACGAGATCGCCTATGTCCAGACCAGCTATCTGATCGCGGAGGTCATCATGATCCCGCTGTCGGGATTCCTCTCGCGGATCGTCTCGACCCGCTGGATGTTCTCGGCCTCCGCGGTCGGTTTCACGCTGGCGTCGATCCTTTGCGGCACCGCGACGTCGATCGAGGAAATGGTGGTGTACCGCGCGCTTCAGGGCTTCCTGGGCGGCGGCATGATCCCGACCACGTTCGCGGCCTCCTATGCGATGTTCTCGCTGAGCCAGCGGCAGCGGATCATGCCGCTGATGGGTGTCGTGGTGCCGCTCGCGCCGACGATCGGCCCGACGGTCGGCGGCTGGCTGACCGACATGTTCTCGTGGCACTGGCTCTTCTACGTGAATGTCGTGCCCGGGATCCTGGTGGCCCTCGCCGGGGCGACGCTGATCGATCACGATCGCCCGAACTGGGCGCTGTTCCGCAAGTTCGACTGGTCGGGTCTCGTCTTCATGGCGACCTTCCTGGGCTGCCTCGAGTACGTCCTCGAGGAAGGGCCGCTGCGGGACTGGTTCGACAGCGACACGGTGATCGTCTTCGCCTTGGTGTCCGCTCTCGCCGGTGCGGCGTTCTTCGCGCGCGTCCTGCTCGCCGAGGAACCGATCGTCGACCTGCGCGCCTTCGCCAACGGCAATTTCGCGCTCGGATCGATGTTCTCGCTCGCGATGGGCGTCGGGTTGTTCGGCATGACGTATCTCTTCCCGCTCTATCTCAGCCGGGTGCGGGGCTATACGCCACTGATGATCGGCGAGACGATGTTCGTGACCGGCATCTGCATGCTGTTGACGGCGCCGATCGCGAACCGCCTGGTGGCGATCCTCGACCCGCGCTGGATGCTGGTGTTCGGCTTCGGCGGCTTCGCGCTCAGCACCTGGCAGATGGCGACCCTGACCCGCGACTGGGGCTTCGACGAATTGCTGTTGCCCCAGATCTGCCGCGGTTGCTCGCTGATGTTCTGCATGATTCCCATCAACAACCTTGCGCTGGGAACCCTGCCGCTCGACCGGCTCAAGAATGCCGCCGGCCTCTACAACCTCATGCGCAATCTCGGCGGTGCGCTGGGGTTGGCGTTGATCAACACGATGCTCGGCGTGCGCAGCGATCATCATTTCGCGCGGTTGCGGGAGTCGGTGTCGTGGTCGCGCGAGACCGCGACCGAGAGCGTCGCGCGTCTTGGCGCCCGTTTCGCGGAGAGGGGCGCGGAGGCCGAGATGATCGCCATCCGGCGCCTGACCGAACTTGCCCGGCGCGAGGCGCTGGTGATGAGCTTTGCGGACTTGTTCTTACTGCTGACGATGGTCTTCGCCGCCCTGATTGCGCTCATCCTGCTGATGGAGCGACCGGCTCCCGCGGCGCAGCGGCGTTAGGCGGGCGTGGACGACGGCTTATGGATGGCATGACATGACGACCGCTCACACGGATCTCGGCGTGCCGGCCCTGCGGCCAGCCGCGACGCTCGCGCGCTACGCGGCCGTACCGCGCACGCTGCCGCAGACCCTTGCCGCGCGGGTCACCGCCGCCGGCGACAGGATTTTCCTGGTCGAGGGCGAGCGCGAGATTTCCTACGCGGCCTTCGCGCGGCAGGTGTCGATCGGCGCTGCGATCCTCGCCCGGCTTGGCGTGCGCGCCGGGGACCGGGTCGCGGTGATGGGGCCGACCGGCATCGACCTCGTGCGTGCGCTGTTCGCGATCGTGCGGGTCGGCGCGATTTTCGTCCCGGTCAATCCGGAGCTACGCGCCGCCGAAGCGGGGACGATCCTGTCCCGCGCGAAGCCGCGTCTCGTGCTCCAGGCGCCAGAACTCGAATCCGTCCTGGACGAGGCGCTGGCCGGGTCGCCGGTGCCTCGTCTCGATCTGGGATGCGCGCTGACTGGCGACGCGGATGCGCCCTGCCTCGAAGCCGGACATCCGATGCCGGCCCCGGAGGATACCTGCCTTGTCTTTTTCACCTCGGGTACGACCGGCGTGCCCAAGGGCGTGATGCACGCACACCGGACGTTCGTCGTGGCGGGAGAAGGTTTCGTCGAGCGGCAATGGATACAGCCCGACGACCGGATGCTCTGCATCCTCCCGATGTTCCACGTCAACGCGCTGTTCTATTCGCTGGGGGGAGCGCTTGCCGCTGGCGCGACGCTCGTGCTCGGTGGCCGGTTCAGTGCGTCGCGCTTCTGGCCGCTGGTCGCATCGAGCGGGGCGACCCAGGTCAACATGCTCGGATCGATCGGCAAGATCCTGGCGCTTCGGCCGCGCGCCGAGTTCGTGCCGGATCACCGTCTCGACCGGGTCTATTGCGTGCCGATGCCGGCCGACGTGCAACAGGTGTTCCGCGAGACGTTCGGCGTGCGCTGGATCGCCGAGGGCTACGGGATGTCGGAGGTCCCCGGCATCCTGGCGCAGCCCTATGGCGAGGCGCCGCGCGTGGGCACGATGGGGCGCGTCTGCCGGCATCCCGATGGCCGTGCGCTCGGTAGCCTGCGTGTCGTCGACGAAGCAGGGCGCGATGTCCGGCCAGGTGAGCCGGGAACGTTGCTCGTGAAGACCGAACTTGGGATGCAGGGTTATTTCGAGGCGCCCGAGGCGACTGCGGCGGCTTATGTGGATGCGTATTTCGCGACCGGCGACCGTGTACGCGAAGCCGAACCAGGCCTGTTCGCGTTCGTCGCGCGCGACAAGGACATGATCCGCAGGCGCGGCGAAAACGTCGCTGCCGCCGAGATCGACCAGGCTGCGCTCGCCTGCCCCGACGTGGCCGAGGCCGCCGCCGTGGCGGTACCGTCCGAACTCGGGGAGGACGACATCCTCCTGGCGGTGGTGCTGCGAGCGGGCGCGGCGCTCACGGCCGAGGTGCTGCACGCATTCCTGCGTGCGCGGCTGGCGCCGGCCAAGGTCCCGCGCTATGTGGCGATCGTCGCGGACATGCCCTACGGGCCGACGCAGCGTGTCCTGCGCTACAAGCTGGCCCAGGATTCTGGTTTGCGCGCGCTGGCGCAGGATTTCGGCGGCTGAGGCGCGGTCACGACCGCGTCACGCGGAACGTCATGCCGCCCGAGAGAATCTCGCCAGGTGCGAGACAGGCGAGTCCATGGTCGTCCTCCGGCGGACGGTTGAGGGCATCGGTGTCGTGGCTCACCGGTTCGACCGCGAAGACATTCCGTCCAGGCGGGATGAACACCACTAGGCGTCCGTAGATCGCGTCGGCGGATATCTCGAGCGCGAGCCCCGCATCGGGCCAATCGATGCGGGCCGGCCGGGTCCAGCCGACGAACACGGCGTCGAGGTCGATCGCATCGACCGCGCGCGCGGTCCGGAAGTCGAAGGCGTCCGGTACCGTCACGCGGCGCCGCGGAAAGCACGCCGCGTCACCTTCCCACATCGAGCCGAGACCGACCTGGAGCCGCGTGTCGGGTGCGCGCCTGAAATAGGGATGGTGTCCGAGACCGGCGGGCATCGCCTCGTCGCCGATGTTCTCGACGCTCATCGTCAGCGCGACGCCCTCCGGGGTCAGTGTGAAATCCTGGCGCGCGCGATAGGCGAAGGGCCAGAATCCGTCAGGAGCGTGGCGCTGCTCGAGTACGGCGCGCGTCGCGTCTGCCGACACGACCTGCCAGGGCCGTCGCCATCCCTGGCCATGGATCGCGTGATCGCCGCTCAGGTGGTCGCGGGCAAGTTCGATCATGCGGCCGCGCCACGGAAAACGGGCGTCGCGAATCCGGTTGGAATAGGGGACCAGCGGCCAGCTCGCGCCACCGCGCGGGTTGCGGGCCGCGATTTCGGCAAGGTCCGGGGCACGCATGAGGAGCGTGTCGCGGTGGCGGAATCCGGCGATGATGCCGCCGCTGTCCGGGGCGAGGTCGAGGGCGAGATCGCCCGCGCGCAGGCCCAGGAGCGGCGTGAGAGAGCAGGGGGACGAGGTCATGACGTTCGCATCCTATCCCAGCCTTGCGGGGCGTGTCGTGCTGATCACCGGCGGCGGCTCCGGCATCGGGGCTTCCATTGTCCGGCATTTCTGCGCACAGCGCGCGCGCGTGGCTTTCATCGACATCGCGGCGGCGGCGAGCAGCGCTCTGCGCGACGAGATCGGCGCGGGCGGCGGCACGGCGCCGGTTTTCATCGAGGCCGATCTGCGCGACATCGCGGCGCTGCGCCAGGCGGTGTCCCGGGTGGAGGGTGAACTCGGGCCGATCCGTGCGCTGGTCAACAACGCGGCGCGCGACGACCGGCACGATTGGCGCGAGGTGACGCCGGAATACTGGAACGCTGTTCTGGACGTGAACCTGCGCCACCAGTTCTTCGCGCTGCAGGCGGTCGCGCCGGCAATGGCGGCCGCGGGCGGCGGCTCGATCGTCAATTTCGGATCGATCAGCTGGATGCGCAAGGCACCGGGAATGGTGGGGTACACGACCGCGAAGGCGGCGGTGGAAGGCCTGACGCGCACGATGGCGCGCGAGCTCGGGCCCATGAACATCCGCGTCAACGCCATCGTGCCGGGTGCGACCCGCACCGAGCGTCAGGTCGCGCTGTGGTGGACCGACGAGACCATGGCGCGGTTCCGTCGCGAGCAATGCCTCGACCGCATCGTCGAGCCGCCGGACATCGCGCGCATGGCGCTGTTCCTCGCGGCGGACGACAGCGCCGCTATCACCGCGCAATCCTTCCGGGTCGATGCGGGCCTCGCGTGAATGCTTTGCGGCGCGGGCGCCGCGTTGACGCGCCGCACGTGCGCCCATAGGGTGCTTGATGGGCCGTCGCGAAGACGGTGGACAGCGCGCAAGGGAGCGACATGCCGACAACCCATTTCATCGTGCACGACAAGGCCGACAATGTCGGCGTCGTCGTCGTGGAGGACGTCAAGGCCGGGCAGCGTCTGACCGGCTGGGTCATGGAGGGCGACGGGACGATCGTCGTCAAGGCCCTCGACCCCGTGCCGCTCGGCCACAAGATCGCGCTGCGCGACCTCAAGCCCGGCGAGACGATTCTCAAATACGGGCACGACATCGGGAAGGTCGTGGCGGCGACCGGCAAGGGCCGGCACGTCCATGTCCACAACATCAAGACGAAGAGGTGGTGACATGGCACGCAGTTCTGGCAAGGCCGCGCCGGCCATCGTCTCGCGCCGTTCGCGCAGCCCGAGCAAGATCAAGTTCATGGGGTATCGGCGCGAGAATGGCCGCGTCGGCATCCGCAACCACGTGATCATCCTGCCGCTCGACGACCTGTCGAACGCGGCGTGCGAAGCCGTGGCCAACAACATCAAGGGTACACTGGCGATTCCGCACGCCTACGGGCGGCTCCAGTTCGGCGAGGATCTCGCGCTGCATTTCCGCACGCTGATCGGAACGGGCGCCAGCCCGAACGTCGCGGCAGTCATCGTCATCGGGATCGAACCGGGCTGGACCGGGCGCGTCGTCGAGGGCATCGCCAAGACGGGCAAACCCGTCGCCGGTTTCGCGATCGAGGGCTACGGTGATCTCAAGGTCATCGAGATGGCGAGCCGCCGGGCGCAGCAATTCCTCATGGACGCGACCGAAAAGCAGCGCGAGGAATGCGCGATCGACGAGTTGTGGGTCTCGACCAAGTGCGGCGAGTCCGACACGACGTCGGGGCTCGCCTCGTGCCCGACGGTCGGCAATCTCATCGACAAGATCGACCCGATGGGCGCCACGACATGCTTCGGCGAGACGACCGAACTGACCGGGGCCGAGGTCGAGTGCGCGAAGCGGGCGCTGAACAAGGACGTCGCCGACAAGTTCATGGCGGTGTTCAACGCCTATCAGGACGTGGTCAATCGTCACAAGACCAACGACCTCTCGGAGTCGCAGCCCACCAAGGGCAACATCGCCGGTGGCCTGTCGACGATCGAGGAGAAGGCGTTCGGTAATTTCCAGAAAATCGGTCACCAGACGAAATACGTCGATGTCCTCGCGCCGGCCGAGGAACCGCGCAAGGGTGCTGGCCTCTATTTCATGGACACGTCCTCGGCCGCAGCCGAATGCGTGACCCTGCAGGCTGCGGCGGGCTTCGTGGTGCACCTGTTCCCGACCGGTCAGGGCAATGTCATCGGCAACCCGATCGAGCCGGTGATCAAGCTGACCGCCAACCCCAAGACGGCGCGGCTGATGCCCGAGCACATCGACCTCGACGTTTCCGGCATCCTGCGCCGCGAGATGAACCTCGATCAGGCCGGCGATGCGCTGATCGACATCATGGTGCGGACCTGCAACGGCAGGCTGACCTGTGCCGAGGCGCTGGGCCATCGCGAATTCGTGATGACCAAGCTGTACCAGAGCGCATGACGCGCGCGCGCCGCCG
>CAIOSQ010000460.1 GCA_903860935.1 uncultured Rhodospirillales bacterium | reverse complement strand
GGCGCGGGTTGCATCTCGACCATGTCATCGAACTCAAGGTGGACGACTCGGCGTTGGTAGATCGGATTTCCGGGCGGTACACCTGCAAGACCTGCGGCGCCGGGTATCATGACAGTTTCCAGAAGCCCCGGCTTGTGGGCGTGTGCGATTCTTGTGGGGGCACCGATTTCGTGCGCCGGGCAGACGATAACGCCGAGACAGTTCGAAAGCGGCTCGCCGAATACTACGCCAAGACGGCTCCGATCCTGCCCTATTACGCCGCAAAAGGGGCGTTGCGGGCGGTCGACGGGATGGCTGACATGGACGTCGTGACCGCCGCGCTGAAGGCTGTTCTCGGCCCGCGACCTTCGGTCCCGCGATGATTGACTTGCCTCACATCCGTCTCTATAAGCCGCGCGAGATTTGTGGTCCTGGCGTCGTCCTGGCGCCCGGGGCGCTTTCGTTTGCGCGGTTCCTTCCCGGCGATCGCGTGCCGGAAACCTGGTTGAACTGACTCGAGTCAAAGGGAGAGCGAACGTGGCGCGTATCGCTGGCGTCAATATTCCGACCAATAAGCGCGTGATCATCGCGCTTCGCTACATCTATGGCATTGGCCCTGCCAACGCCGTGATCATTTGCAATCAGGCCGGGATCCCCGCCGAGAAGCGGGTCAACGAACTGAGCGACGACGAGATCTTGCGGATTCGCGAGATCATCGATCGCGACTATCAGGTCGAGGGCGATCTGCGCCGCGAGATCGCGATGAACATCAAGCGTCTGATGGACATGGCGTCCTACCGGGGCCTGCGTCACCGCAAGGGGCTGCCCGTGCGCGGCCAGCGTACCCACACCAACGCGCGGACCCGCAAGGGCAAGGCGCGTCCCATCGCCGGCAAGAAGATCGCCACGCGCAAGTAATTGCGCGCTGGTGTTTCCAACCCCGGCGAAGGCCAGAGAAGCGAAGGATAGGTCATGGCGGAACAGAAGAAATCGGGTGGCGGCGCGGCGTCGCGTCCCCGCCGTCGCGAGCGCAAGAACATCTCGTCGGGCGTCGCCCACGTGAACGCCAGTTTCAACAACACGATGGTCACCATCACCGACGCGCAGGGAAATACGATTTCCTGGTCGTCTTCGGGGCTCCAGGGTTTCAAGGGCAGTCGTAAGTCCACCCCGTTCGCCGCCCAGATGGCGGCGGAGGATGCGGGCAAGAAGGCGATGGAGCACGGGGTCCGGACACTTGAGGTCGAGGTGAAGGGGCCGGGTTCGGGGCGCGAATCGGCTCTGCGCGCTCTGCAGGCGGTGGGATTTCTGATCACGTCGATCCGCGATGTGACAGCGATCCCGCATAACGGCTGCAGGCCGCCGAAGCGTCGGCGCGTCTGAGACAGGCGCACACAGAGGGCATGGACGGGCGAATGCCGCCTCGTCCACGCCCTGAACGGTCGAAGTCAAGAGCCGTGCGCTGGGTATCGCGCGCGGCCCAGCCAACGAAGGACAGGCACTCGTGATCCAGAAGAATTGGAAGGAGCTGATCAAGCCCAGCAAGCTGGACATCCAGCCGGGTGAAGATCCCAAGCGCGAGGCCCTCATCGTCGCCGAGCCCCTGGAACGTGGCTTTGGGCTGACGCTTGGTAACGCTTTGCGCCGCGTGCTGTTGTCGTCGCTTCAAGGCGCGGCCATCACCTCGATCAAGATCGATGGCGTGCTGCACGAGTTTTCGTCTGTTCCGGGCGTCCGCGAGGACGTGACCGATATGGTGCTCAACATCAAGGCCGTGGCCCTGCGCATGCATGGCGATGGGCCGAAGCGCATCTACCTCAAGGCGACGGGGCCTGGAGAAGTGACGGCGCGGCAGATCGAGACCGGTCACGACATCGAGGTGATGAATCCGGACCTCGTGATCTGCACGCTTGATGACGGCGCTAAGCTCGCGATGGAGATGATGGTCGAGACTGGCAAGGGCTATGTCGCCGGTACGACCAACCGTCCGGCAGATGCGCCCATCGGTCTCGTTCCGGTCGACGCGTTGTTCAGTCCCGTGCGCAAGGTCTCGTACAAGGTCGAGAACACCCGCGTCGGGCAGGTCACCGATTACGACCGGCTTGCCCTCACCATCGAGACCAACGGGGCCGTGACGCCGGATGACGCCGTGGCGCTCGCCGCACGCATCCTGCAAGATCAGTTGAAGCTGTTCGTCAATTTCGAAGAACCGCAGACGGAGAGGCCGGTTGCGGCCGACGCGCCGGATCTGCCGTTCAACAAGAACCTGCTGATGAAGGTTGACGAACTCGAATTGTCGGTGCGTTCGGCGAACTGCCTGAAGAACGACAACATCATCTACATCGGCGACCTGGTCCAAAAGACCGAGGGAGAGATGCTCCGCACGCCGAATTTCGGCCGCAAATCCTTGAACGAGATCAAGGAAGTGCTGGGGAACATGGGGCTCAGCCTCGGGATGAAGATCCCGAATTGGCCGCCCGAGAATATCGAGGAACTCGCCAAGAAGCTCGAGGAGCCGTACTGAGGCGTCCACGGGTTCGCGAAGATCATCACGGAGTGAAGTGACATGCGCCATGCCGTTGCCGGCCGCAAACTCGGCCGCACCACCAGCCATCGCAAGGCGACCTTCGCCAATATGGCCGCCGCCCTGATCCGCCATGAGCAGATCAAGACCACGATGCCGAAGGCGAAGGAATTGCGCCCGGTCGTCGAGCGTCTGATCACTCTCGGTAAGCGCGGGGGCCTGCATGCGCGGCGCCAGGCGCTGTCCGTGTTGCGGGACAACGAGCTCACCCAGAAGCTGTTTGGGTCGCTCGCGGAGCGTTACGCCGCCCGGAAGGGGGGCTACACGCGGGTCCTCAAGGCGGGGCATCGCTATGGAGACATGGCGATGATGGCGGTGATCGAATTGGTCGATCGCGACGTCGACGCCAAGGGCAAGGGCGATCGCGAGCGGGTCGCCGCGGCCGCTGCTGCCGCCGAGCAGGCCGAGGGCCAGACCGCGCCGGTGGCCTGACACGGTTGTCGCGCTGGCGAGTAGCCGGGGCGATGCGACAAAAGGGCAGGTTCGCGAGAGCCTGCCCTTTTTTCATGCGCGTCAGCACGCCATGCGCACTGCACGTCGATTTTCACAGTCCCGGGCTTTCGGGTCTTGGGTGTTTTCCTGGGCGCGAACCGTGTGGATTCCTGACGCGCCACGCCGCAGACTTCATGCCATGAACAGTTCGGCGCGTGCCATTCGTGTGCTGATTTCCGTCCTTGGCGCTGTGTTCGCGCTCGGCATCGCGGGCGATGGAGGGGCGCAGACGCGGGCCGTTCCGCAGTCACGGCAGGACATCCAACTGTCCTTTGCGCCGGTCGTCCGGAACGCGGCGCCGGCGGTGGTGAACATCTACACCGGGCGTAACATCTCGCCCTGGATGATGGCGGATCCCAGCTTCCGGCAGTTCTTCGCCGAGCAGGCGCCGCGGCGGGTCCAGAACTCCCTTGGCTCCGGTGTAATCGTCGATCCCGCGGGGATCGTCGTGACGAACAACCACGTCATCGCGCGTGCCGACGAGATCAAGGTGATCCTCGCCGACCGCCGGGAATTCGAGGCGAAGGTGGTGCGTGCCGACGAGCGGACGGATCTCGCGGTGCTCCGTATCGAGGCCCCCGGAGGCAAGTTGCCGGCGCTGGCTTTCGCGGATTCCGACGACATCGAGGTTGGAGATGTCGTACTGGCGATCGGCAATCCATTCGGCGTCGGGCAGACAGTGACGCTCGGCATCGTCTCGGCTCTCGCTCGGACTCAGGTCGGGATCACGGATTACAGGTTCTTCATCCAGACCGACGCGGCCATCAATCCTGGCAATTCCGGCGGTGCATTGATCGGCGCCGACGGCCGGCTGATCGGAATCAACACGGCGATCTATAATCGCGAAGGTGGGGGTGGATCGCTCGGGATCGGGTTCGCGATCCCGTCGAACATGGTGCGATCGGTCGTGTCAGGCGCAGGCGCTGGGCAACGCCTGGTGCGTCCGTGGTTCGGGGTCAATGGCGAGAGCATCGTTGCCGAGCGCGCGGTGTCCCTCGGCTTGCCGCGCCCCTCGGGCGTGTACGTCCGGGATACGCAGGATGGAAGCCCTGCCGAGCGCGCCGGGATCCGGCGCGGAGACATCATCCTGCAGATCGACGGGCGAGAGGTTCAGGATCTCGAGGCGCTGCGCTTTCGCATCGCGACGCATGCGGTGGGGCAGGGCGTCTCTGTCGTCGTGCTGCGCGACGGACGCGAGCGGAGCCTTGCCGCGACGCTCGTTGCGCCGCCCGAGACGCCGGCGCGCGATGTTACCGCGCTGCGCGGCGATCAACCCCTGGCGGGCGCCGTGGTCGCCAATCTTTCGCCGGCGCTGTCCGACGAGTTGATGCTCGACACCGAGGCGCGGGGCGTCGTCGTCGTCGACGTGCGGCGCGGATCGCCCGCGCAGCGTCTCGGGCTGCAACCCGGGGACGTGCTGATGCGACTCAATGATCGCGAGATCAAGGCGACTGACGACGCGCGGCGCGTCGCGTCCGTGCCCTTGCCATGGCGGCTGCAGGTGCGGCGCGGCGAGCGGGTGATCCAGATCGTCGTGGGGCGGTGATGAGGCGGGGCGCGGAGCCGAGGGGCGATCAACTGTTCTCCGCTCAGCAGGTGCAGCGACCGCTGGCCGACCGGCTGAGGCCGGACCGCCTGGAGGATGTGGTCGGGCAGGATCATCTGACGCAGGGCGACGGGCCCCTGGCGCGCATGGCGCGCGACCGGCGCCTCGCCTCGATGATCCTCTGGGGCCCGCCTGGATGCGGCAAAACCACGCTCGCGGGGCTGCTCGCCGGCATCGCCGATCTCGATTTCGTTGCGCTGTCCGCCGTGATGACCGGGGTGCCCGACCTGCGCAAGGTCTTCGCCGAGGCCGCGGCGCGGCGGGCCTCCGGCCGCGGCACGCTTTTGTTCATGGATGAGATTCATCGCTTCAATCGTGCGCAGCAGGATGCGTTCCTGCCGCACGTGGAGAGCGGCGCGGTCACCCTGGTCGGAGCGACGACCGAAAACCCGTCCTTCGAACTGAACGCGGCGCTGCTGTCGCGCTGCCAGGTGCTGGTGCTCAAGCGTCTCGACGATGCAGCGCTGGAGACGTTGCTGCGGCGGGCCGAGGACGCGGCCGGCCACGCGCTGGCGGTCGATGCCGATGCCCGCGCGGCGTTGCGCGCGATGGCCGATGGCGATGGCCGGTATCTCCTCAATCTGGCCGAGGAGGTGCTGCAGGTTCCGCCGACACCCGTCCTCGACACGGCTCGGCTCGCGGCGCTCGTGCAGAAGCGCGTGCCGCTCTACGACAAGGGCCAGGAAGGGCACTACAATCTCATCTCGGCGCTCCACAAATCGCTCCGCGGATCGGATACCGACGCGGCACTCTACTGGTTGGCACGCATGCTCGCGGGGGGCGAAGATCCGCTCTTCATCGCTCGGCGGCTGGTCCGGTTCGCGGTCGAGGATATCGGCCTCGCAGATCCGCAGGCCCTGGTGCAGGCCCTCGCCGCCAAGGAGTGCTACGATTTTCTCGGCACGCCAGAAGGTGAACTCGCCCTCGCGCAGGCCGTGATCTACCTTGGAACCGCTCCGAAATCGAACGCGGCCTATGCCGCCTTCGGCGCGGCGCGGCGCAGTGCCGCCGAGTCGGGGTCGCTGATGCCGCCGATGCACATCCTCAATGCGCCGACCCGCATGATGCGGGATCTCGGCTACGGCAAGGGCTACGCCTACGACCATGACGCGCCCGACGGCTTCTCGGGGCAGGATTACTTTCCGGACGGCATGGCCCGGCAGGCCTTCTATCGCCCGGTGGAGCGGGGATTCGAGCGCGAGATCGCCAAGCGTCTCGAATACTGGGCGCGGCTGCGTGCCGAGCGCGCGCGCGGCGCGCCGTGAACCGCTTCGACGAGATCTGGGCGATCGACTGGAGCGGCGCGCGCGCGCGTCCGCGCGGTATCGCCGTCGCGCGGCTTCCGGCAGAGGCGTCGTCTCCCGTGCTGCTGCGGCCGGCCGGTGATGGTTCGTGGACCCGCGCCGGAGTGGTGTCTGCGCTGGCGGAGGCTGTCCTGGGCGGACGCCGCGTCCTGGCTGGCTTCGACTTCGCCTTCGGTTTCCCGCAAGCGGTGCTTGCGCCGCTCGGTCTGGCCGCGTGCACCGGCCTGCCGGCGATCTGGGAAAACGTCGACAGGGTATGTGCCGGCGCGCCGGATCTGCATGGCGGTCCCTTCGTCGATGCCGCGCCGAACGGCCTGTTCTGGCGCAGCGGTCGCCAGCCGCCGGGCTGGAGCGGGGCGCTGCGCCTGACCGATACGCGCTGCGCGGCGCATGGCGGCGCGCGGCCAGAGAGCGTGATGAAACTCATCGGACCCAAACAGGTCGGGTTGGCGGCCTTGTCCGGCATGCGCAGCCTCGCGGCGCTGCGTCGGCGTTGCGGCTCCGGCCTGTCGATCTGGCCGGCCACCGCCCCGGCGGCCGCGAGCGTGGCGGTCGAGATCTTCCCGACCTTGTATCGTCGGCGGGCGACCGGCCGGCTCGACAAGATCCGCGACGCTGGCGAGCTTGCCCGGGCCCTGGCCTATTGGGGATGCGAGGCGCCCGTCCTCGACCGCGTCCCGAGCGACGACGAGACCGATGCCCTCGTCAGCGCGGCGGGCATGCGCGCGACCGCGCGCCTGCCTGGCGCCTTCGCGCTGCCGGACGCGGCGCGCGCGGCGCGCGAAGGTTGGATCTTCGGACAGGACGCATGACGTCGACCCTTCTTCTCGCCATCGCCATCGGGGGCGCCGCCGGATCGGTGGGACGCTATCTGCTGGCGACAGCCGTGACGCAGGTCGCGGGCGCGGCCTGGCCCTGGGGCACTCTCACGGTCAACGTGATCGGCGGTCTCGCGATCGGCCTGATCGCGGAAATGCTCGTCCTGCGCTGGCAGGGGGGACCCGAATTGCGCGCCTTTCTCGTGACCGGCATCCTGGGAGGGTTCACCACCTTCTCGGCCTTTTCGCTGGAGGCCGTGGCGTTGATCGCGCGCGATGCGTGGAGCGCGGCGCTCGCCTATGTGGCGGTGTCGGTCGTTCTCAGCCTCGCGGCGACGGCGCTGGGCATCGCCATGGCACGCTGGCTCGCCTGAGCCGCGTGCGGACCCGAAAGTAACCCGAGGCGGTCTCGCGCGCCGTGCCGTGGCGGCGGATGCTTCGCGCATGTTCACCTGTTGCCCAGGCCGTTC
>CAIOSQ010000459.1 GCA_903860935.1 uncultured Rhodospirillales bacterium | reverse complement strand
CTGGCTGGTCGCTGTCCGTCCTGACGACACGCGTGCACGCGCGGCGCATCGAACACGGGAATCCCGGCCGCCTGCAGCACCGCGCGCGCCAAAAGCAGGATCCGCTCGACGCTTTGCGCGATGTCGCGATCGACCGCGCCGGTCACCGCGGACGGAAGCGGCGGCGCATCCGTCTGCGGCTCGAGCGCGAGGAGGTCGCGCCACGCGTCGATGACGCCGACCTGCGGCACACCCGCGGCGTCGAAGATCACGGCGATGCGCCGCGATGGTTGCCGGGGCTCGGTCCCCGAAAGCGTCTGCGGTTCGCGTCGCGTCATGCCGCCAGTATCCGACACACGACGCCGCTTAGGAAATGGCGGGCCAGACAGGACAACTCCGTGTCCACGCTGACCAACCTCAAAGGCGCCCGGTGGCGTAAGGGCGCGCTTGCCGATCGGCAGATCGCGCGTCTAAGGTCCCGCATAATGTAGAAAAACGAGGAACGTCACATGTCGTCCATGCATCGTCGTACCATGCTTGCCGGAGCCGCCGGTCTCATGGCCGCGCCGCTCGCGGCCCGCGCCCAAGCCGTAAAGCCGCGCCTGACGGCGATTTCACAATGGTCTGCCGGCAGCGACGGCGCGGCCATCACCGCTCTTGGCAAAAAGTTCGAGGAGCGCGGCGGTGTGTGGCAGCACTCGCCGGTGCCCGGCTTCACGACCGACATGATGAACAAACTGCGTGCACAGATCATCGCCGGGGATCCGCCCGCCTGCTCGCAGCTAAAAGGCCCGGAAATCGCGGCGTGGTCGAAGATCGCGCCGACGGTGAACCTCGACGCGACCGTGGCCGCCGCGGGCTATGAGAAGGTCGTCGCCCCCGATCTCGCGCGGCTGCACAAGCCGGGCGGCAAATGGGCGGCCCTGCCGCTGCAGGTCTACCGCACGAACACGCTGTTCCTGTCCAAGCGCGCCATGGACAAGGCCAAGGCTGACAAGATCCCGACCACCTGGGCCCAGTTCAACGAACTCGGCGAGAAGATGAAGGCGGCCGGCGTCGCGCATCCCGTCGCCAATGGCGGTACCCGGGCCGACGATGGACAGAAATTCGAGGCGGTTCTCGCGGGACTCAACCCTGGCGTCTACCGCAAGGCGATCATGGAACTCGACGACAAGGCGCTCGGCGGCCCGGAGATGCGCGCGGCCTTCGCGCAGCTGCGCAAAATCGCCGACTGGATGGATCCCAACACGGCCGCGCAGCATTTCTCGGTGTTCCTGCCGCGCTTCGTCGCCGGCGAGATGGGCATGCTGATCCAGGGCGGCTGGGCGCAGGGCGTGCTGCTGAATGGCGGCTTCAAGCTCGATGATTTCATCATCGCGCCAGGGCCCACGGATAACGGCAAGCCGGTCTTCGTGCTCAACGCCGACGCCTTCATCTTCTGGCAGCGCAAGGAGGCCGACCTCCAGGCCGGCCAGAAGCTGATGGCCGAACTGGTGATGATGCCGGAGATCCAGACGATGTATTCGCAGATCACCGGCTCGATCCCCGTGCGCACCGATGTGGATCTTTCCGGCGCCGGCTGGTCGGCCGGTCAGGTCGAAGCGGCGCGCACGCTCAAGGAGGCGGTGGCCATCAATCAATCCGTGCTCAGCCTCGCGCACAACATGGCGCAAGAAAACGGAATCACCGCGGCGATGCTCGACGTGTTGACCGAGTTCGTGAAGAACAAGGCCATCACGCCGGACCAGGCCACCAAGCGTCTCGTCGAGGCGGTGGACAGCGCGCGTTGAGCGCGCACGTTCACGCCCCGGCCGACGGGCTTGTGCGCCGCTCCGCCCTGGCGGCGGCGTTGCGACAAGCGCCCGAGTGGCTGGTGATCTGGGGGCCGCTGCTGCTCGCGGCGGCCCATATCGTCGTCTTCGCGGCCTGGACCGTGTGGATTTCCTTCACCGCGTCGACGCTGATGCCGGTGAACGATTTCGTGGGGCTGCGCAACTACAACAGCGTGCTCGCGACGCGGAACTGGAAGATAGCGTTCGACAACCTGCTCGTCTTCGGCGGCGGGTTCGTGGCGTTCACGATGCTCACGGGGTTGCTGCTTGCGATCCTGATAGACCAGCGCATACGCGGCGAGAACGTTCTGCGCTCCATCTTCCTCTACCCGATGGCGGTCTCCTTCGTCGTCACCGGCGTCGTATGGTCCTGGCTGCTCAACCCGGGCATGGGGATCCAGAAGTTGGTCAACGACCTGGGCTGGGCCGGCTTCCGGTTCGACTGGATCGTCGATCGCGAGATGGCCATCTGGACGATCGTGCTGGCGGGCGTCTGGCAGGCCGCCGGCTTTGCGATGGCGCTGCTGCTGGCGGGGCTGCGCTCGGTCGAGCCCGACCTCGTGAAGGCGGCGCAGATCGACGGCGCAGGGCCGTTGCGGATGTACACGCGGGTGATCCTGCCGACGCTTTGGCCGATCATGGTCGCCGTTCTCGTGATCCTGCTGCAGATGGCGATCACGACCTTCGACCTCGTCCGCGCGCTGACCGGCGGCGGTCCCGGGATCGCCACGCAATTGCCGGCCCTCGTCGTCTACGATTTCATGTTCCAGCGCGGCCAGATCGGCCGTGGTG
>CAIOSQ010000458.1 GCA_903860935.1 uncultured Rhodospirillales bacterium | reverse complement strand
GGCGTGCTGTCGACATGGGCCCAGATCCCGCGCCGGTTGGGCACCACGAAGATCGCGCGGCCTGATCCGGACAGCGTCCGCCAGATCTCGCGCAGCATCGGGCGCAGCTGCTCGGCATGCTCCAGCGCATGGATCACCAGCATGCGATCGATGGCGTTGTCCGGCAGCGGAAGCGCCGCCTCCTCGGCGAGGGCCGCCAGGTTCCGTCCGCCCGGTGGCCAGCGCAGCACGCCCTGCGCCGCCGGCATCAGGGCGAGCACGCGCTCGGCCTCGCCCGCCCAGGTCCGCAGATAGGGGGTGGCATAACCGAGGCCCGCGACGCGTTGTCCCGCCAGGTCCGGCCACAGCTCGCGCAGGCGGCCACGAATGGCGGCGCGGGCGGTCCGGCCCCGCCGCGTCGCATAGAAATCCCGGAGGTCGACGACATCGGCGATCATCGCCGTCCATTCTACGCCAACGCGCCGCGGTTCCGCAGGGGCGTTGCAGACAGCCGTCGCGCAGGTGTTGCGCCGCCGCGCCTGGATCAGGCACAAGCATCGACGGGGAGATCCGGTGGAAGCAATCAACCAGCTGGTGTTCCAGCTCATCTTCGTCGGGGCGCTGCTTGTCGCCGCCAGCATCCTGCTGGTCATGATTTCGTCGCGCATCGGCGCGCCGCTTCTGCTCGTCTTCCTCGGCATCGGCATGCTCGCCGGCGAGGATGGGATCGGCGGCATCCCGTTCAGCGATTTCCGCCTCACCTATCTCGTCGGCTCGGTCGCGCTCGCCATCATCCTCTTCGACGGCGGGTTGCGCACGCCGCGCAGCGCTTTTCGTATCGCCCTCGCGCCGGCCGCCAGCCTTGCGACGGTCGGCGTGCTCGTCACCGCCGTGATCGCCGGCGTCATCGCGTGCTGGGCCCTGCAGGTCGGCTGGCTGACCGGTCTGCTGATCGGCGCGACCATCGCGTCGACCGACGCGGCGGCCGTGTTCCTGCTGCTGCACGCGCGCGGCACCGAGATCGCCAAGCGCGTCAGCGCGACGCTGGAGGTCGAGTCGGGCATGAACGACCCGATGGCCATTTTCCTCACCATCGCCTGCATCGAATGGGTGACCGCCACGCAGGCTCCGATCTCGCCGCTGCACATCGCCGGCATCTTCGCGATGCAGATGCTCGGCGGCACCGCCATCGGCATCGGCGGCGGTTTCGGTTTGCTCTGGCTGATCAACCGGGTCGAGATCGCCGCCGGCCTCTACCCGATCCTGGCGGCGGCGGCCGCGCTCACCGTCTTCGCCGGCGCGCAGCTGATCGACGCCTCCGGCTTTCTCGCGATCTATCTGACCGGCCTCGTGCTGGGCAACAACCGGCACCGCGCGCAGCAGGTGATCAGCCGCTTCCATGACGGGCTGGCCTGGCTGTCCCAGATCACGATGTTCCTGCTGCTCGGTCTGCTGGTGACGCCCTCGGCGCTGTTCGCCGACTGGCGCGCGGAGATCGCCATCGCCCTGGCGCTGATCTTCGTCGCGCGGCCCGCGGCGGTGTTCCTGGCGCTCGCGCCGTTCCGCTTCGACCTGCGCGAGCGCAGCTTCATCGCCTGGGTCGGACTGCGCGGCGCGGTGCCCATCTTCCTGGCGTCGATCCCGGTGATGGCCGGCATCCCGGACGGCATGACGATCTTCAACGTCGCCTTCGTGGTGGTGATCGCCTCGCTGCTGCTTCAGGGCTGGACCATCGCGCCGGCCGCTCGCTTCCTCGGCCTCGAACTGCCGCCTGCGCCGGAGCAGACCGCGCGCCAGGGCATCGACCTGCCGCTTTCGACCGATCGCGAGGCGGCGAGCTGGCGCGTCGCGCCGGGCAGCCCCGCCCTGGCCACGCCGTTCCGCGACCTCAACCTGCCGCGGCGCACACGCGTCATCGCGGTCATCCGCGACGGCGCGGTCCAGCAGCGCGACATGCTCGACCGCCTGCAGGCCGACGACTACGTGATCGCGCTCGCCGCGCCACAGCACGTCATCGCCCTCGACCGGATTTTCTCCGCGCCCTCGACCGCGCCGGGCGGGAAACGTCGGGGCATGGGCGATTTCCTGTTCAACGGCGACGTGCCGCTTGGCCGGCTGCACGACCTCTACGCGATCCCTCTGCGCGACGTGCAGCCCGAAGAGACGATCGATGCCTACATGCGCCGCCGACTGGGCGGGACAGTCGAGGTCGGCGACCATGTGCCCTTCGGCACCGGCGAATTGATCGTCTACGCGCTCGACAAGGACCGCATCCTGCGCGCCGCCCTGGCGATAGAACCGGCCGAGGACAGGCTGCCGGTGCTGCGTCTGCTGCGCCGTCTCCTCGCGGGGCGCAGGGCGCCGGATGCCTGAACCGCGATCGCCGGACCCACGCCCATGACGCTCGAGATCGTCCGCATTCCCTGCCTCTCCGACAATTACGTCTGGCTGCTGCATGAACCGGCCGGCGGCGCGGTCGCGGTGGTCGATCCGGCCGATCCCGGCCCCGTGCGCGCGACGCTCGGCGCGCGCGGCTGGCGCCTCACCCATATCCTGAACACGCATCACCATGCCGACCATGTCGGCGGCAATCTCGCCCTCAAGGCCGAGTTCGGCTGCACCATCGTCGGGCCACGCGCGGATCGCGACCGCATCCCGGGGATCGATATCGCGCTCGGCGAGGGCGACACGCTCGATCTCGGCGCGGAACGCGCCCGGGTCATCGACGTGCCCGGCCATACGCGCGGTCACGCCGCCTTCTGGTTCGAGGGCGCCGGAGCGCTGTTCTGCGGCGACACACTCTTCGCCCTCGGCTGCGGGCGCATGTTCGAGGGCACGGCGCCGCAGATGTGGGCCTCTCTGCTCAAGCTGCGTGCGCTGCCCGACGACACCCTCGTCTACTGCGCCCACGAATACACCCAGTCCAATGCCCGCTTCGCGCGCCATGCCGATCCCGGCAATGCCGATCTGGCAGCGCGCAGCCGCGCGATCGACGCGCAGCGCGCGCGCGGCGAGGCGACCGTCCCGTCGCCGCTCGGCCTCGAGAAGCGCACCAACCCGTTCCTGCGCGCCGACGATCCGGCGCTCGCCACCGCGCATGGGCTCGATCCACACGATCCCGCCGCCGTCTTCGCGCATCTGCGCCGCAGCAAGGATGTCTTTCGCTGACCACCCAGGCTTTCGCCTCAACCAGGAGACCAACGACATGAAGCTGTTCTACTCGCCGCTGTCGCCCTTCGTACGCAAGGTGATGATCGTCGCCATCGAGAACGGGCTCGAGAGCCGCATCGAGACGGTGACCACCGGCGTCAACCCGGCCGCGCCGAACAAGGATCTGGCGCAGCACAATCCGCTGATGAAGATCCCGGCCCTCATCACCGACGACGGGCTGACACTGGTCGAGTCGAAGGTCATCGCGCAGTATCTCGATGCGCTCGGCGGCAACAAGCTGCTGCCGGCCGCGGGGCATGGTCGCTGGAAGGCGCTGCGCATGGAGGCGATCGCCGATGGCATCGCAGATGCCGGCATCCTGGTCCGCTACGAGCAGGCGATGCGCCCCGCCGGCCTGCAATGGCAGCAATGGATCGACGGCCAACTGGCCAAGATCGGCAACGCGCTCGACCTGCTCGAGGCCGAGGCCGCCGATCTCGAAGGCCCGCTCGATCTCGGCAAGGCGGCCGTCGCCTCGGCGCTCGACTGGATGGAGTTCCGCAACGTCGTTCCGGGCGCGCGCGACTCCCGGCCGAAGCTCTTCGCGTGGCTGGACAAGGCCAACCGCGACATCCCGTCGCTCGCCGCGACCAAGCCGAAGTGAAGCCGTCCGACATCATCGCCGCCCTCGGGCTCCAGCCGCACCCCGAGGGCGGCCATTACGCCGAGACGTTCCGCGACGCGCCGCCCGGCGGCGGTCGCGGGGCGATGACCGCGATCTATTTCCTGCTCGCGGCGGGCGAGGTGTCGCGCTGGCATCGCGTCGACGCAGCGGAGATCTGGCACTGGTACGCCGGCGCGCCGCTCGTCCTCACCACCTCGCCCGACGGGCACGATGCGCAGGCGCGCTGGCTCGGTCCGGATCTGGCGGCGGGGCAGCGTCCCCAGCTGGTCGTGCCTGCCGGCCATTGGCAGACCGCGGAAAGCCTCGGCGCCTGGACGCTGGTCGGCTGCACCGTCGGCCCCGCCTTCGAGTTCGCGGGCTTCGAGCTCGCGGCCGAGGATTGGCGCCCGACGCCGCGGCGCCGTTGAGCCGGACGCGTCAGCGCGGCGGCTGGAAACGCGCGTCGATCTCGACCTGCCAGCCCTGGGCGAGGCGGTTGGTCTCGCTGGCCATCCCGACCACCGCCATCACCTCGCCGAACATCGCGTCGCTCATCCCGGCCTTGCGCGCCGCGGCGCCGTGCGAGGCGATGCAGTAGCCGCATCCGTTGGCGGCGCTCACGGCGAGATAGATCATCTCCTTGGTCAGCGGATCGAGCGCGCCCGGCGCCATCACCTGCTTCAGCGACTCCCACGTCCGGCGCAGCGTCGCCGGATCGTTGGCCAGGACCTTCCAGAAATTGTTGATCCAGTCGATGCGCCGCGTCGCCATGATGTCGTCATAGACCGCGCGCACCTCGGGCGTCGCCTCGCCGTACTCGATCATCCGCATCTCCGATCCTCCCGCATTGAGAATGCGCGAAGCATAGCGCACCGAAACGCCGCCGCCGCTGGCGTCCGGCCCGGTGTCGAAGATGAAGAGATAGACGGGACCCGGCGCGGCCACGGCGACGTGCCGCGGCCCGACGGATGATCGCGCTCAATCCGCCGCCGCCGTGAAGCCACCGGACTGGCGCAGCCACATCCGCGCATAGGGGCCGCCGGCCGCGAGGAGTTCGGCATGGGTGCCCTGCTCCACGATCCGCCCCTGCTCCATCACCACGAGCCGGTCCATGCGCGCGATGGTCGAGAGACGATGCGCGATCGCGATCACGGTGCGGCCGCGCATCAGCGTCTCCAACTTTCCCTGGATCGCCGCCTCCACCTCCGAATCGAGCGCGCTCGTCGCCTCGTCGAGCACCAGGATCGGCGCGTCCTTGAGGATCACGCGTGCGATCGCGATGCGCTGGCGCTGGCCGCCCGAGAGCTTGACGCCGCGCTCGCCCACATGCGCGTCGAAGCCGCGCCGCCCGTTCCAGTCTTCCAGCGTCTCGATGAACGCGGTCGCCTCGGCCTGATCGGCGGCGGCGCGGGTCTCGGCCTCGCTGGCCCAGGGCCGGCCGTACCGGATGTTGTCGCGGATCGAGCGATGCAAGAGCGACGTGTCCTGGGTGACCATCGCGATCTGCGTGCGCAGGCTCTCCTGCGTCGCCGTCGCGATGTCCTGCCCGTCGATCAGGATCCGTCCCGCCTCGGGCTGGTGGAAATGGAGCAACAGGTTCACCAGCGTCGACTTGCCGGCGCCGGAATGCCCGACCAGTCCGACGCGTTCGCCGGGCCGGATGGTCAGGTCCAGATCGTGCAGGACGCCGCGTGCGGTGCCGTACCCGAAACGCAGCGCCTCGAAGCGGATCTCGCCGCGCGTCACCACGAGGTCCGTCGCGTCCGGCGCATCGGGCATCTGCCGCGGCACGGCGATCGAACGCATGCCTTCCTGCACCACGCCGACATTCTCGAAGATCGTGGTGACGTTGTCGCCGACCCAGCCGGCCATGTTGGCGATCTGCCAGGCGAGCGGCAGCGCCATCGCCACCGTGCCCACGCCGATCCCGCCGGACCGCCACAGCGCGATCGCCGTCGCGCCGGTGGCGACGATGAGGCACGCGTTGAGGAGATTGAGCGTCAGGATGTAGCGCGTGGTCATGCGCGTCTGATGACGAAAGGCCGCCGTATGCTCGTCCACCGCCTCGCGCACGAAATCGTCCTCGTCACGCGCCCGGGCGAAGAGCTTCACGGTCAGGATGTTGGTGTAGCTGTCGACGACCCGGCCGGTCAGCGCCGAGCGCGCCTCGCTGGTCGCCCGGCTGCGGTCGCGCATGCGCGGCACGAAGTAGCGGAGCATCGCCACGTAACCGACGAACCACGCCAGCATCGGAAACGCGAGGCGTGCGTCGATGCTGGCCAGCAGGATCACGGCGCTGGTGCCATAGACGACGATGTACCAGACCGCATTGGTCGCGCTCACCACGCTCTCGCGCAGCGACGGGCCGGTCTGCATCACGCGATTGGCGATGCGCCCGGCGAAATCGTTCTGGAAGAAGCTCCAACTCTGCCGCACCACGTGCCAGTGGTTCTGCCAGCGCACGAGATTGGTCAGGCCGACATTGATCGACTGGTTGGTCAGCATGACCCGCAGCGCCAGCGCGGCGGGCCGCAGAACCAGCATCACCGCGGCCATGCCCGCCAGCACATGCCAGTGATCGCGCCACACCGCCTCGGGCGTGACGCGGCCAACCAGCTCCACCACATGGCCGATCATCACGGGGATCGTGACGTCCAGCAGCGCCACCAGCAATCCGGCGCCGAACAGCGCCACGAGCAGGCCGCGCACCTGGCGCACGAAATGGAGATAGAAGCGCGCCAGCCCGTGCCGGCCCGTTTCGACGGGCGGCGAGGGATCCGGCGCGACGTCGGTCGGACGGAGAAGGTCTTCGAAGACGCGGAACATGCCGCCTCGCTGGCGCCGGAAACTCGTCGCGCCCGCTCTCGAACGCGGCGGCGCACGCGACGCTGCTTAATCCCCTCCGAGGCTCCGGGCAAGCGCGGGCGCAGCGGTGGCCCGCTCCGCCACGGCCGCCGCGATCGCGATGTCCTGGACCGCGAGGCCGGTCGAGTCGAAGACCGTGATCTCGTCCGCGGCGCGGCGGCCGGGCTTGCGGCCAAGCAGGATCTCGCCGATCTCGTCGAGGCACGATGCGTCGATCGCGCCGACGGCGAGCGCGCGATGTGCCTCACCGCGCAGCAGCGCCTGGGGCCGCGAATCGACGATCACGCGCGCCGCGCGCGCAAGGATCGCGGGATCGAGCTCCTGCTTGGCTGGCGTGTCCGAACCCATCGCGCTGAGATGGGTGCCGGGCCGGATATCGGCGGCCGAAAGCAGAGGCGCCTCCGCCGACGTCGTGGTGACGATCAGACGACAGGCGCGCGCGACCTCCGCCGGATCGTCGGTCTCGCGCACCACGAAGCCCATTGCGGCGAGATCCGCGCGGCACGCGGCGCGACGCGACGCATCGCGTCCGTAAAGCACCAGATCGCGGCATGCGACGACCGCGCGCAGCTCGCGCGCCTGCAGCCGCGCCTGGATCCCGGTGCCGAGAATCCCGATCGCCGGAATGTCGGGCGGCGCCAGCAGACGTGCCGCGACCGCGCCGGCGATGGCCGTGCGAAGATCGGTGAGATGTCCTTCGTCGAGCAGCACGGTCTCCAGCGCGCCGGTCTGCTGGCTGAAGATCAGCATGACGCCATTGCCCGACGGCAGACCGCGGGCGGGATTCCCGGGAAAGCCGGAGGCGATCTTCACAAGATAGGTGGGATCGCCCGTCACGCAGCCATATTTGATATGGACTTCGCCGGTCTCCATCAGCAATTCGCCGACCGGCGGGACGTTGCAGCGCCCCGCCGAATAGGCCGCGAAGCCGGCTTCGATGCGGCCGACGAGGTCGAGATCCGCGAGCGCCGCCGCGATCGCCGCCCGGTCGAGGACCCGGGTCATGGCAGGATCGATTTCAGCGTCGAAAGCGAGACATTCGCCCCGCACAGCACGATCGCGACCCGCGCCCCCGACCAGCGCGCGGCCTGTCGCCGGAAACCGGCGACGGCCACGCCAGCCGCGCCTTCGACCATCATGTGGTGGGCCTCCATCGTGTCGCGCATCGCCGCCGCGATCTCGTCCTCGCCGACCGCGACATGCTCGTCGACGACCGCGCGCACGAGATCGAAGGTGATGCTGCCGGGCTCGACGCCGCCCGCGGTACCGTCGGACAGGGTCGGCAGCGAGTCGAGCGTGAGGATCCGTCCGGCCTCGACCGAACGCATCATCACCGCGCTGTTGACCGGCGAACAGGCGATGACGCGGGTCGCGGGCGCATGGGCCTTCAGCCACGCGCCGATCCCGCCGATCAGCCCACCGCCGCCCAGCGAGACGAACACGGCGTCGAGATCAGGGACTTGCCGGAGCAGTTCGACGCCGGTCGTCCCCTGCCCCCCGATCACGAGCGGATCGTTGTAGGGCGAAATCCAGACCGCGCCGGTCGCCTCGGCATGGGCGCGCGCGAAGATCTCGGTCTCGCCGGAATCCGCGCCATGCCGCCGGATCTCGCCGCCCTGACGCGCGATCGCCGCCAGCTTTGTCGGCGATGCACCCTCCGGGACGAAGACCGTCGCCCGCGCGCCCACGCTGCGCAGCGCGAAGCCGACGGCGGCGCCGTGGTTGCCGGTCGACGCGGTGACCACGCCCCTGGCGAGTTCCTCGGGCGAGAGCGACAGCACCTTGTTGAGCGCGCCGCGCGCCTTGAACGAGCCGGTGTGCTGCAGGTTCTCGCATTTGAGGAACACCGACGCGCCCGAGCCGGCCGCGAGCGCGGGAGACGGCTCGATCGGCGTCTCCCGCGCGTGGGCGCGGACCCGGCGCTCGGCCGCGGCGACCGCGCCGGCGAAGTCGGTCATTCACCGACCTCGTCGAGCATCTGGCTGATCCGCGCGAGGCCTTCCTTGAGGTAGTCGTGCGGCAGGCCGAAGCTGATGCGCAGATGGTGGTCGTAGCCGAAATGATCGCCGGGCACGATCAGGACGTTCTTCTCGTCGCGCAGACGGTCGACGAGGCGCGTCGAGTTGATCTTGCGGTTGTAGCGCATGAAGGCGATCGCCGCGGCCTGGGACGGGAAGATCTGGATCGTGTTGCCGTGCTTGGCGGCCCACTCCTGAAGCACGGGATAGCCGGCGCGGATGAAGCCGCGCGTGCGCGCCAGGATCTTCGGGCGCACCTGCGGCGACAGCGCGATCGTGGTCAGCTTGTCGGACAGCATCGTGCCGGTGATGGTGATGTAGTCGTGGCGCGCCCACATCTCGTCGAGCACGTCCGCCGGACCGACGACCCAGCCGGTGCGCAGCCCGGGCAGACCATAGGCCTTGCTCATGCTGCCGACAGCGAGGACCTTGTCGTACATGCCGTAGAAGGTCGGCGTCACCGTATCCGTCTCGCGCTCGGCGCCGGCATAGACCTCGTCGGCGAGGATCCAGGCGCCGACGCGCGCGGCCACCGCGACGATCGCCTTCATCTCGTCCGCGGTGAGGATGCGGCCAGTCGGATTGTTCGGGTTGCAGACCGCGATCAGCTTCGTGCGCGCGGTGACGGTCGCCGCGAGGCGGTCGAGATCGGGCGCCCAGCCATTGGCCTCGACCAGGTCGAAATCCTTGATCTCCACACCGCGATTGCGGGCGATGCCCCAGACCTGGAGGTAGTTCGGCCGCATCACGACGGCCTCGTCGCCGGGCTGCAAAAGCGTATGGACGATGAGGTAATTGGCCTCCGCGGCACCGGTCGTCACCAGGACGTTGTCCTCGCCGGCGGGCGGATAATAGGCGGCGATGGTCCGTCGCAGCTCGCGCGTTCCATTGGCCTGCGGGTAGTTGATCTCGACCTCGGCGAGTTCGTCGACCGACCGCCCCGCCATCGCCATCAACTCGCCGAGCTTGAGCGGATGCACGCCGCTCTCCGACAGGTTGTAGCGAACAACGTTCTCCCACTTGCCCATCATGCGTTCCATGACGAAGGGCTGGAAATTCGACATTTCGTTCTCCTTGCTGATGTCTCTCGTGCGGATGCGCGATCAGGTTGCGATCAGGGCGAGCGCCTCGGCGTGACGCTCCGGATCTCCGGCGGCCAGGATCTGGGGTCCCGTGTCGATGGTGATCGGCCGCCCTTCCCAGTCGGTGATGATGCCACCCGCACCCTCGAGGATGGGCGCGTAGGGGGCGTAGTCGTGGATCGACAGGCCGGTGTCGATGGCGACGTCGGTCCGACCCGAGGCGAGCAGACCGTAGCTGTAGCAACTGCCGCCATAGATCCGCCATTGCGTCGCCGCGCGCAGGCGTTCGAAGCGGGGACGCTCCTCCGGCGCGAAGAAATCGGGATTGCTCGCCGACAGCATCGCGCGCGCGAGCAGCGCACAGCGTCGCGTGCGAATGACCGCGCCATTGCGCGTCGTCGGCCGGCCGCGCGCGCCGATCCAGCGGTCATCGGTCACGAGATGGTCGATGATCCCGACCACCGGCCGGCCGCCATGGAGAAGCGCGATGAGGGTCCCGAAAACGGGCAGGCCGGCGACGAAGGCCGCCGTCCCGTCGATCGGATCGAGCGACCAGACATGCTCGGCCTCTGCATTCTCCGGACCGTATTCCTCGCCCAGGATGCCGTGGCCCGGATAGACCCGCGCGATCATCGCGCGCAGGTCGCGCTCGATCGCCTTGTCGGTATCCGTCACATAGCTCGAATCCGGCTTGATCTCGATATCCGGCGGCGCCGCGAGCCGCGCGCCCATCACCGCGCGGGCGCGGTCGGCGAGTTCGATGGCGAAGGCCACATGTTCTGCGCCGTAACCGGGATCGGCGGCGCTCTGGGACGGGATGGGATCGGTCACGATCGTCTCGCTGGCTTGTGAGGCGGAGGGCGGGTTCACGCGGTGACATAGCGGCTGGCCCGCCGCTCGACACGGCGCAGACCGGCCTGAAGCACGAAGGTCAGCGCCAGATAGACGATCGCCGCGGCGATGAAGATCTCGTAGGGCGCGAAGGTCCGCGCGACGATGTCGCGCGCGACGCCGGTGATGTCGCTCATCGTGATCATGCTGACCAGCGCCGTCGCCTTGAGAAGACTGACGACCTCGTTGCCATAGGCAGGCAGCGCGAGGCGCACCGCGATCGGCGCTGTGACCAGCATGAACCGGTGCGACGCGGTCAGCCCGAGCGCGCGGCCCGCCTCGTGCAGCCCCTTGTCGACGCCCAGGATCCCACCGCGCAGGATCTCGGCCGTGTAGGCTCCGCAATTCAGCGAGAAGGCCAGCACCGCGCACCAATAGGGCTCGCGCAGGATCGGCCACAGGACGCTCGCGCGCACGGCCTCGAACTGCGACAGGCCGTAATAGATCAAGAACAGCTGCACCAGCATCGGCGTGCCGCGCACGACATAGGTGTAGGCGAGCGCGGGCCAGGCGAGCAGACGGTAGCCCGAGATCCGCATCAGCGCGGTGACGACGCCGATCGTCGTGCCGCAGACCAGCGACAGGGCGAGCAACTGCAGGGTAAGCCCCGCCCCGAGGGCGATCTGCGGCACCGATTCGGCGATCAGGCGAAGATCGAACGTCATCGCGCGGGACTCAGGTGGCGGTTGGCACGGCGCTCGAGCCGCGCGACCGACACGACCACCAGGGACGTGAAGGCGAGATAGATCACCGCGACCACCAGATACATCGTGAAGGGCTGGCCCGTGAGCGTGGTCGCCATTTCGGCCGTGTAGGTGATCTCCTCGACGCCGATCACCGACAGCAACGACGTATCCTTGATGATCGAGTTCATGTGGTTGCCAAGCCCGGGCAGTGCGAGACGCCACATCTGCGGCAGCCGCACATGCAGGAAGATGCGCAGCGGCGACAGGCCCAGCGCGCGCGCGGCCTCGACCTGCCCCCGGTCGACGCCCTGCAACGCGCCGCGGAACGTCTCGGTCGCGTAGGCCCCGACGATCAGGCTGATGGCGAAGGCACCGGCCCAGAGCGGCGGGATGTCGACGAACTTCGTCGCCGGATTGAGCCGCGTCGCGATCCAGGTGAGGGTAACGGCGGAACCGAAATAGAAGATCAGGACGATCAGCAACTCGGGTGTACCGCGGAAGATCGTCGTGTAGATGCCCGCGACCCGTCGCGCGAGGCCATTGCCGGAGAGCTTCGCCGTCGCCCCGAGCAGCCCCCAGAAGATGGTCAGGACGAGCGCGATCGCGAAGACGCGCAGGATGACCAGCGCGCCGGCGAAAAAGCTGTCGGCCCAGGCGAGGACGATCTGCATGCCGTTGTGGCGTCTGCGCGACGGGACATGCCGACGCGGCCGGGATCATGTCCCGGCCGCGTGGCGAGCCCCGTACCGGAGATCAGTTCGTGGGATGGATGCCCCAGGGGAAGTATTTCTTGCTGAATGCGTCGAGCGTGCCGTCCTTGCGCATCGCGAGGATCGCCGTGTCGATGCGCTTCAGAAGCTCCGGATTGCCCTTGCGGACGCCGACGCCGACGCCCGTGCCGAAATACTTCTCGTCCTCGAGCTGAGGCCCAACGACCTCGAAACCCGCACCGTCCGGCTTGGACAGGAACTCGAGATGCGTCTTCATCGGATTGGTCATGATGACGTCGACGCGCCCGGACTTGAGCTCCAGATAGAGTTGCTCGACCGTGTCGTAGCGCACCACCGTCGCCCCCGGGACCTTGGCCTGGATCCAGTTGTCATAGGTGGTCGCGCGCTGCAGCCCGACGCGAATGCCCTTGAACGCGGCCGGATCGGGCGTCTTGTCGGCGTTGAACAGCTTGTAGCCCTTGCTCTTCGCGCCGACGAATTGACCGATCGAGACGCGGTAGCTCTCGGAGAAGTCGATGCGCTGGCGGCGCTCCTCGGTGATCGACATCGACGCGACGATCAGGTCGAACTTGTTGGCCAGCAAAGCGGGCAGCATCCCGTCCCATTTCTGGCAGACCCAGTCGATCTTGACGCCGAGCCGCTTGCCGAGCTCGTTGCCGACATCGATGTCGTAGCCCTTCAGCACGCCATCGGTGTCGCGGAAATTGAACGGAAAATAAGTGCACTCGGATCCGGCCTGCAGCTCCTGCTGGGCGGCGGCCGGCGACGCGGCGGCGAGCCCGATGGCGAGCGCGGCGCAGAGGCTGGCGAAGAGTTTCTTCACGGATTGGTTCTCCCTGATCGGAATGACGCGGCGGCGACCGCGCCCATGGCGCTTCCGCCCGCGACGCGGCTGGCCTAGAGTCGAAATGCGTCATGCGCGGGTCAATACCCTCCGATGGGTAGCTCCACGCATCGCAGCGGGGTCGGGACGGGGCATGGCCGGGGTTCACGGGTCTTTCGACTGGGCGCGTCACACCGCCCACCTGATTGGCAGCATCGGCGGCGAGGACCTTGCGATCCGCGCCCTCGACGCGCTGTGCGACCTCGTCCCCTTCGAGCACACGGGCGTGTTCCTCTTCCGCCGCCAGCGTCGCCCGCGCGATCTGCTCACGCGGCGGACGGGCGGCGTCTTCCACCGCACCTATTGCGATGGCACCTACGAACTCGACCCGTTCTACAAGGGTGCGCAGGGATCGCAGCCCGGCGGCGTCTACCGCATGCCGGACCTCGATCCGACCTACCGGCAGTATCTCGCGCGGTACGAAATGGGCCCGCGCCTCTCGGACGTGCTGCCACAACCGCACCGCCATGCCACGCCCGGCTGCAGCGGCAGGCTGGCGGAGGAGATCGGCTTCCTCCTGCCGGTCGGTGCCGGTCGGGTCATCCACATCGCCCTCATCCGCTCCACCGCGCTGGCGCCGTTCAGCGACGACGAGATCTCGCGCTTGCGCGAACTCGCACCGGTCCTTCAGGCCGCCTTCGACGCCCATTTTCGCTGGCTTCCCGACACCGGCATCGGGGCGCCGGACGACGATCCGCTCGTGGCCCGCCGCTGCCCGGCGGAGATCGCCGGCCGCCTGACCACCCGCGAGATCGAAATCGTCGAGCACATGCTCGTCGGGCTCGCCACCGGTCAGATCGCGTCGCGGATGGCGATCGCGGAGGGCACGGTGAAGGTCCACCGCAAGAACGTCTACCGCAAGCTCGCGGTCTGCTCGCGCGACGAGTTGCTGTCGCTCTGCCTCGCGCCGCGGCGCGCCGTCGGGCGCTGAGCGGGCGCCTGGGCGGCCAGCGACAGGCTCAGCGCCGCCACCGCGCGAGAGCCAGCATCGCACCGCCCGCGGCGAGCCCCCAGAAGGCGCCACCGACGCCGAACAGGACAAGACCCGACGCGGTGGTGAGGAAGGTCACGGCCGCGGCCTCGCGCGACAACGGCTCGACAAGCGACGCGGCGAGCGAATTCGCGAAGGCGCCGAGCAGCGCGAGCCCCGCGACCGCCTCGATCAGAACCGGCGGCGACAGGCTGACCAGCAGGGTCGCGGCGCCGGCGAAGAGACCGAGCACGACATAGCCGCAGCCCGCGACCAGGGCCGCGACCCAGCGCCGCGCGGGATCGGGATGGGCGTCGGGCCCGGCGCAGATCGCGGCCGTGATCGCCGCAAGATTGACCGCATGCGAACCGAAGGGCGCCGCGAGCAGCGAAAAGATCCCGGTCGCGCGGAACAACGGCCCCGCGTCGGGCCGATAGCCATTCGCGCCGAGGACCGCCATGCCCGGGATGTTCTGCGAGGCCATGGTGACGAT
>CAIOSQ010000457.1 GCA_903860935.1 uncultured Rhodospirillales bacterium | reverse complement strand
GGACGAACGAACGGATACAGGAGGGCTGGCCCGATGCTGATACGCCGCACGCGTGGGTGGGAGATACCCGAGTCGCAGGTGACGCCGGAAAACGCCTTTCTGGCGCGACGGCGCATGTTGGGGGCGGGAGCCGCCGGGATCGGCGCGCTCGCGCTCCAGGGCCAGTCCTGGTTCGGCCTGGGCGGCGGGGGCGAGCAGAAGCTTCCCGACTTCGCGGCGGGCGATCCGTCCCTGCCCCTCTATCCGTCGCAGCGCAGCATGCGCTACCGCGTCGATCGCGACCTCACCGAGGAGAAGAACGCGGTCACCTACAACAATTTCTACGAGTTCGGTTCGTCCAAGAACATCTGGCAGTCGGCCCAGAAGCTGCCGATCCGCCCCTGGGAGATCCGGATCGACGGCATGGTCGAGCAGCCGCGCACGGTCGGGATCGACGACCTGCTCAAGGCCTTGCCGCTCGAAGAACGCGTCTATCGGTTCCGCTGCGTCGAGGCATGGGCGATGACCGTGCCCTGGACCGGAATCCCGATGCGCCGCTTCGTCGAGTTCGCGAAGCCCCTCGGCGGCGCGAAATACATCCGCATGGAGACCTTCAAGAACCCCGAGGTCGCGTCCGGACAGCGCGCCAGCTGGTATCCCTGGCCCTATGTCGAGGGCCTGACGATCGACGAGGCGACCAACGAACTCGCGCTGCTCGGAACCGGGGTCTACGGCAAGCCGATGCCGCGCCAGATGGGCGCGCCGATCCGGCTCGTCGTGCCTTGGAAATACGGGTTCAAGAACATCAAGTCGGTGGTGCGCTTCACCTTCACGCAGGAGCGCCCGAAGAGCTTCTGGGAAGAACTCCAGGCGGCCGAATACGGGTTCTGGGCGAATGTGAACCCGAAGGTGCCGCATCCGCGCTGGAGCCAGGCGACCGAGGAACTGATCGGGCAGAACGGGACGCGCGTGCCCACCCAACTCTTCAATGGCTACGCCGATTTCGTGGCGGACCTGTACACGGGGCGGGAATCCGAAAAACTCTGGATGTGAGCGCCGCGCGCCGGCGTTCAGAAACAGCCGATCCAGGCGAGATCGAGGATCAGCGTCGGCCCGCGCAGGATCCAGGCGAGGCTGGCGGCACCGATGAGCGCCGCCGCGCCGAATGTGAACCAGGCTGGCGCGCCCCCGATCATGCCGCGGCCAACCGCGCCACGGGTTGTTCCCGGATCGGCCAGTGGAACAGGGCCGCGACGATGCCCAGCGCGACCGAGATCCACCACATGGCGTCGTAGTTGCCGACCGCGTCGTAGATGCGGCCGCCGAGCCAGGAGCCCAAGAACGACCCGACCTGGTGCGAGAAGAACACGAAGCCGAACAGCATCGACATGTAGGTCGGCCCGAACATCGTCGCGATCAATCCGCTGGTGAGCGGGACGGTCGAGAGCCAGAGCAGACCGAGCAGCGCCCCGAAGATCAGCACCGTGGCTTCGGTCTTGGGCGCGAGGATGAAGCCCAGGAACACCGCCGAGCGGGCGAGATAGAGAAGCGAGAGCAGGTTCTTCTTCACGTAGCGCCCGCCCAGCACACCGGCCGAATACGAGCCGATGATGTTGAACAGACCGGTGAGGGCGAGGGTCCAGGCGGCGAGATCGGCGGGTAGCCCCTGGTCGCTGAGATAGGCGGGCAGGTGCGTCGCCACGAAGACCACATGGAAGCCGCAGACGAAGAATCCGCCGGTCAGCAGCCAGAAGCCGCGATGGCCGAACGCTTCCGACAGCGCCTCGCGCAGCGTCTGCTTGGCGCCGCCGCCCGGCGTGCCGGCGGCTCCGGGCACCGCGCGCAGGATCCAGAGCAGCGGCAGCATGGCGAGCGCGGTGGCCGCCATCGCGACGAAGGCGCCCGACCAGGCGAGGCCGCCGATCAGCGCCTGCGTGTAGGGCACCATGACGAACTGGCCGACCGAGCCGCCGGCCATGAGGATACCCAGCGCGACCGAGCGCGACTGCGGCGGAACCAAGCGGCCAACCGCGCCGATCAGCGTGCCCTGGCCGCCGGCGGCGAGCGCCGCGCCGATCAGGACATTGCCGAGGACGATCTCGGTGGGGCCGCTGGTCTGGGACAGGATGGCGAGGCCCACGACGTAGAGCAGCGTGCCAGCGACCCCGGTCTTCGCCGCACCGTGGCGGTCGGCGAGCGCACCGAAGAGCGGCGCGAGCGCGCCCCAGAGGAGATTCTGGAGCCCGACCGCGAAGGTGAACAATTCGCGTCCCATTGCGAGTTCGCTGCTGATCGGCTTGACGAACAGGCCGAAGCCCGAGCGCAGACCCATGGCGATGGTCATCACCGCCGCGGCGGCGGCGACGATGGTCCACATACGGGCTGTGAGCACAGGCGCGTCAGGGGCTGGACTGGACTTGAGAGCGAGTCTAAACGCGGAACCGTCCCAGGTCTCCCGATTTTCGGCGCGACAGACAGGAGCGATCCGCATGAGCAAGAGCCACCACGCCCCCGGAACCCCGCCCGTCCTCGGCATTATCGGCGGCAGCGGCGTCTACGACATCGATGGTCTTACCAATGTGCAATGGCAGCGCGTCCTCAGCCCCTGGGGAGAGCCGTCTGATGACCTGATGTTCGGCGAGCTGGACGGGCAGCGTCTCGTCTTCCTGCCGCGCCATGGCCGCGGCCATCGGATCCCGCCTTCGCAGCTGAACTACCGCGCCAATATCGATGCCATGAAGCGCGCCGGCTGCACCGAGCTGATCTCGGTCTCCGCCGTCGGTAGCCTGCGCGAGGACCTGCCGCCCGGCATGTTCGTGATCTGCGACCAGTTCATCGACCGCACTTTCGCGCGCGAGAAATCCTTTTTCGGCACGGGTTGCGTCGCCCATGTCTCGATGGCCGACCCCGTGTGCCCGCGCTTGGGCGACGCCATCGAGGCGGCCGGACGCAACATTGGGATCCCAATGACGCGGGGCGGCACCTATCTCACGATGGAAGGTCCGCAATTCTCGACCAAGGCCGAATCGCGGGTCTATCGCCAATGGGGCTGCGACGTGATCGGCATGACGAACATGCCGGAGGCCAAGCTCGCGCGCGAAGCGGAGCTTTGCTACGCGACCGTCGCGATGGTCACCGATTTCGATTGCTGGCATCCCGACCATGGGCACGTCACGGTCGACGCGGTCATCAAGGTGCTGCTGGAGAATGCGGCGCGTGCGCGTGCGCTGGTGAAATCTGTCGCGCCATTTTTGCGTGCACGCGACATCTCCTGCCATGCCGGGTGCCATACGGCACTGGACGCGGCGATCGTGACCCATGGTTCGGCACGCGATCCCGGACTCGTGAAGCGCCTCGACGCGGTGGCGGGGCGGGTGCTCGGGCGCGCCTGATCCGCGCGCGCTTCATCGCGTTATAGGGCCCGGCAAACAAAAAAGGCCGGATCGCCGTTTCCGGCGACCCGGCCCCTTTCATCGGCGATCAGGCCTTGGCGGTCTTCGCCTTGGCCTTCGCCTTCGCCTTGGCTTTCGCCTTCGGCGCGGCCTTCGCCTTCGGCGCGGCCTTGGCCTTCGGGGCGGTCTTCGCCTTCGGCGCGCGCTTGGCGCTCACCTTCGGCGTCGACCGGACAGCCGCCTTCGCTTTGACCTTCACCTTCGCCTTCGGCGCGGGCTTGGCTTTAGCTTTGGCTTTCACTTTCGTTTTGGTTTTCGTTTTCACTTTCACCTTCGCTTTCGTTTTAGCCTTCGCCGTTGTCGCGGCTGCCGTCTTCGGCGCACCGGTCAGGTGCGTTGCGAAGAACGACATGGCGCGGCCGCGCGCGCGCTTCGCCGAGGCGGCATCGTGACTGCCACGCTCGTCGCAGTTGAATCCATGACCCGCAGGGTAAATATGGATTTCGACTCCCTTGTGCCTCGCCGCCTTGACTTTGTCGACCTCCGAAAGGGGGATCGCATGGTCGGTCTCGCCAAAATGGAATTGCACCGGGCAGTTGGGTTTCTCGCTCGCAACGCCGCCGATGCCGCCGCCGTAATAGGACGCCGAGGCGGCGAAGCCCTTGAGTCGCGTCGCCGCGACCCAGGCGAGAAAGCCGCCCCAGCAATAGCCGATGATGCCGACCTTGCCCGCGGCCTTCACCGCGTCGCGCGCGGCGGCGATATCGATCAGCGCCGCATCCGTGGGCGAGGCCAGCTTGAGCCCGATCCCGCGCTTGATGTCGGCATCGGCATAGCCGAGCTCGATGCCCGGGCGGATGCGGTCGAACAGCGCCGGGACGATGGCGACGTAGCCATCGCGCGCGAAGCCGTCGGCGACGCCGCGCATGTGATGGTTCACGCCGAAGATTTCCTGCACGACCACGAGCGCGCCCTTCGGCTTGCCCTTCGGTCGCGCGAGATAGGCGGTCGTGCCGAAGCCGTCCGATGTCCGCAGGATGATCGTCTCGCCCATGGAATCTCTCTCCCGTTTCGCGCGGCAGGATTGTGGGATGGCGGCGACTCGGCCGCCGGTCAGACGTTGAACCTGAACAGGATCACGTCGCCGTCCGCAACCACGTAGTCGCGGCCCTCGGCGCGCATGCGTCCGGAGGCCTTCGCGCCGGCCTCGCCGCCGAGTGCGATGTAGTCGTCGTAGCCGATGACCTCCGCCGCAATGAAGCCGCGCTCGAAATCGGTATGGATCGCCCCCGCCGCCTCGGGCGCCTTGGCGCCGCGGCGCACGGTCCACGCACGGGCCTCCTTGGGGCCGCAGGTGAAATAGGTGAGCAGGCCGAGCAGCCCGTATCCGGCGCGGATCACGCGCGCGAGCCCGGGTTCATCCAGGCCGAGCGAGGCGAGGAAATCCGCCTGATCGGCCGCTGCGAGCAGCGCGACCTCGGACTCGATGGCGGCGGAGATGACGACGGCGGACGCGTGCTCGGCCTTCGCCATTTCGAAGACGCGCGCCGAAAGCCCGTTGCCGTCCTTCGCCGCGCCCTCTTCCACGTTGCAGACATAAAGCACGGGCTTCGCGGTCAGGAGCTGCAGCTGCTTGACCTGCGCGGCCTCGTCGGGGGAGCCGGGGCGGAAGGCGCGCGCGGGCTTGCCGTCGCGCAGCAGGGCGAGGATCGGCTCCATCACCGCGAGCTGCCCGGCTGAGTCCTTGTCGCCGGTCTTGGCGCGCTTCTGGAGGGCGGGCACGCGCTTTTCGAGGCTGTCGAGATCGGACAGCATCAGCTCGGTGTCGACCGTCTCGCGGTCGCGCAGCGGATCGATCGATCCCTCGACATGCGTGATGTCGCCGTCCTCGAAACAGCGCAGCACATGGGCGATCGCGTCGACCTCGCGGATATTGGCAAGGAACTGGTTGCCGAGCCCTTCGCCGCGCGACGCGCCGCGGACGAGGCCGGCGATATCGACGAATTCCAGCTGGGTATGGACGATCCGCGCGGATTTCCCGACCTCGGCGAGGCGGTCGAGGCGCGGATCCGGAACCGCGACCCGGCCGACATTCGGCTCGATCGTGCAGAACGGATAATTGGCGGCCTGGGCCGCGGCGGTGGCGGTCAGGGCGTTGAAGAGGGTCGACTTGCCGACATTGGGCAGGCCGACGATGCCGCATTGGAAACCCATCAGTGCTCTTCCTTCGCAGTTGGCGCCGGCCGCGGCGGCTTCGGTCTGGGCGGCGAGAGGGCGATGGCGACGCGGCTTGCGAAGCGCGCGTCCTGGCCCGCGATCAGATCGGCGATTTCCCGGGCCACGGCGTCGAGCAGCGGCTCGAGCCAGCTCCGGTCGGCGCGGGCGAAATCGTGCAGCACGTATCCCGCGACGAGATCCTTGTCTCCGGGATGTCCGATGCCGAGCCGCACGCGCCAATAGGCCTGCCCGACATGCTGGTCGATCGACCGCAGACCGTTATGCCCGCCATGCCCGCCACCGATCTTCACCCGGATCCGCCCGGCGGGCAGGTCGAGTTCGTCATGCAGGACGATCATGTCGGCTGGGGCGAGCTTGTAGAAACGCAGCGCCTGCTGCACCGCCCGCCCTGAATCGTTCATGTAGGTCAGCGGCTTGAGCAGGACGACCTGTGTCCCGTCGATCGTACCGGCCGCGACATGGCTGTCGAAGCGCGCGCGCCAGGGGCCGAGCGCGTGGAGGCGATGGATCGCCTCCACGGCCATGAACCCCACATTGTGGCGCTGGCGCGCGTATTCGAGGCCGGGATTGCCGAGCCCCACGAGGAGCCGCATCCCGGCCTCCGTCCCGCGACCGCGTTACTTCTTCGCGGCGGCTGCCGGCTTCGCCGCGGCGCCGGCCTTCGCCGCATCGCCGCCCGCTGCCGCGGCCGAAGCCGCGGATGCCGCCGCCTTGGCCGCCGCGTCTGCAGCCTCGTCGTCCGAACGCATGACCGTCGGCGCGCCGATCGCCGCCACCGTGAAGTCGCGGCTGTTGGTCGGCCGCACGCCTTCAGGCAACTGGATCGTGCTCATGTGCACGGAGTCGTTGATGTCGAGGCCGGCGAGATCGACCTCGATCACGCGCGGGATCGTGGTGATCGAGCAGAACACCTCGACATTGTGCGCCACGACGTTCAGCACGCCGCCCCGCTTGATGCCGGGGGCCTTGTCGCTGTTCAGGAAGCGCACGGGCACGGCGACGCGGATGCGCGTCGTGTCGGAGACGCGCAGGAAATCGACATGCTCCGGCGCGTCGGTCACCGGATGGAACTGGATGTCGCGGGCCAGCGCACGGATGCTGCGGTCGCCGAGATCCAGTTCGAAGAGGCGGGTGAAGAACCCGGTTTTGCTCATCTCGCGCGTGACGTCGCGCGGATCGAGCGAGATCAGGTCCGGGGTCTGGCCTTCGCCATAGACCACGCCAGGGACACGGCCGGCACGACGCACGGCCCGGGCGGCCCCCTTGCCGACCCGATCACGCGGCTGGGCCGCGAGTTTCACGGTTTCGACCATCTTCCTTCTCCATCAATGGTCAGGATTCCCGCCGGCCTCCAAGGGTGCCGGACAGGGGATCCGAGGTTGCTCGGTGGTCAGTCGAACAGAGAGGAGACCGAGCGCTCCTCGCTGATGCGTTTGATCGCTTCCGCGATGAGCGGCGCGATCGTCAACTGGCGGATGTTCTGGGCGAGGCGTACGGCCTCGGTCGCCTGGATCGAGTCGGTGGTCACCAGGGACTGCAGCGGCGAGGAGGTGACGCGGGCGACCGCGCCGCCCGACAAGACGCCATGGGTGACATAGGCGGAAACAGATTTCGCGCCCGCCTTCTTGAGCGCCTCGGCGGCATTGCACAGCGTGCCTGCGGAATCGACGATGTCGTCGACCAGGATGCAGGTCCGTCCATCGACGTCGCCGATGATGTTCATGACCTCCGACACGCCGGCGCGTTCGCGCCGCTTGTCGATGATCGCGAGATCGGCCTCGAGGCGCTTGGCGATGGCGCGGGCACGGACCACGCCGCCGACGTCCGGAGAGACGATCACCAGGTCATGGCCGCGCTCGGTGTAATTCTGCTGGATGTCTTTCACGAAGACCGGCGCGGCGAAGAGATTGTCGGTCGGGATGTCGAAGAAGCCCTGGATCTGGCCGGCGTGAAGATCGAGCGTCACGACGCGATCCGCGCCGGCGACGGTGATCAGGTTGGCGACCAGCTTCGCGGAGATCGGCGTGCGCGGACCCGATTTGCGGTCCTGCCGCGCGTAGCCGTAATAGGGGATGACGGCGGTGATGCGGCGCGCCGAACCGCGGCGCAGCGCGTCGAGCGCGACCAGGGTCTCCATCAGGTGGTCGTTCGCCGGATAGGACGTGGACTGGATGACGAACACGTCCTCGCCGCGCACGTTCTCGAGGATCTCGACAAAGACCTCCATGTCGCTGAAACGGCGCACCGACGCCTTGGTCAGCGGCAGGTTCAGCGTCGCGCTGATCGCCTCGGCGAGAGGACGATTGGAGTTGCAGGCCAGGATCTTCATCGTCAATCCGCATCGCGCCGGCAGGCAGGGCCAACAGGCAGGGTAGGTGGCCGTGGCGGTCCCCCCACCATGGCGCGCGCGGGTTCTATCAGCCCCCCTCGGGACTCGCAACCTCCGGCGCCCCGTCCGCCCGACGGCGGGGCGGGGCGCCGCGAAGCTCAGGCCGCGAAGCTCAGAAGGTGATCTGCACCTTGAGGCTGCGCGCGCGGTCGCGGGCGAGATCGAAGGCGCTGGCGGCATCGGTGGCGGGGATCGCCGCGGTGAGCAGGGGGGCGACGTCGATCAGGCCGCGGTCGAGGGCGTCGACCGCGGCGCCGAACTCGTCGCAGAAACGGAAGCTGCTGCGCCAGTCGAGCTCGCGGCCCATCGCGATATTGGCGAGGACAGGGATGTCGCCGGCAGGAAGGATCCCGACCTGGACCACGACGGCGCCAGGCCCCGCCGATTCGAAGGCGCTGCGCAGCGCGTGATGGTTGCCCGCGCACTCGAAGATCGTCTCGAACCCGTCGAGGGACGCCGCGTAGTCCTTGAGGTCGCCGGGATGGGTCGCCACGTTGATCGCGGCATCGGCGCCGATGCGCCGCGCGGTTTCCAGGGGCTGGTCCACGATGTCCGTCATCACGATGCGGGCGGCACCGGCGCGACGCGCGCACAGCAGCACCAGCTGGCCGATCGGACCAGCGCCGGTGATCAGGACGTTGCGGCCGAACAGGGCACCGGCGCGGCTGACCGCATGCAGTGCGACGGACAGCGGCTCGGCGAAGGCGGCGGTGGTAAAGGGCAGGTCACGGCGCACGGGGACGGCGTTCGCCTCGTCCACCATGAACACCTCGCGGAACCCGCCCTGGATGTGAGGAAACTTCGACGCCGAGCCGAGGAACACCATGCGACGGCACAGATTCTCCCGGCCTTGGCGGCAATAGCGACAGCGGCCGCAGGGGCTGGAGGGGTTGACCGCGACGCGGTCGCCGACGCGCAGCCGCGACACGCGCGCGCCTACCGCCTCGACCTCGCCGGCGAATTCATGGCCGGGGATCAGCGGCTCGCGGATCACATAGTCGCCGTTGCGCCCGTCGAAATAGTAATGCAGGTCGGATCCGCAGATGCCGCCGGCGCGCACCCGCACCTTGACCGAGAGATCGCCCATCGGTGCGGATTGCCGCGGCTCGAAGCGCAGGTCACGGGCGCCGTAGATCACGCAGGCGGTGTCGGTCATCGGGTGAACTCTCCTCGTGGGGGCGTCTGGGTGCCGGATCGGTATGCCGCGGCGGCGTTAACCATGTCTCAACGGCGGCGCGTTAGCGTCCAACCATTCGCGGGGCGCCGACCCCGCGTCAACAGCCGCATCGAGACCGGGTGGGCCATGAGAATAGATCTTCGCCGTACGCCGACCGTCCTGCGTATCGCCGCCATCCCGGCGGTCGCCGTCGCGGTGCTCGCGCTGCGCTTCGCGGCCGCGGACGCGCTTCCCGAGAGCATGCTCTGGCTTGTGGATCTCGGGGTCGCGGGCCTGGCGCTCGGCGCGGTCGCACAATCCTTTTTCCTTCTGATGCGCGTCCAGCAATCGACCGAGCGCGGCCTCGCGACCATGGAAGGGGCGCTGCTCGAGATGCGCGCCGATCTTGACGCGCAACGCCGCGCGACCGAGCGCGCGCTCGCGGCATCGGCGGAGGGGCCGGATCGGGCCGCCATCGACGAGGTCGCTTCGGAGGTGCGCGTGCTCCATGCGCTGGTCGCCGGATTGTCGGCGCGCGGCGCGACCGGCGGCGCTTCGGCTCCCGCCGCCGCCGTGCGCGCGGGCGCCGCCCCGGGATCGCAGGTGCAGCTGCGCGCGGTCGGTGGCAAGGAGCCGCCGCGCGCGTCGCTTCTTCTCGACGAGCCCGAGATCCTGTCGATCGTGCGCAGCGGCCTGCGCGAGGGTCGGGTGGACGTCTATGTCCAGCCGATCGTCAGCCTGCCGCAACGGCGTCACCGGTTCTACGAGTGCTTTTCGCGCATCCGCGACGCGGACGGCAATGTAGTCGGACCGGATCGCTATCTCGGCGGCGCCGAGCGCGAGGGTCTGATCGGCGCGATCGACAACATGCTGCTGTTCCGCAGCGTCCAGCTGGTCCGCCGCATCCACAAGGCCAATCGCGAGGTCGGGATCTTCGTCAACATCTCGGAGCACAGCCTCGCCGACAAGCGCTTCTTCCGCGACTTCGCGGCCTTCGTCGCCGAGAACAAGGAATTGGCGCCATACCTGATCTTCGAATTCGCCCAGGCGCATGTCGCCCGCCATGGCGCGGCCGTGATGCTGGAACTCGAGCGCCTCGCGCGGCGCGGCTTCCGGTTCTCGATGGATCAGGTGACCGATCTCGATCTCGACATCGACGCGCTCGCCGAGCGCCAGTTCCGCTTCATAAAGGTCGACGCGCGGCGTCTGCTCCAGGCGGCACGCGACGAAGCCGCGCCGCTCGACCTGCGCCGCTTCAAGGCGTCGCTGGATCGCAACCAGATCGACCTCGTGGTCGAGCGCATCGAGGACGAGCAGGCGCTGCTGGAACTGCTCGATTATCCGATCGATTTCGGTCAGGGTTACCTGTTCGGCGAGCCGCGCCTCGCCAAGACGGCGGCCTGACGCGCGGCGGCGCAGGCCGCGCTGGCGTGGCGCAAGCGGGCGTGGCATCTAGCGCGTGCCATGACCATCGCCGCCCGCGCATCGTCCCCCCGTATTCTTCCCGGCCTCGGCGCGGTCGCCGACCGCTACGACGCCTTCGTCCTCGATCTCTGGGGCTGCGTCCATGACGGGCTGAAGCCCTATCCGGGCGTGCCGGAGACGCTCGCCGCGATGCGCGGCGCGGGCAAGCGCGTGCTGATGCTGTCGAACGTGCCGCGGCGAGTGGCGCCCGTCTACGACATGCTGGCGGCCATGGGGATCGGCCGCGATCTATACGACCTCGTCCTGAGTTCTGGCGAATCGGCGTGGCGCGCCCTCAGGCAGCGCCCCGACGCGGCCCATCTGTCGCTCGGGAAGGTGGGCTACCATCTCGGACCGGCGCGGGACGTCACGATCTTCGACGACGGGGCCGCGACCCGCGGGACCGATATCGCGACCGCCGATTTCATTCTCTGCACGGGGCCGCATACCGATCTGGCGCCGCTGGAGGACCACGAGGCGCTCCTGGTGGCGGCGCGCGCGCGCGACCTGCCGATGCTCTGCGCCAATCCCGATCTCTGGGTCATGCGCGGCGACCAGCGCCTCGTCTGTGCAGGGCTGATCGCGCAGCGCTACGCGGAACTCGGCGGACGCGTCGTCTATCACGGCAAGCCGTACCCGGCGGTCTACGCGACCGCGCTCGACCTGCTCGGTCAACCGGCGCGCGACCGAGTGCTCTGCGTCGGCGACGGCGTGCTGACCGACATCGCCGGCGCCAATGCGGCGGGGCTGGACAGCGCCCTCATACCCGGCGGCATCCATGGCGCCGCGCATGGCCTGTTCATGGGCGAGATGCCGGACGCGGCGCGACTTGCCGCGCTGCTCGCCGGGCACGCCGCGAGTCCCACCTACGCGATCCCCAGCCTGCGCTGGTGAAGCCGCGCCGAAGCGTCCTAAGTTTCTTTTTGGGGCAATGGTTTGGGCGGCGAGGCTCCATTTCAACTCGAAATGGTTGTGATTGCTGTGGGTGATCGGCGCGCGAAGCGGCTAAGCTACGGTGACAACTCGGAAAGTGTGCCATGTCCTTTCCCGCCAAGTCTCTTGCCGACTGGGACGCGCTCGCGCGCGGCGAACTCAAAGGCGCCGCGCCGGACGGCCTCGCCTGGACGACCCCTGAGGGCATAGCCGTCAAGCCGCTCTACACGGCAGCGGATCTCGAGGGGCTCGAGCATCTCGGCGGCATGCCCGGCTTCGCGCCGTTCGTGCGCGGCCCACGCGCGACCATGTTCGCGAACCGGCCCTGGACCATCCGGCAATATGCCGGGTTCTCGACCGCCGAAGACTCCAACCGGTTCTACAAGGAAGGTCTGCGCAACGGGCAGATGGGCCTGTCCGTCGCCTTCGACCTGGCGACGCATCGCGGCTACGACAGCGACCATCCGCATGTCGTCGGCGATGTCGGCAAGGCCGGCGTCGCCATCGATTCCGTCGAGGACATGAAGATCCTCTTCGACGGCATTCCGCTCGACCGGATGAGCGTCTCCATGACGATGAACGGTGCCGTACTGCCGGTGCTGGCGGGGTTCATCGTCGCGGGCGAGGAGCAGGGGGTCGACCGCGCGAAGCTGTCCGGGACCATCCAGAACGACATCCTCAAGGAGTTCATGGTCCGCAACACGTACATCTATCCGCCGGCGCCCTCGATGCGGATCGTCGCCGACATCATCGCCTACACGGCGCAGCACATGCCGAAATTCAACTCGATCTCGATCAGCGGTTACCACATGCAGGAGGCGGGGGCGACCTGCGTGCAGGAACTTGCCTTCACGCTGGCCGACGGCCTCGACTACGTGCGCGCCGCGCGGGCGCGGGGCCTCGACATCGACGCCTTCGCGCCGCGGCTCAGCTTCTTCTTCGCGATCGGCATGAACTTCTTCATGGAGATCGCGAAGCTGCGCGCCGCGCGCCTGCTCTGGGCGCGTCTGATCCAGCCCTTCGGTCCGAAGAAGGCGGAAAGCCTGAGCCTGCGCACCCATTGCCAGACTTCGGGCGTGTCCCTGACCGAGCAGGATCCCTACAACAACGTCGTGCGCACGACGATCGAGGCGATGGCCGCGGTGCTCGGCGGCACCCAGTCCCTGCACACCAATTCTTTCGACGAGGCGCTCGCCCTGCCGACGCCCTTCTCGGCGCGCATCGCCCGCAACACGCAGCTCATCATCGCCGAGGAAACGGGGATCCCGCGCGTCGTGGATCCGCTCGGTGGCAGCTACTACGTCGAGCATCTCACCGCGTCGATCGCCGCCGAGGCGATGAAGCTGATCGACGAGGTCGAGGCGATGGGCGGCATGACCCGCGCCGTCGAGACCGGGATGCCGAAGCTGCGCATCGAGGAGGCCGCGGCGCGGCGCCAGGCCCGGATCGATCGCGGCGAGGAGACGATCGTCGGCGTCAACAAGTACCGCCCCGCGGAAGCGACCGCGGTCGAGATCCGCGACATCGACAACACGGCGGTGCGCGACGCCCAGGTCGCGCGTCTTGCCCAGGTGCGCGCGACGCGCGACCAGGCCGCCTGCGCGGCCGCGCTCGACGCGCTGACCCGCGCGGCGGCGAGCGGCGAGGGAAACCTGCTCGATCTCTCGGTCGCGGCGACGCGCTGCCGCGCAACGGTCGGCGAGATCTCCGACGCGCTCGAGAAGGTCTATACCCGCCACCGTGCCGTTATCCGCTCGGTCACCGGGGTCTATGGCGCCGCCTATGAAGGCGACGAGGGTTTCGACCGGATCCGTGGCGACGTCGCCGCCTTCGCGGCCGAAGAGGGGCGCCGCCCGCGCATGCTGGTCGTCAAGCTTGGCCAGGACGGCCATGACCGCGGCGCGAAGATCATCGCCACCGCCTTCGCCGATATCGGCTTCGACGTCGATGTCGGGCCGCTTTTCCAGACCCCCGCCGAGGCGGCGCGCCAGGCGGTGGAAAACGATGTCCATGTCGTCGGCGTCTCGTCGCAGGCGGCCGGCCACAAGACGCTGGTTCCGCAGCTGATCGCTGCCCTCGCGGCAGAGGATGCGCGCGACATCCTGGTCGTCTGCGGCGGCGTGATCCCGCCGCAGGACTACGCGGCCCTGATGGATGCCGGCGTCGCGGCGATCTATGGGCCGGGGACGAACATCCCGAGCGCGGCTGCCGAGATCCTCGGGCTGATCCGGCGTCCGCGGCACGCGGCGTGATGCAAAGGGGCGCATGATGGCCGGTATCGACAGCGAAAAACTCGTCGTCCTCAAGCCCCAGTCGTCGGGCGGCCGCCGCCCGCGCGCCGGTGGCGATGCGAATGCCGACGAGACCCGGACCCGTCGCCAGCCGCCGGCCGCGCTCCTGTTCGGTCTCGGCGGCGGTACCGCGACGCTCGCCTGGCTTGCGCTCGCCTGGCGCTATTTCGCGACCGAGCTCGGCTGGCAGGCTTTCGACGCGCTGCTGCTGCACGAAAAGGCGCTGATCGTCATCGGGGTCGCGACGCCGGTCGCGGCGCTCTGGCTCGCGATCGCCTATGCCGCGCGCGGACGCGAATTGCGCGAGGTGACGGATCAGCTCCGCGCCGAGCTCGCCGATCTCACCGCCGACACCGGCGGGATCGAGGGCCGTGCGACGACCCTCGCCGGCGCGCTCAAGGAACAGGCGAAGCTTTTCGCCGAGGCCGCGGACAAGGCCGCCGGGCGTCTCGACGACAGCCGTCAGGCGCTGTCGCGCAATGTCGGGGAACTCGCGACATCGTCCGATCTCGCCTCGACGCGCCTCGCTCAGGTGATGTCGACCCTGCGGCGCCATGCCGACCAGCTCGAACGCAGCCTCATGCAGCTCGGCACCCGCGCCTCGGAGGTCGAGGCGTCCCTTGCCGCGCAGAGCAGCGTGCTCGGCAGCGCGTCGGAAAAGGCCGAGCAGCGCGGGCGGGAGATCTCCGAGGCGCTGCAGCGCCAGCTGGAGGAACTGGCCTCCGTCAACGAACGCAGCGTCGCCTTCGCGGGCACCATCCGTGAGGCGCTCGCCGCGACAGGCCGCGACCTCGCGCTCGCGACCGAGCGCTCCGGTCTGCGCGTCGACGAGATCCGCACCGCGCTCAATGTCGAGGTCGAGCGCGCGCTCGAGGCGGCTGAACGCGCGGCGCAGCGTTCGCGGGAGGTCGGGGAGACGCTGCGCCGCGAGGCCGGGCAGTTCGGTGCCGCCGTCGACGTGCTGAACGAGCGCGCGGAAGGCGCCACCCGCGTCATCGCCCGCGGATCGGATCACCTCATCAAGGCGAACGACCAATTGCGCGAAAGCAGCGCGGCGGCCAGTGCGGCCTTCGCGCGCGACCTGGTCGCTCTCGCCGACGCGGCGCGCGAGACCCAGGAGCGGCTCGAGCGCATCGGCGGCGCGCTGCAGGCACGCGAGAGCGAACTCGCCGCGATCGGCGTGCGGACCGGCGAGGCCGTCCGCGGCCTCGATGCGGGTGCCGCCGCGGTGGGCGGGGCGCTTGCGGAACTCGTCACGCGCGCCGATGGCGCCGGCGAGGCGATGCGCCGTCAGGGCGCGGAACTCGGCGCGCTCGCGGACCAGACCGCGGTGCGCGTGCGCGCGGCCGGCGAGACGCTTCGCCTCGAGACCCGCAAATTCGCCGACACGGCGGCGTCGAGCGTCGCGCGCATCGATGAATTCTCGGGCGACTTCGAGACGCGAGCGACGGCGCTCGTCGATGCGACCGGGCGCGCGATCGAGGCCGGCGTCGCACAGCTCGCGCAGCTTGGCCAGGGCAGCGACGACCTGTCCGCGCGCTTGCTGCGCAACGCCCAGGCGCTGTCGGAGACTGCGGCCACGCTGGCCCGCCGCGGCGGCGACGCGGAGGCCGCGCTGCTGACGCATGGCGCCAGTCTCGCGGGGCTGGTGCAGCGCGTATCGGACCTCCTCGAAGATGGCGACCGCCAGGCCGCCTCGCGCATCGGCGCGACCGAGGACTGGCTTGGCCGCGTACGGCTGATGGGCGACGGCGTGGAGACGGCCACGCGCGCGCTCGCGGGCGCCTTGGTCGACGCCGAGGCGCGTGCCGGCGCGGCCGGTTCCGCGCTGCGCGCCGAGACGGATGCGCTGGCCGCGGGGGCGACCAGGGCGTTGGCCGAGCTGCGCCTCGCCGGCACCGCGATCCGCGGCGAGATGGAGGCGCTGGACGTCGGCGCCGGGCGGTTGCACATGCGCGCCGAAGAGGCCGGGGCGGCGACCTTGCGTGCGATCGACGCGGCGATGGAGCGCGCCGTGCAGGCGCTCGCGACGCTCGGTGTCCAGGACACGGAGCTGCGCGCGCGCCTTGCGTCGCTGGAAGCCGCGGGCACCGAGACCGGGGCCGCGCTCCTGCGCGCCAGCGACGACGCGTCGCGCGGGATATCGACGCTGGACGAGGCGACCGCGGCAACCGCGCGGCGGCTCGAGGATCTCGCAGGCATGGCGGCGGCGCGTGCGGGCGAGATCGAGGCCCAGGGGATCGCGGCGCGTCGCGACCTGCTCGAGACGGCGCAGGCGCTGCAGGCGCGCGCCGGCGAACTGGTCGAGGCGGCGGGCGCCGCGCGGAACGCGACCCAGGGCGCGGGCGATGCGCTGCGCGAACAGCTGGAGGGGCTGGAGACCGCGCTTGCCGGAGCGTCGCTGCGCGCCAGCGAGCTGGCCGGCGCGCTCGCCACCGAATCCGGCAGCGTCGCGACGGCGACCGAGGTCGCGGGGGAGAGCCTGCGCGCGGTGACCGCGATGATGCGCGACGCGGCGGCAAGCGCCAACGGTGCGGCGGACGGCGTCGTGTCCGGCGCACGGATCGCCGGCGACGCCCTGTCCGAACGGCTCCAGGCGCTCAACGCAGCGGCCGACGCGGCGCAGGAGCGTATCGACGGCGTGGGCGTCGGGCTCGACCGGCGCGTCGGGCAATTGCGCGATGCCGCCACGCAGGCCGCCGAGGCCATGGATCGCGCGGGTCTCGCCCTTCAGGACCGCAGCGACGCGATCGCCGGTGCCGCCGACGCGGCGCTTGGCCGCATCGATGCCGTGGCGACGACCATGCAGGCCCGCGGCCAGGACGTCGCCGCGGCCGGCGACGCCGCGCGACGCGACCTCGGTGCGGTGCTGGAGACGCTGGACGACGCCACGACGCGTCTCACCGGTGCGGCCGATCAGGCGCAGGGCCGTGTGCTCGCCGTCGACGGCGTCCTCGGCGACCAGGCGCAGCGTCTGACCGAGGCGATCGAGCGGGCGGCGCGGCTGGCGGCCGAGGCGGCGGAGACGCTGCGGGCGCGGGCAGAGGACGTCGACGCCCATGCGGCCGACGCCGCGACGCGCCTGGATGCGGCCAGCCTTGCGCATCGCGACGGGATGCGCGCCACCGCCGATGCGGCCCAGGCCGCTCTGGCGGAGCTCGGTGACCTCTGCCGCGCGCTGGAGGAACAGTCGACGCGGCTCGACGCGGCGACCGGTCGCGTGGCCGATGCGGGCGCCGATGCGGCGGCGAGCAGCGCCGCGCTCGAACGGGCGACCGAGGAATCCGCCGTCCGCGTCGCGGCGCTCGCGGCGCGGCTCGCGGAACAGGCCGCGCTGCTCGAGGACGCATCGTCGCGGGGCGAGCGCGTGCTTGCGGCGGCGGCCGAGAAGCTGCGCGATCATGGCGCGGCCCTGACCGCCGCGGCGGATGCCGCGCGGCATGCGGCGGAGGATCTCGCCGCCAGCGACATCGACCGGCGTCGCGGCGGCTTCCTGAAGGCGTCCCGCGCGGTGGTCGACGGGCTCAACGCGCTGGCGATAGATCTCTCGCGCAACCTGTCGTCGACCCTGCCCGAGCGCTTGATGTCGGCCTATGTCGCGGGCGATCGCGGTGTCTTCGTGCGTCGCATGCTCAAGGTCGATCTCGGGGGTGACGGCGCGCTGGTGCGTGCCAAGTACCGCGACGATCCGGTTTTCCGCGGCCATGTCGACGCGTATGTCCGGCAATTCGAGGCGCTGCGCGCGGCCGCGACCGCCGCCGACCCGGACGCGATCCTGACCGCCGCCTTCCTGACATCGGATATCGGCAAGCTCTACATGTTCCTGGCCGAGGCGGCGGAGCGCCCCGATGGCGCCGGGCTGCCTCCGGGCGCGGCATGAGCGAGGTGGTCGTCCGGCCCTCGCGCGACGCCGACATCGAAGCGATCGCGCGCATCTACGGGCACCACGTGCGTCATGGCCTGGCCTCCTTCGAGGAGGTCGCGCCGCCCCCGGAGGAAATGTCGCGCCGTCGTGCCGACATACTGGCGCGCGGTTTTCCGTATCTCGTCGCGGCGACCGGGGACGAGGTGCTGGGCTATGCCTATTGCAGCTCCTACCGTCCGCGCTCCGGGTATCGCTTCTCGGTGGAGGACTCGATCTATGTCGCACCCGGCCGGGCCGGCGCCGGTATCGGTTCGGCGCTGCTGGCGCCGCTGATCGAGCAGGCGACGGCGCTCGGGGCGCGGCAGATGATCGCCGTCATCGGTGACAGCGCGAACCTGGCGTCGATCCGCCTGCATGCCCGTTTCGGCTTCCGCATGGCCGGCACGATCGAGGCGGTCGGTTTCAAGCTGGGCCGCTGGGTCGATTCGATCCTGATGCAGCGCGCGCTGGGCGAGGGCGCGTCGACGCTGCCGGACCGCGGCGCCCCGGGGACCTGAGATCGGCGGCCCGGAGATCTATCCCGGTTCGCGCCTCAGCTCCGCCCACGCTTGAGATCGGGATGTGTCGACTTGTCGATGATGCGGCCGTCGCGTCCGATGACATGGTCGGTCGTGCCGACGATCAGTTTGTCGGGCGGGGCGGCGATGCTCCTGTCGCGATTGGGATACGGCATCATCGACAGGAAATGCTGCATGCAATTGAGGCGCGCGCGCTTCTTGTCGTCCGCCTTGACGATGGTCCAGGGCGCGTCGGCGGTGTCGGTGTAGAAGAACATCGCCTCCTTCGCCTCGGTGTAGGCGTCCCATTTGTCGAGCGAGGCGCGATCGATGGGCGACAGCTTCCATTGCTTCAGCGGATCGGTCTCCCGCGCCTTGAAGCGCCGCGCCTGTTCCGCGCGCGATACCGAGAACCAGTACTTGACCAGCCGGATCCCGGATCGCACGAGCATCTGCTCGAGGAGCGGACATTCGCGCATGAACTCGAGATATTCGTTGGGCGTGCAGAAGCCCATCACGCGCTCGACGCCGGCGCGGTTGTACCAGGAGCGGTCGAACAAGCAGAGTTCTCCCGCCGCCGGCAGATGGTGGATGTAGCGCTGGAAATACCATTGCGTGCGCTCGCGCTCGTTCGGTTTGGCGAGCGCGACGACACGTGCCGTCCGCGGATTGAGATGCTCCATGTAGCGCTTGATGGTGCCGCCCTTGCCGGCCGCATCGCGCCCCTCGAACAGCACCACGACGCGTTGGCCGGTGTCCTCGATCCAGCGCTGGCATTTCAGGAGCTCGCGCTGCAGCCCGAGCATATGCTCCTCGTAGATCCCGCCGCGCAGTCGCGTCGCGTAGGGATAGGCGCCCTGCTCGAAGAGCCGCTGGATGGCGACCGGATCCTGGCGCAGAACACTGAGGTCATGAGCCCGCGACGTGCGCGTCGGCTTGCGCCCGCGGCCGCGCCGCGTGGACGGGGGCTTCGGTGCCGGAGCCGGGTCAGGTGCGGTCGGGAGGGCGTCGTCGTCGTTCATGGTCGCAAGGGTGCGACATCCGGAACCCCGCGACAAGGCGGCGCGGACGCGACACTTTGCCCGTGTCCAGGACGGGAACGTTTCGCAGCGTGCCGGCGCCCGATGCTTGAAGATGATATCGTTTACCAGTAAAGCATATCGCGTCCTCTGGCAGGTTGGCCATCGAATGGAAACTGGCTCGATGAAGATCGTGTGCATCGGCGGCGGGCCCGCCGGCCTCTATTTCGGCCTCCTGATGAAGAAACAGGATCCGCGGCGTCACGTGACCGTGGTCGAGCGCAACAAGCCCTACGACACGTTCGGCTGGGGCGTGGTGTTCTCCGATCAGACCATGGAGACGATGCGGCGCGAGGATCCTGAGACGGCTTCGGCCATCCAGGACGCTTTCAACCATTGGGACGACATCGTCCTCGAATTCAAGGGCGAGCGGATCCGTTCGGGTGGGCATGGCTTCGTCGGGATCGGGCGCAAGAAGCTTCTCAACATCCTGCAGGCGCGCTGCGAGGAACTCGGCGTCGAACTGATCTTCGACAGCGAAGCCGACTCCGATCTCGATTTTCCCGATGCCGACCTGATCGTCGCGAGCGACGGGATCAATTCGCGCATCCGCACCCGCCACGCCGACATCTTCAGGCCTGACATCGTGGTGCGGCCGAACCGCTACATCTGGCTGGGCACGCGCAAGCTCTACGACGCCTTCACCTTCGTCTTCGAAAAGACGGAGCATGGCTGGTTCCAGGCGCATGTCTACAAGTTCGACGCCGAGACCTCGACCTTCATCGTCGAATGTCCCGAGCATGTCTGGCGCGCCCATGGCCTCGACACGGCCGATCAGGAACAATCGATCGCCTTCTGCGAGCGCGTCTTCGCGCGTCATCTCGACGGCGCGCGGCTGATGACCAATGCGCGCCATCTGCGCGGGTCGGCATGGCTCAATTTCCAGCGCGTGACCTGTGCGCGCTGGCACCATTTCAACGGCCGCAGCCATGTCGTGCTGATGGGCGATGCGGTCCACACGGCGCATTTCGCGATCGGGTCAGGCACCAAGCTCGCGATCGAGGATGCGATCGAACTGGCGCGGCTGTTCGCGGCGGCCGATCGCGACGCGCCGGACATCGCGGGGATCCTCGCCCGCTACCAGGACGTGCGGAACATCGACGTGCTGCGGCTGCAGAACGCCGCCTGGAACGCCATGGAGTGGTTCGAGGTCTGCGGCGCGCGCTATTGCGACCAACTCGAGCCGCCGCAGTTCATGTACTCGATGCTGACGCGCAGCCAGCGCATCAGCCACGAGAATCTCCGGCTGCGCGATCCGGCTTGGCTCGAAGGCTACGAGGGGTGGCTGGCCGAGCGTGCCGGCGTCGCGGTTCCGGCCGGACGTCGTCCGCCCCCGCCGATGTTCACGCCCTTCACCGCGCGCGGTGTCACGCTCAAGAACCGCGTCGTGGTGTCCCCGATGGCGCAGTACTCGGCCGAGGATGGCGTCGTCGGCGACTACCACCTCGTGCATCTCGGGGCGCGGGCGATGGGCGGCGCCGGGCTCGTCTTCGCCGAGATGACCTGTGTCAGTCCGGAGGGACGCATCACGCCCGGCTGTCCCGGCATCTATACGTCCGCGCAGTCTGCCGCGTGGCAGCGCGTCGTCGACTGGGTGCATGCCAACAGCGACGCGAAATTCGGGATGCAGATCGGCCATGCCGGCGCGAAGGGCTCGACGCGCCTCGCATGGGACGGCATCGACCAGCCGCTGGAGAACGACAACTGGGAGATCGTCTCGGCATCGCCGCAGCAATACCTCGATGGCGTGAGCCAGATGTCGCGGGCGATGGGCCGCGACGAGATGGAGGCGGCGAAGGCCGCGTTCGTGGCCGCGACGCGCGCGGCTGCGGAGATCGGCGTCGACTGGCTCGAGCTTCACTGCGCGCACGGCTACCTGCTGTCGAGCTTCATCTCGCCGCTGACCAACCGCCGCGACGACGCCTATGGCGGCGATCTCGGCGGACGGCTGCGCTATCCGCTTGAGGTTTTCGCCGCGATCCGCGCCGTGTGGCCGGCCGAGCGCCCGATCTCGGTGCGCATCTCCGCGCATGACTGGGTCGAGGGCGGCATCGTTCCCGCCGACGCGGTGCGGATCGCCCGCGCCTTCAAGGAGGCCGGCGCCGACTTGATCGACTGCTCGTCCGGGCAGGTCAGCAAGCGCGAGCGCCCGGTGTACGGCCGCATGTTCCAGACGCCCTTCGCCGACCGCATCCGGCAGGAGGCGGGAATCGCGACCATCGCCGTCGGCGCGATCAGCGAGGCCGATCACGTCAACAGTATCATCGCCGCGGGGCGTGCCGATCTCTGCGCAGTCGCGCGGCCGCATCTCGCCAACCCCGCCTGGACCCTGACCGAGGCCGCGCGCATCGGCTACACGCCGGTCGAATGGCCGCGCCAGTATCGCTCCGCGAAGGGGCAACTGGAGGCTGGCTTCGCGCGCGCCCGGCAAGCCATGCCCGCCCGACAGGCAGAGGCCTGACCATGGCGCAGCGCGACGAAACGCTGGCGGGGCGCCACGCCCTGGTGACGGGCGGTGGGCGCGGGATCGGCGCCGCGATCGCCCGCATGTGCGTGGAGGAGGGCGCGCGCGTCACCGTGATCGGGCGCGACGCGGCGACCTTGTCCCGCTTCGCGGCGGAGGCGCCGGATCGCGTCCATGCCGAGGTCGCGGACATCGCCGACGAGGCGCAGGTCGCGGCTGCGTTCGCCGGCGCCCGGCGCCGCTTCGGTCCGCTGTCCATCCTGGTCAACAACGCTGGACAGGCGCGCAGCGCAGCCTTCCTCAAGACCGATGCCGCGCTCTGGACAAGCATGCTCGCCGTCAATCTGACCGGCAGCTTCCTGTGCAGCCGTGCCGCGCTGCCCGACATGCTCGAAGCGGGCTGGGGGCGGATCGTCAATGTCGCGAGCACCGCGGGGCTCAAGGGCTACGGCTATGTCACGGCCTATTGCGCGGCGAAGCACGGGGTGATCGGCCTGACGCGCGCCCTGGCGGCGGAGATCGCCCGCAGCGGCGTCACCGTCAACGCCGTGTGCCCCGGCTACACCGAGAGCGACCTGCTCGACGCCAGCGTCGCGAACGTGGTCGCCAGGACTGGCCGGACCGCAGACGAGGCGCGCGCGGCGCTCGCCGCGGGAAATCCGCAAGGCCGCATCCTGTCGCCGCGCGAGGTGGCGGACAGCGTCCGTTGGCTCTGCGGCGCCGACGCCGGATCGGTTCATGGTCAGGCGATCGCGATCTGCGGGGGAGAGGTGATGCAATGACCGCACAGACGGATTCGAGCCTCGTCCGGCTCGGCGAGATCGACGAGCTTGGCCACGAGGCGCGCGGCAGCGCCGGAGACCATGCGGCGCTGCGGCTCTGGCTGCGTCTGCTGTCGTGCACGACCCAGATCGAGGAGGAGATCCGCAAGCGTCTGCGGGCGCGATTCGGAATTTCGTTGGCGCGTTTCGACTACCTCGCCCAACTCCACCGGCAGCCCGGCGGCCTGCGGATGAAGGATCTGTCGCGCTTCCTGATGGTCACCGGCGGCAACATCACCGGCCTGACCGACGAACTCGAGCGCGAGGGGTTCGTGACCCGGGTCGGCGATCCGCTCGATCGGCGCGCCTGGATCCTCCGCCTGACGCCCAAGGGGCGCAGCGCCTTCGAGGGCATGGCGCGCGAGCACGAGGCCTGGATCGTCGAGCTGCTCGGCGGGCTGGACGCGAAGGCCATGCAGCAATTGCACCAGCATCTCGGCGATCTGCGCGTGCGGGTGGCGGCGCTGCGACAGGCAGGACGTGAGGACGGGACATGACGAACGACGACGGCACCAGGGGCATCGATCCGGCGCTGCTGGCGGGCAACCGTCGCAGCCTTGCCGGCCATGTGGCGCGGCATGTCCGGTTCGAGGTCGCGGCGCGCGTGGCGACCATCACGCTCGACCGGCCGGAGCGCAAGAACCCGCTGACCTTCGAGTCCTACGCCGAACTGCGCGATCTTTTCGGGATGCTGCGCCAGGCCGAGGACGTGAGCGCCGTGGTCGTCACCGGTGCCGGCGGTAATTTCTGTTCGGGCGGCGATGTCCACGAGATCATCGGACCGCTGATTGGCCTGCCGGTTCCGGAACTCCTGATGTTCACGCGGATGACCGGCGATCTCGTGAAGGCGATGCGCGCCTGTCCGCAGCCGATCGTCGCCGCGGTGGATGGTGTCTGTGCCGGCGCCGGGGCGATCGTCGCGATGGCCTCGGATCTGCGCATCGGGACGGCGCGCAGCCGGACCGCCTTCCTGTTCAACCGCGTCGGACTCGCCGGCTGCGACATGGGGGCCTGCGCGATGCTGCCGCGCATCGTCGGGCAGGGGCGTGCCAGCGAATTGCTCTATACCGGTCGCAGCCTCGGCGGCGAGGAGGGCGAGCGCTGGGGCTTCTTCAATCGCCTCGAGGCGCCGGAGGCCCTGTTGCCGGCGGCGCAGGCGATGGCGCACGATCTGGCGCAGGGTCCCTCCTTCGCCAACGGCATCACCAAGACGATGCTGCACCAGGAATGGTCGATGAGCATCGACCAGGCGATCGAGGCGGAGGCCCAGGCCCAGGCGATCTGCATGCTGACCGAGGATTTCGCGCGCGCCTATCGCGCCTTCGCGGCGCGCCAGAAGCCGGTCTTCGAGGGGAACTGAGCCATGGCCGGTCCCGATCACGCGGCGCATCTCGACTGGCCGTTCCTCGACGACGGCCATCGCGACCTCGCGCGCAGGCTGGAGCCCTGGGCCGCGGGCACGCTCGGCGCTGCGCATGGCCACGACGTCGACGCCGAATGCCGCGCCCTGGTGCGCCAGCTCGGCGAGGCGGGGTGGCTGCGGCACGCGGTCGCCGGAGCGCGCTGGGGTGGTGCCGGCGAGACGATCGACACGCGCGCGATCTGCGTGCTGCGCGAGACGTTGGCGCGGCATTCGGGCCTTGCCGATTTCGCCTTCGCCATGCAGGGGCTGGGCTCGGGGGCGATCAGCCTCGCGGGCACCGAGGCGCAGAAGGCCGCCTATCTTCCGCGCGTCGCGCGCGGCGAGGCGATCGCGGCCTTCGCGCTCAGCGAGCCCGACGCGGGATCCGACGTCGCGGCCATGGCCTGCGCGGCGCGGATCGATGGCGATCACGCCGTGCTCGATGGCGAGAAGACCTGGATCTCGAATGGTGGGATCGCCGATTTCTATGTCGTCTTCGCGCGCAGCGGCGAGGCCCCGGGCGCGCGCGGCATCAGCGCCTTCGTCGTCGACGCCGACACGCCCGGCCTGTCGATCGCCGCGCGCATCGCGGTGATCGCGCCGCATCCGCTCGCCCGGCTGCGCTTCGACGGATGCCGCGTTCCGCTGTCGCGACGGCTCGGCGCCGGCGGGGAAGGGTTCAAGATCGCGATGCGCACCCTGGACGTCTTCCGCATCTCGGTGGCCGCCGCGGCGCTCGGCTTCGCGCGCCGTGCCTACGCGGAGGGGCTTGGCCGTGCGGTGTCCCGTCGGATGTTCGCAGGCAGGCTCGCCGACTTCCAGATCACCCAGACGAAGCTTGCCCGCATGGCGACGACGATCGACGAGGGGGCGCTGTTGACCTATCGCGCCGCGTGGCAGCGCGACCAGGGGCGACCGGTGACGCGCGAGGCCGCGATGGCCAAGCTCGCGGCGACCGAGGGCGCGCAATCCGTGATCGACGACGCGGTGCAGATCTTCGGCGCGCTCGGTGTGGTCGACGGCCAGCCGGTCGAGCGGCTCTATCGCGAGATCCGCGCGCTGCGGATCTACGAAGGCGCAAGCGAGGTCCAGCAGCTGATCATTGCCCGCGAGATCCTGCGCGCGTGTCGCGACGCGGGCGCGACCTGACAACCGGCTCGCCAGGAGGACCGGCATGGCATCGGCCCATATCGACAGCTTCGCCCGCGACAATCTTCCGCCGGCAGACCTGCAGCCCGAGTTCCTGTTCGAACTGCCGGAGCTGCGATTTCCGGCACAGCTGAACTGCGCCGCCGAGCTTCTCGACCGGCATGTGGCGGAGGGGCGGGGTGACCGCGTCTGCATCCGCGCGCCCGGTGGGTTGCGCTGGACCTATGCGGATCTGCGCGACAAGGCGGATCGGATCGCCCATGTGCTCGTCCGGGACATGGGGCTGGTACCCGGCAACCGGGTGCTGCTGCGCGGCGCCAACACCCCGATGCTGGCGGCATGCTGGTTCGCGGTGATCAAGGCTGGCGGCATCGCCGTGACCACGATGCCGCTGCTGCGCGCCGTCGAGCTCCGCCCGATCGTGGCGAAGGCCCGGATCACGCACGCGCTCTGCGACGCCGGCCTTGCAGGTGCGCTGGAGGAGGTGATGGCGGAGAGCGAGACGCTGCACGAAGCCCGTCTGTTCGGCGGTGGCGACACCGGGTCTCTCGAGATGGCGATGGGCGCGCATGATTGGGCCTTCGCGACGGTCGCGACCGCGGCCGAAGATTGCTGTCTGTTCGCGTTCACGTCCGGC
>CAIOSQ010000456.1 GCA_903860935.1 uncultured Rhodospirillales bacterium | reverse complement strand
GGCTGCCATAGGCCATGATCGCGCCGATCGCGCCCATGTTGGCCTCGACGGCGATGCGTCCCGCGACCGCGCAGGCCTTCGCGAGTTCCTCGACCACCAGCACCGCCTCGAAATAGCCGAGGCCGCCGCCGCCAAGATCCCGCGGGATCGTCATCCCGAAGAAGCCCTCTTCACGCATGCGACGCACGACATGCCAGGGATAGGCCTCGGAACGATCGGTCTCGGCGGCGCCGGTCGCGATCTCCGCCGCGAGCGAACGCGCGCGCGCCTGCAGGTCCGCCTGCTCCTTGGTCAGATCGTCCATCGTCGCCTCCGTGCCAGGTCCATGACGCGCGCGATTCTAGAGCGTGATCGTCGGTGGCGGAACCGTCGGCGACGTGGATCACCCGACAGATCAGGGAGCCCGAGCATGATCCGCGCTTCTGTCTGCACGGATCATGCGCCGGCGCGGCTTCAGGCGCGCAGCTTCGCCGCGATCGCCGCGACGTGACGGCCCTGGAAACGGGCGCCGTCGAGCTCGATGGCGCTGGGCTGGCGCGAACCGTCGCCGCCGGCGATCGTCCCGGCGCCGTAGGGCGACCCGCCCACGATCTCCGAGAGCGTCATCTGCCCCTGGAAGGCATAGGGCAGCCCGACGACGACCATGCCGTGATGGAGCAACGTCGTGTGCATCGACAGGATGGTCGCCTCGTGCCCGCCATGCTGGGTCGCGGTCGAGGTGAAGACGCTGCCGACCTTGCCGACCAGCGCGCCCTTCGCCCAGAGGCCGCCGGTCTGGTCGATGAAGGACCGCATCTGCGATGCCGCGCTGCCGAAGCGTGTCGGCGTTCCGAAGATGATCGCGTCGTAGCCCGGCAATTCGTCGGCCGTGGCGATCGGCGCAACCTGCTCGAGCTTGAAATGGAACTGGCGGGCGACGGCCTCGGGGACGGTCTCCGGCACGCGCTTGATGACCGCCTCGGCGCCGGCCTCGCGCACGCCATCGGCGACCGCGCTGGCCATGGCCTCGATATGGCCATAGCTCGAATAATAGAGGACGAGAACCCGGGTCATGAGACACTCCATCTTGATTTGGGTCCGGAATACCCTCGTCGCAGGCGCGGCGACAGGCGCCGCAGCAGCGACACGGCGTCGCCGATCCGGCGACATGGCGACAGGTGCGACGGACATGGACAGGATCGACGCGATGCGGGCCTTCGTGACGGCGGCCCAGGCCGGCGGATACGCCGAGGCCGGCCGGCGGCTCGGCCAGTCGCGCTCGCGCATCAGCAAACTGGTGATGGCGCTGGAGGCGCGACTCGGGACACAGGTCCTGATCCGCTCGAACCGCGCGCTGTCGCTCACCGACGCGGGGCGCGACTATCTCGTCCATGCGGTCGAGATCCTCGACCGCATCGACGCCGCCGACGGGGCGATCGCCAGCCGCCTGCGCGAGCCGCGCGGCCGGCTTCGGATCAACGCGCCGATCGCCTATGGCCGCTTGCGCCTCTCCGCCGCGGTCGCGCGTTTCCTCGCCGCACATCCAGGCATCGCCGTCGAACTGGACCTCGACGATCGCTTCGTCGATCCCGTCGCCGGCGGGTTCGACGTCACGATCCGGATCGGCGCGGATCGCGACACCAGCCTCGTCGGCCGGCGCATCGGCGCCGCGGCGACCGTGGCCTGTGCCGCGCCGTCCTATCTCGCCGCATATCCGGCACCGTCGCATCCGGCGGACCTCGCCGCGCATGCCTGTCTGCAATACGGCAACCTCGCGACCGGGGCGACATGGCGCTTCCGGCGCGATGGCGAGACGCTGCGCGTCCAGACCTCCGGCCGCCTGTCCTCGAACAACGGCGAGGCGCTGTGCGAGGCGGCGGTCGCGGGCGCCGGGATCGCGCTGCTGCCCGATTTCCTGGTCGCCGAGGCGCTGCGCGGCGGCGCGCTGGTGTCCATCCTGCCCGGCTGGCGGACGCCCGATCTCTCGATCCACGCGCTCTATCCGCGCACGCGGCGGCTGTCGCGCGCCAGCCGCGCCTTCATCGACGCGCTGGCGCGCGGCGACTGAGTCCTTATCGTCGTCGCCGCGCCCTGCGAGGATACCGGCGCCGATACGCCACAACCGGAGATCGCGATCCCATGGTCCACGCCCCCGTCCGCGCGCCCGCCGGCGCGCCGAAGCTGCGCATCAACCTCTATTCCGACACGCAGACGCGGCCGACCCCGGCGATGAAGGACGCGATGATGCGCGCCGAGGTCGGCGACGAGCAGCACGGCGACGACCCGACCGTGGACGCGCTCTGCGCGCGCATGGCAGCGCTCACCGGCAAGGAGGCGGCGATGTTCCTGCCCTCCGGCACGATGTGCAACGTGATCGCGATCCTCACCCATTGCCGCAAGGGCGACGAGGTCGTCGCGCACGAGACCAGCCATATCCTGCACAACGAGGGCGGGGCCCATGCCGCGTTGACCGGGGTGCAGATCCTGCCGCTCGTCGGCCCGCGCGGGATGTTCTCCGCCGAGGCCGTGCGTGCCGCGATCCGCCCGCGCAACCGCTACGCGCCGCCGCAGCGCCTGCTCGAGGTCGAACAGACGGCGAATATCGGCGGCGGCGCGGTCTGGCCGCTCGCGCAGCTCAACGCGGTCGCCGCGGTCGCGCGCGAGGCCGGCTGGGCGACGCATATGGACGGCGCACGTCTGATGAACGCCTGCGTCGCCGCCGCCATCGCGCCCGCCGACATGGTCGCCGCCTATGACAGCGTCTGGCTCGACTTCACCAAGGGGCTGGGGGCGCCGCTCGGCGCCGTTCTGTGCGGCAGCGCGGCCTTCATCGACGAGGCCTGGCGCTGGAAGCAGCGGCTCGGCGGCTCGATGCGCCAGGCTGGCATCTGCGCCGCCGCCTGCCTCCACGCCCTCGACCACCATGTCGCGCGTCTCGCCGACGACCATGCCAACGCGCAGGCGCTGGCCGGTGCGCTGGCGCGGCTGCCGGGCGTACGCGTCGAAACGCCGGAGACCAATCTGGTGTTCTTCGACATCGCCGACACGGGCGTCGCGGAGGCCAGCCTGCTGGCGCGGCTGCGCGCCCGGGGCGTGGCGCTGAGCGCGCTCGGCGGGCGCATGCGCGCCTGCACCCATCTCGATGTCACGCGCGCGATGGTCGACGAGGCGGCGGCCCTGATCGCCGAGGCGCTCGCCGCCGGGCCGTGAGCACCGGCGCAAGCGCGCCGGCCCCGCCTCAGACGATCCCCATCGCGCGCTGCATGGCGCGCGCGAAATGCGCCTCGAGCGCGGCCTCCGCGGGCCTACCATCTCTTTGGCCCGGACGGGGGCGCCTGGCCGCAGGACTGAGCCCGCGCGGCAGGGACGATCAGGACCGGTCGGCGAAGCGGAAGCTGGCGAGCAGAACCCAGCGCAGCGCTGTCGCGGGGTCCGCGCCGCGCCGCGGCTCCAGCGGCGTGACCTGATGCCAGAACGGCAGGCGATAGGCCGTGACGAGGCCGGGACGCGCCAACTCCACCATGTCGCTCAGATGCCCGTCGCGCGACAGCAGCAGCGTCTGGCGACGGACCGCGGGCGCGCTCAGCCCGATATGGATGTCGAGATAGCCGTCGCGCGCGTCGGGAATATCCGGATGATGGTCGTGATGCGGCCCCATGTAGTCGCCGGGCCCGTAGCACAGGATCTGGCATCCCGCGCCCGGCTTGAGCCGTCGTCCGGTCAGGGCCTCGCCGAAACGCCGCAGGCTCTGCGAGCGGAGCAGCGCGATCGCGCCGATCTCCTCGGCCGCGCGCCACGCCCGCGTACCGCGGCGCTCGAGCGTGGCCGTCCGAAGACGCGCGATCTTGGGCAGACGCTCCTGGAAGGACCGCGTCTGGTTCCAGATCGTCCAGTCGGGAATCGGCGCATCCATTCTGGACAGCAGGGGCAGCATATGCGCCTCCAGCGCCGCGCGCCCGCGGGCGACGGCAACCGGATCCAGTACGTTCGCAAGAGCGAGGAAGGGCGACGCATGCGCCGACAGCGCGCCATCGCGGCGCGCCGCATGTCGGCGCCCCGCCGGCGTGAAAAGGTCGGAGAACTCTGCAGGAAAGGCGGGGCTCATGGGACGGATCGCGGCTGGTTGCGAGGAGGCGTCCAGTCTATCACGCACGCGACCGCGCCGGATGGCGCCCGATGGAGCCGCCGATGTCCAGCCATCGCCTCGCCCACGCCCTGATGTTCGTCGCACCCGCGATGTTCGCGACCAACATGCTGGTCGCGCGCGCGACCGCGGAGGTCTTCCCGCCCGTGGCACTCGCGTTCTGGCGCTGGACGGCGACCACGCTGCTGATGGCGCTCCTGCTGCGGGGCGCGCTGTGGACGAGCCGCGACGTCGCCCGTGCCGAATGGCGCAGCCTGCTGGCGCTCGGCGCGATCGGCATGGGCGTGTGCGGCGCCTTCGTCTATCTGGGCGCGCACACCACCTCGGCCACCAATCTCGGGCTCATCTACGCGGCGGCGCCGGTGCTCATCGTGCTGCTCGGTCGCGCGCTCTTCGGGGAGATCCTGCGCGTACCGCAGGCCCTGGGCATCGCGCTGAGCCTCGCCGGGGTGCTCGTCGTCGTGCTGCGCGGTTCGCTCGACACGCTGCTCGGGCTGCGCTTCGCGATCGGCGACATCTGGGCCTTCGGCGGCGCGGTCGGCTGGGCGGTCTACACGGTGCTGCTGCGACATTGGCCATCCCGGCTCGGGTTCAATCTGCGCTTCACCTGGATCGCGGCGGGCGGCGTCGCGGCCCTGGCGCCCTTCGCCGTCGCGGAGGCTTTTCTGGCCGGCCCGCCGCCGGCGACCGCGGCCTCGGCCGGCTGGATCGCCCTGCTCGCGACGATCGCCTCGGTCGGCGCCTACCAGACCTATGGCCTCGTGCAGCGTGGCCTGGGCACGGCACGGGCCGGGCTGATCCTCTATCTCATCCCGCTCTACACCGCAGGTCTCGCCGCGCTCTTTCTCGGCGAACGATTCGCGCTCCATCACGCGATCGGCGCCGCGCTGGTCCTGCCCGGCATCTTCCTCGCGACGCGTCGCGCCGAATGAGCGTCGACGCGCTTCACACTTCTTAATTTTCCTGCGTCGAGATGGCGGCTTAGCGTCGCGCCGTTCCCTCGTACCGCTTGGGGACGCCCATGACCCGACCCGGAGCCAGCACGACCATGACGATCTCGGCGTTCTTCCGCGCGCTCGTATGCGCGACCCTCGTCCTCGGGGTGCCCTCCGCGGTGGCCAAACCGTTCAAGGTGCTCGTGGTGATGAGCTACGAGGCGAACAATCCGTGGGTCCGCGAGATCGCCGAGGGCATCGACGCGGTGCTGCGCCCGCATGCCGAGGTGACCTATTTCCACATGGACACGAAGGTCGACCCCGCGAACGGCCCCAAGCGCGCCGCCGAAGCGCTCGCACTGTTCCAGAGCCTGCAGCCCGATGGCGTGATCGCCGCGGACGACGACGCGCAGGCGCTGTTCGTCGTGCCGCATCTGCGCGGCAAGGTCGCCATCCCCGTGATGTTCAACGGCGTCAACGCCGCGCCCTCCGCCCATGGCTTCCCCGCGGCCAATGTCTCGGGCGTGCTCGAGCGCGCCCATGTCGGCGAGTCGTTCGCCTTCATCAAGCAGATGGTGCCGACCGTCCAAAGCGCCTGCTTCATGACCAACAACGTCCCGCCCGGCCTGTCGCTGCGCGCGCTCGTCGAGCAGGAAAAGGACACCTATCCCGTGCGGGCCGGGACGTTCCATCTGGTCTCGACGGTGGCGGAACTCGACAGCGCGGTCGCCGGGATGAAGGGCACGTGCGACACGCTGTTCGTCGACAGCCTCGAGGGGATCACCGACGCCGGGAACGCGCCGATGAACCACGCTCAGGTCATGAAGCGCCTGCGCGCCGGCTTCCCCGGGCCGATCCTGGCCGGCAACCGCTATCAGGTCGAGCAGGGTGCCTGGGCGGCGGTGGTCAAGACGGGCCAGGAGCAGGGCGACACCTCCGCGGAGATGCTGCTGAAGGCGATGCGCGGCACGCCGGTCACGGAGATCCCCATCGTGCGCAACGTCCGCGGACAGCGGGTGATCAACGTGACGGCGATGGAAGCGGCGGGCATCGAGATCAGGCCGCAGGTCCTGCGCGGCGCGGCACTGGTGCGCGAGCAGAACTGAACCGGGAAGGAAGCGGCCCCGGCGCACGTCGTCCGGCCATGCGGCTTCCCGTCGCGGGCATGCGTGGGCGGCTTCTGTCGCTCGTCCTCCTCAACGTGCTCGCCCTCGCCGTGGTCGGCGGCGTCGTCTACGCGAGCTTCGATCGCGTCCAGGAGCTTGCCCGCGCGATGGCGCGCGACGAACTCGCGCGCATCGTTGCCAACGCCACG
>CAIOSQ010000455.1 GCA_903860935.1 uncultured Rhodospirillales bacterium | reverse complement strand
TCGAGGCCGGCCTTCTCCATGAGCTCCGTGTTGTAGCACATGGCGCCGAGCCCGGCGTTCACGGGCACGCCGAAGCGCTGGCCGTCGAACACCGTGATGGGATCGAAATTCGGCAGCGAGGTCGGGTGCAACTTCACCAGCGCATCGAGCGGCGCCAGCACCTTGTTCTTCGCCATGTCGGGCGGGACATAACCCGGCGCATGAAAGATGTCGGGCGGCGCGCCGGCGGCGACCGCGGCAAGATATTTCGGCGTGATTTCCTGCGGGCCGATCGATTGCGCCTTCACCTCGACATCCGGGTTCGCCTGATTGAACTCGTTCATCAGGCGGCTGAAGATCTCGAAATTCGCGCCCACGAAATGCGACCAGATCATCACCTGGCGCTTGCCCGCCTGCGCGATCGCTGGCGCAGCAAGGGTACTGCCGGCGGCGGCGCCCGCTGCGATCGCCAGCGCGCGCCGGCGGCCCAGTCCCGAATTCGTTCTCGTCGTGCTCATTGTCTTGTCCTCCCCTTTCAAGTGCGGTTTTGCCTAACCCTTGAGGCCGCTCATCGCGATCCCCTTCACGAAATAGCGCTGCAGCAGGACGTAGATGGCGGTGGTCGGCAGCACCGACATGGTGACGACGGCCATCACCACGCCCCAGTCGACGACCTCGGCCTGCTTCATCGAGGCGATCAGGATCTGCAGCGTCCACATCTCGGTCGATTGCACGACCAGCAGCGGCCAGAAGAATTCGTTCCACGAGGCCGTGAAGGTGAAGATCGCGAGCGTGGCGACCGCGGGCCCGGTGAGAGGGACCAGCACGCGCAGCAGCGTCTGCATGCGGCTGCACCCGTCGATGCGCGCCGCCTCTTCGAGTTCGCGCGGCAGCGTCTGCAGGAATTGCCGCATCAGGAAGATGCCGAGCGGCGTCATGATCCGCGGCACGATCAACCCCTGATACGTGTCGATCCACCCCAGCCATTTGATGAGGATGAAGGCGGGGATCATCGTCACCTGGCTCGGGATCATCATCGTGCCGAGAATGGCGAGGAAGAGGATGTCGCGGCCGGGAAAGCGAAGCCGCGCGAAGGGATAGGCGGTGAGGATGCTGGTCACGACGACCGCGAGCGTCTCGACCCCCGCCATGATCAGGCTGTTGGCGAGCGCCCGGCCGACCGGATGGCGGGTCACGGCCTCGATATAGTTGTCGATGATCGGTTCGTCGGGGATCAGGTCGACCTGGGCCGAGAAGATGGCGATGTTCGTCTTGAAGGACGAGGAGACCATCCAGGCATAGGGCATCAAGGTGATCGCCGCGCACGCCAGCAGGGCCGCGTAGAGAATCGCGCTTTCCGCGGGGGTGCGTCGTGTGTCTGCGCTCATGCCCTTGCCCTCATCCTCAAGACTGCACCGGTTTGCCGAAGGCGCGGAACTGGATGAGCGTCAGCGCGAAGATGATGACGAACAGGACGAAGCCGATCGCGCTCGCATAGCCCATGCGGAAATAGGTGAAGGCCTGCTGGTAGAGATAGAACACCAGCACGGAGGTGCTGCCCGCCGGCCCCCCGCCGGTCATCACGTAGACCAGGGCGAAGACCTGGAAGGACAGGATGACCGACATCACGACGACGAACAGGATCGTCGGCCTGAGCAGCGGCACGGTGATCCGGCGAAAGCACGCCCAGGCGCTGGCGCCGTCGATGCGCGCAGCCTCGTAGTACATCGCGTCGATGCCCTGCAGGCCGGCCAGGAAGATGGTGGCGAAATAGCCGATGTTGCGCCAGGCCGCGGTGACGATCAGGGCGAGCAGCGCAACCTGCGGATCGGCGAGCCAGACCGGCCCGACGATGCCGAGGCCCGCCAGCGCCTGATTGATCAGGCCGTATTGCGGATCGAAGATCCAGACCCACACGACGCCGATCGCCACCAGCGACGTCACGGCCGGCAGGTAGAAGATGGTGCGGTAGAGCTTGATCCAGCGCAGTTTCTGGTCGAGCAGGACGGCCATCCCGAGCGACAGCACGACGATGCAGATCGTGATCCCGAAGGTGAAGGCCGCGGTCTGGATGAGGCTGCGGCGGAACTCGTCGTCGTCCAGAAGCGAGGTGTAGTTCTCGAGCCCGACCCAATACGGCGTCGGCGACATCATGTTCCAGTCGTGGAAGCTCAGGTAGAACGAGTAGCAGACCGGGAAACCGACGAAGAACGCGAAGAAGGCGAGGGCAGGCGATATCGCCAGCCATCCGAACCGCGTTTCCTCGTTCCACCAGCGCGGTCCCGCCGGCAGGCGCGTCGCCGCCGCGGCGGGTCCGCTTCCCTGCGCCAAAGCCATCTCCCGGTTCCTCCCCAAGCGGCGATCTTGCCCCGATCGCGGGTCTGCGGCAACGACCGGGTGGTCTCCATCCTATAACCTTTCGGCATGTCCGCGTGGCGCGGCCCCGAGACCCCCTTGCGTTCGCGGGGGCTTTGACCCAAATCGTCCGCGCGCGCGGCGTGGCCGCGGCAATTTCGCAAGACCGACCGAGAGACGGATCATGACCGAGACCACGACGGCGGAGACCCATTCCTTTCAGGCGGAAGTCAGCCGCCTGCTCGAGATCGTCGCGCATTCGCTCTATTCCGAGCGGCGCGTCTTCCTGCGCGAGCTGGTGTCGAACGCGGCCGATGCCTGCGACCGTTTGCGCTACGAGGCCCTGCAGGTGCCCGAACTCCTCGGCGCCGAGGCCGAACTCAAGATCGTCCTCGCCGCGGATGCCGCGGCGCATACCCTGACCATCTCGGACAACGGCATCGGCATGAGCCGGGCCGAGCTGGTCGGCAATCTCGGTACGATCGCGCGATCGGGTACGGCGGCCTTCGTGAAAGGGCTCGAGGGCGACCGCAAACCAGGTGCGCCGTCGCTGATCGGTCAGTTCGGCGTCGGCTTCTATGCCGCCTTCATGGTCGCCGCGCGGGTCGAGGTCATCTCGCGGCGGGCCGGTTCCGAGGAGGCATGGCGCTGGACCAGCGACGGCCGCGGCGCCTTCCAGGTCGAGCCCGCGTCGCGTGCGGGCCGTGGCACGGACATCGTCCTCCACCTCAAGGACGACGCGCTGGAATTCGCCGAGGCGCAGACGCTGCGTGACATCGTGCGCGACTACGCCGACCACATCGCGGTGCCGGTCGAACTCGCGGGGGCAGAGGAGGGCGAGGGCGCGCTCAACCAGGCATCCGCGCTCTGGACGCGGCCGCGCGCGGAGATCACCGACCAGCAATACGCCGAGTTCTACCGCCATGTCGGACATGGTTTCGATGCGCCCTGGACGACCATCCATTGGCGGGCCGAGGGGCGGATCGAATATACCGGCCTGCTCTTCCTGCCCGAAAGCGCGCCCTTCGACCTCTACAGCCCCGAGCGGCGCCACCAGGTGAAGCTCTATGTCCGGCGGGTTTTCATCACCGACAAGGCGGAGGATCTCCTGCCGCGCTGGCTGCGCTTCGTGTGCGGCGTCGTCGATTCCGCCGACCTGCCGCTCAATGTCAGCCGCGAGATGCTCCAGAACAATCCCGTCGTCCGGCTGATGCGCCAGGGCCTGGTGAACAAGATCCTGTCGGAACTGGAGAAGCGCGCGAAGGACGACACGGCAGGCTACGAGACTTTCTGGAAGGCCTTCGGCCCCGTGCTCAAGGAAGGCATCGTCCACGAGGCCGAGACGCGCACGCGCCTCGTCCAGCTCGCGCGCTTCCGGTCGACGGCGGTCGATGGCTGGACCAGCCTCGCCGATTACGTCGCGCGCATGAAGGAGGGCCAGGAGTCGATCTATTACGTCACCGGCGAGACGCCCGAGGCGATGCGCCGTCTGCCGCAGCTGGAGGGTCATCTCAAGCGCGGCGTCGAGGTTCTGCTGCTCGCCGATCCGATCGACGAATTCTGGCTCGGCCATGTCGAGGATTTCGAGGGCCGCAAGCTGCGCTCGGTCACCCGCGGCGGCGACGACCTGGCGAAGATCAAGGCCGCCGACGCTCCGGCGGAGGAGCCGCCGCCGGCCGGCGAGTTCGAAGGGCTGGTGACGCTGCTGAAGCTGACGCTGGAGCAGGACGTCAAGGACGTCAGGATCTCGCAGCGTCTGGAGGACAGCGCGGTCTGCCTCGTCGCCGACGAGACAGGCTACGACATCCATCTGGAACGTCTGCTGCGCCAGCATCGTCATCTCGACACGGGGTCCAAGCGCATTCTCGAAATCAATCCGCGCCATCCGCTGATCAAGGCGCTGGCCAGGACGGCGACCAGCGAGGATGGCGGCGCGAAGGTCGCCGACGCGGCGAAGCTGCTGGTCGACCAGGCCCGGCTGGCGGCCGGAGATCCGGTTCCGGACCTCGCGGCGTTCTCGCGCCGCCTGGAGAGTGCGGTCACCCGCATGCTCGGCTGAGCGTGGGCCGACGCGCGGCGCGAGGCGGGTGTCCAGCCGCCGCGCGCCACGTATCGGCCCATTGCGGAGCGCGCGATAAGAGGCCAGCATCCCTGGCAGGGGGCGTCCGATCCGGACAGCCCCGGCGCAATCAGGGAGAGGCATACATGAAGGCACGCACTTCGCTCGCGGCCGTCGCCGGCCTGCTGGCACTTGCCGGCGTCGCATCGGCGCAGGATCTTCCCAAGACCCATTTCAAGGTCATCGGACTCAACGGGCCGACCGTCGCCTCGATGGTCGACGAGGTGCCGTTCTGGCGCGATACCCTGCCCAAGGTCTCCAACGGCTCGTTGACGGCGGACATCACGCCGCTCGACCAGATGGGCGTCGACGACAAGACGATGCTGCGCCTGCTGCGCCTGGGGGTGATGGATTTCGCCGGCATGGACATCTCGAAGATGGCGGGCGACGACCCGCGCTTCGAGGCCTGCGATCTGGCCGGCCTGACGCTCGACGCGGACAAGGCCCGCGCGGCCTGCAACGCCTATCGCGACGTCATCGACCGGCAGATGCAGAAGAACTGGAACACCAAACTCCTGGCCTTCGGCGCGAACCCGCCGCAGATCTTCTGGTGCCGCAACGTCATCGGCGGCCTCGATGATCTCAAGGGCAAGAAAGTGCGCGTGTTCAACAACACGATGCGCGACTTCCTGGGCGGCGTCGGCGCCACCGCGGTCAGCATGGCCTTCGCCGAGGTCGTGCCGGCGCTCAACAACGGTGTCGTCGATTGCGCGGTGACCGGGTCGCTCTCGGGCAACACGGCCGGCTGGCCCGAGGTCGCGAAATCGGTCTATCCGATGTCGCTGGGCTGGAGCGTCAATGTCGTGGCCGTCAACCTGAACACCTGGAAGCGCCTCGACGCGAAGGTCCAGGGGTTCCTGGTCGAGCAGATGAAGGCCTACGAGGACAAGATGTGGGCCACGATGAAGAAGGCCGACGCGGAGGCCGAGACCTGCAACACCAACCGCCAGCCCTGCACGATGGGCAAGCTCGCCTCCACCACCATCGTGGCGGTCAAGGCGGCCGAGATGGAGGCGCATAAGCGCCTCGTCGAGGGCGCGGTGCTCGCTGGCTGGGCGAAGCGCTGCGGCGCCGAGTGCGCCAGAGAGTGGAACGAGACGGTCGGCAAGGTGCTGGGCCTGAAGGCGCCGACGGGCTGATCCGGGGCGCGGGGGACGGGCATCCGGTCCGTCCCCCGCGCAAGCGCTGCAATCTCAGCCCCAAACCCGGTCTGCGAGGTCCGTGCGTCATGGAAAGACTCGATCACCTGTCCCGTCGCGTCTCGACAGCCGGTCTGTGGTTCGGCGGCGCGCTCGTCCTGCTCGCCGCGGTCGTCATCGGCATCGACGTGCTGATGCGCAAGGTCCTCGCGACGTCCATTGGCGGCGCGGACGAACTCGCCGGCTACGCGCTGGCGATCGGTACCGTCTGGGGGCTCGGCGCCGCGCTGCTCGACCGTGCCCATATCCGCATCGATTCCCTTTACGTGAATTTCCCGATCCTGCCGCGCGTCGCGCTCGACCTCGTCTCCGTGGCGCTGTTCGTGGGCTTTT
>CAIOSQ010000454.1 GCA_903860935.1 uncultured Rhodospirillales bacterium | reverse complement strand
CAGTCCGTCCTGCTGCGCCGCAGCGTCACCGAGGCGATCGCCGAACGCCTCCCGGTCACCCTGTCCCTCACCGCCCTGGCGCTCGCCCTCTCCGTCGTCATCGGCGTCGCCACCGGCATCCTCGCCGCCATGCGCGTCAATACCTGGGTCGACCAGGCGACGATGACGGTCGCGCTGGCCGGGCTGTCGCTGCCGGATTTCTGGCTCGGGCTGGTGATGATCTATCTCTTCGCGGTGCAGCTCGGCTGGTTGCCGACCGGCGGCTATGTGCCCCTGTTCGACGACCCCGTCGGCTGGCTGCGCGCCATGGCGATGCCGGCGCTCGCGCTGGCGCTGACCCAGATCGGCCTGCTCGCGCGCATGACCCGCGCCTCGATGCTCGACGTGCTGCGCCAGGATTTCATGCGCACGGCGCGGGCCAAGGGCCTGCCCAACAGCGTCGTGATCTTCAAGCACGCACTGGCCAACGTCATGATCCCCGTGATCACCGTCGTGGGGCTCAGCGTCGGCATCCTGCTCGGCGGCGCCATCGTCATCGAGCAGGTCTTCTCGATCCCGGGCGTCGGCCGGCTGATCATCGGCGGCATCCTGCGCCGCGATTTCCCTGTCATCCAGGGCGGGCTGCTTCTGACCGCGACGGTATTCGTGCTCGTCAACCTCGCCGTCGACGTTCTCTACGCCGTCGTCGATCCGCGGGTGCGCTATGACCGCTGAGGCTCCCGCCATCGCCGCGCCGACGCCGCTCTGGCGCCGGCTGCTCAACCATCGCTCCTTCATGTTCGGGCTGACGCTGTTCGGCTCGGTCGTGCTGGTGGCGTTGCTCGCCGACCTGATTGCGCCGCACGACCCGCTGAAGAACAATTTCCGTTACCGGCTCGGCGAGCCCAACGACATCCACTGGCTGGGCACGGACCGCGCCGGGCGCGACGTGCTGAGCCGGATCATCCATGGCAGCCAGGTGTCGCTGCGCATCGGGCTGATGGTGGTCGTGGTCACCGCCGTGTTCGGTGCCGTCATCGGCGGTCTAGCCGGATATTTTCGCAAGCTCGACAACGTCATCATGCGTGTCATGGATGCGATGATGGCCTTCCCGGGGATCCTGCTGGCGATCGCCATCGCCGCGGTGCTCGGCCCGTCGGAGTTCAACGCCGTCCTGGCGCTGGCGATCACCTACACGCCGCGCACCGCGCGCGTCGCGCGCGCGGCCGTGCTCGTGGTCCGCGAGATGCCCTATGTCGAGGCGGCGCGCGCCGTCGGCGCCGGGCATATGCGCATCCTGCTTACTCATGTGCTGCCGAACGGACTGACGCCGCTGATCGTGCAACTGTCCTATATCTTCGCGATCGCCATTCTGGCCGAGGCGGTGCTGAGCTTCATCGGCGTCGGCCCGCCGCCACCGCTCGCCACGTTCGGCAACATCATCGCCGATGGCCGCGACTACATCCAGGAAGCGCCCTGGATCTGCCTCTATCCCGGGCTCGCGATCGCAATCACGGTGCTCGGCCTCAACCTGATCGGGGACGGGCTGCGCGATGCCCTCGATCCGCGCATGAAGGTCGATCTGCGGTGAGCCAGCCCCTCCTCTCGGTCCGCAACCTGTCGGTCGCCTTCGGCCGCTCCAAGGTCGTGGAGGACATCAGCTTCGACCTCGGCGCCGGCGAGATCCTCGGCGTCGTCGGCGAATCCGGTTCAGGCAAAAGCATCACGGCGCTGTCGATCCTGCGACTTGTCCCCGCACCGGGCCGCGTCAGCGGCGCGATCAGCTTCGCGGGTGCGGACCTGATGGCGCTGCCCGAACCGGAGATGCGCGCGATCCGCGGTCGCGACATCGCGATGATCTTCCAGGAGCCGATGACGTCGCTGAACCCGGTCTTCACCTGCGGCGATCAGGTGATGGAGGCGCTGATCCATCATCGTGGCCTCGACCGGACGGGCGCGCGCGCCGAGGCGCTCAAGCTGCTCAAGCTGGTCGAGATCCCGTCGGCGGAACGGCGGCTCGATGATTACCCGCACCAGCTTTCCGGCGGCATGCGCCAGCGGGTGATGATCGCGATGGCGCTCGCCTGCCGGCCGAAGCTGCTGCTGGCCGATGAACCGACCACGGCCCTCGACGCGACGATCCAGGCCCAGATCCTGGACCTCTTGCGCGGGTTGCAGCGCGAATTGGGCATGGCCGTGGTCCTGATCACCCATGATCTCGGCGTGGTCGCCGAGGTCGCCCATCGCGTGCTGGTGATGTATGCGGGCAAGGTCGTCGAGACCGCGCCCTCAGACGCCATCTTCGCGCGCCCCTTCCATCCCTATACCGAAGGCCTGCTCGCCTCGATCCCGCGGCTGGAAGGACCGATCTCGCGTCTCGACGCCATTCCGGGTCAGGTGCCGCCACCCGACGCGATGCCCGCGGGCTGCCGCTTCGCGCCGCGCTGCCGCTACGCCGCAGAGCCCTGCCGCGCCGCGCCACCACCGCTGGCGCCGCGCGGCCCGGACCGCGCCGCCGCCTGCATCCGGACGCCCGCATGAGCGCGCTTCTCCAGGCCACCGGCCTCGTCAAGCATTTCCCCGCCGGCAAGCCCGGCCTGTTCGAGCGCGCACCGCAGGTGGTGCGCGCCGTCGACGGCGTCGATCTCTCGGTCGCGCCCGGCGAGACGCTGGCCCTGGTCGGCGAATCCGGATGCGGCAAGTCGACGACCGGGCGGCTGATCCTGCGCCTCATCGAGCCCGATGCGGGCACCATCCTGTTCCAGGGCCGCGACCTGCGTCGCGAGCCGCCCGCGCGGCTGCGCGAGTTGCGCCGGGACATGCAGATCATCTTCCAGGACCCGTTCGGCTCGCTCGATCCGCGCATGACGGTCGGGCGGATCGTCGCCGAGCCCCTGGTCGTCCATGGCGTCGGCACGACCGCCGAGCGTGCGCGGCGCGTGGCCCAGTTGCTGGAGCGCGTCGGCCTCGCTCCCGCGCATGCCGCGCGCCATCCGCACGAATTCTCCGGCGGCCAGCGCCAGCGCATCGGCATCGCGCGGGCGCTCGCCCTCGATCCCAAGCTGATCGTCTGCGACGAGCCCGTCTCGGCGCTCGACGTCTCGATCCAGGCGCAGGTCCTCAACCTGATGCTCGACCTGCAGCGCGAGCGCGGCCTCGGCTACATCTTCATCTCCCACAACCTCGCCGTCGTGCGCTACATGGCCAACCGCATCGCGGTCATGTATCTCGGCAAGATCGTCGAGGAAGCCGCGCGCGACGACCTCTTCGCCGCGCCGCAGCATCCCTATACGAAGGCGCTGCTGTCGGCCGTCCCGGAACCCGGCTCGGCGCGCGCCAAGCAACGTATCGTCCTCACCGGCGACGTTCCCAGCGCCATCGATCCGCCCTCGGGCTGCCGCTTCAGGACCCGCTGCCCGCACGCCACCGAGACCTGTGCACGCCTCGAACCGGCCCTGACGCCGGTCGCGGACGGACGCAACGTCGCCTGCCATCTCGTCACGCCTCCAGGACACGCATGATCACCCTCGACGACGTTCGCGCCGCCCGCAGCCGCATCGCCGGCGGGGTCCGTGTCACACCCATGTTCCAGGCGACGCTCGCGCGCACGCCGATCGTCCCGCAGGCCGAACTCTGGCTGAAGCTGGAATGCCTGCAGGTCACCGGATCGTTCAAGGCGCGCGGCGCGATGTCGAAGCTGCGCGCGCTGCCGCCCGAGGCCGTGCGCCGCGGCCTCGTCACTGCCTCCGGCGGCAATCACGGCATCGCCGTCGCCTATGCCGGCATGCTGGCGCAGGTGCCGACCACCATCTTCGTGCCGACCGGCGTGTCGCCGGCCAAGGCGAAGAAGATCGAGAGCTACGGCGCGAAACTCATCGTCGGCGGCGCTTCCTGGTTCGAGGCCAACAAGGACGCGCTGGCGCTGGCCGAGACGGGTCCGACCTATATCCACGCCTTCGCCGATCCGCTGGTGATCGCCGGTCAGGGGACGACGGCGCTGGAACTGCTCGACCAGATGCCGGACATCGACATCCTCGTCGTCGCCATCGGCGGCGGCGGGCTGATCGCCGGCATGGCGCTGGCCGCCAAGGCGATGAAGCCTGGCCTGCGCATCGTCGGCGTCCAGCCGACAGGCGCGGCGAGCATGCACGACTCCCTGAAGCGCGGCGAACTGGTCGAGCTCGAGCGCGTGACGACGCGCGTGCCCACGCTGGCCGCGCGCCGTACCGAGGAGATCAATTTCGAGATCGTCCGCCGCAACGTCGACGACATCGTGCTGATCGAGGACGACGACATGGATGTCGCCAGCCGCTGGCTGTGGCGCGAGATGAACGTCGCCGCCGATCCCAGCGGGGCCGCCACGGTCGCGGCGCTGATGACCGGCGCGATCGTCCCGCCGCAAGGGGCCAAGGTCTGCGCGCTGGTCTGCGGCGCGGGTGCCGAGGGCACCGCTGGATGACAGTCGATTTCGCGCTGATCGCCGAAGCCGCCCGCGTCCTGCGGCCGGCGATCGTCGAGACGCCGCTGCTCGGTTCGCCCGTCCTCGACGCGCAGGTCGGTGCGCGCGT
>CAIOSQ010000453.1 GCA_903860935.1 uncultured Rhodospirillales bacterium | reverse complement strand
GAGGTTGTGCGGCTGGTGGAGCGGCGCGAGCGGCACGAGCGCGTCGAGCGCCCCCAGCACCGCGTCGTCGACCCTGACCGGCGCGTCGAAACGCGTTCCGCCATGGACGACGCGATGCCCGATCGCGGCCAGGTTCCGGCCACCGAGGAGGTGCGGCGCGATCCGGTCGAGTTCCGCGACCGCCGCGTCATGGCCGAGCCTGGAGCCTTCCGGCCAGTCGCGTGCGGCGATCTCGGCCCCCGCGGCGCGGGCGCGCAGCCGCGGCGCCGTGGCCAGCCCTTCGAACTGCCCGTCGCCGAGCACGGTCAGCGCGCCGTGCGCGGACAGCGCATAGGCCTTGAACTTGAGGCTCGACGAGCCGGCATTGAGGGTCAGGATCGCGCGCTCCATGGCGCTCACCCGGCTGCCGCGCGTGCCGCCCGCCGGCGCCGCGCCTCGGCGACGAGGACCGCGATGCCGCAGGACACGAGGCGGCTGATCTCGCTGTCCGCGCGGCTCGTGAGCACGATCGGCACGCGCGCCCCCAGGACGATCCCGGCGGCATCCGCACCCGCCAGGAAGGACAGGCTCTTGGCCAGCATGTTTCCCGCCTCGAGGTCGGGGACGACCAGGATGTTGGCGCGACCGGCGACCGGCGAGACGATCTTCTTGACCGCCGCGGCCTCGGGGTCGATCGCGTTGTCGAGCGCGAGCGGGCCGTCGAGCAGCCCGCCCTGGATCTGCCCGCGCTCCGCCATCTTGCACAGGGCGGCGGCCTCGATCGTCGAGGGCAGCTTGGGGCTCACCGTCTCCATCGCCGACAAGATCGCCACGCGCGGCTCGGCGATGCCGAGCGCATGGGCGAGGTCGATCGCGTTCTGGACGATGTCGGCCTTCTCCGCCAACGTCGGCGCGATATTGATCGCCGCGTCGGTGAGGATCAGCGCCTGCGACCGGCCCGGTAGTTCCATCACGAAGCAATGGCTGATGCGCCGCTCGGTCCGCAGCCCGGTGTCGCGCGCCACCACCGCCGCCATCAATTCGTCGGTGTGGAGGCTGCCTTTCATGAGCGCCTCCGCGCGCCCTTCGCGCACCAGGGCGACCGCGCGGTCGGCCGAGGCGTGGCTGTGCGGCGTGTCGATGATCTCGATCCCGGCGAGGTCGGCGTCGGCCTGCGCCGCTGCCGCCCGGATGCGCGCCTGCGGGCCGACCAGGATGGGGCGGATCAGCCCGCGCCGCGTCGCCGCCATGGCGCCGGCCATGGACAGGGCGTCGCAGGGATGGACGACCGCCATCGGCAGCGGCGCGAGCGCCGTGCAGGCCTCGATCAGCGTCTCGAATCTCGCATGCGTGGCGTCGCTGCTGTCGGTCATCGCGGCTCCGGGGCTGGCGGCTTGCGGCTGATCTGAAAGGTGCCGGCGCGCGGAGGGATATTGCCATCGTCGCGCGCCGATTGCGCGCCGCGCGTCACCCGTCGCCGGCCCCCGCCGGCAGGGTCTCCGTCAGACGCGCCCCCGCGTCGTGGCGCAGGAAGCCCTCGAAGGCCAGCAGCAGCCAGAGCACACGCGCATTGTCCGCGGCGCCGGATCGGTGCCGGTCGATCAGGCGGCCGACCGCCGACAGGTCGAAGAAGCGGCTGTCGGCGAGCGCGCCGCCCAGCAGCGCGGCGCGCAGCCGACCATGGAGTTCGCCCCTGAACCAGCGCGCGATGGGCAGCACGAAGCCCTGCTTGGGTCGGGCGAGAATGGCAGGCGGCAGCCGGCCGTCCATCGCGCGCTTGAGGATCCACTTGCCGGACCCCGCGCGCAGCTTGAGCGAAGCCGGCAGCGTCCCCGCCCACTCGACGAGGCGGTGATCGAGCAGCGGACAGCGCGCCTCCAGCCCGACCGCCATGCTGGCGCGGTCCAGCTTGGTGAGAATGCCGCCGGGCAGCCACGTCGTCAGATCGAGATACTGGGCCCAGGCCAGCGGATCGCCGGCCGGCGCCTCGTCGGCATGCCGCGCGAGGACGCCGAGCGCATGGTGGCCGTCCAACTCGCGCTTCAGCCGGTGCGAGAAGATCGCCGCGCGCACCGGATCGGGCGCGACCGCGACCGACAGGAAATAGGCTTCCAGCGGCTCCAGCGACAATTCGCGCAGCGTGTTGCGTGCCCGGAGCGCGCGCGGCGCCCAGTCTGCCTTCGGATAGATCGCGGCGAGGGCGCCGAACAGCGCACGGCGCGGCGCGGCTGGCAGAAGCCCGCGCAGCGCCGAGATCCGCGCGTGCCAGCGATGGCGACGGTAGCCGGCGAAGACCTCGTCACCGCCGTCGCCGGTGAGCGCGACCGAGACATGCGCGCGCGCCGCGGCGCAGAGCTGCATCGTCGGCAGCGCCGAGGCGTCGCCGAACGGCTCGTCGTAGACCGCGGCGAGCCGGTCGATCAGGTCGAACGCGTCGGCGTCGACGATCCGCGCGCGGTGGGTCGTGCCGAAGCGCGCCGCGACGGCGGCGGCATGGCGGGACTCGTCGTAGGCCGCCTGACGGAAGCCGATGGCGAAGGTCTCGACCGGGCGCGTGTCCAGCGCAGCCATGGTGGCGACCACGGCGCTGGAATCGAGCCCGCCGGAGAGGAACGCGCCGAGCGGAACCTCGGCGACGAGACGGCGGCCGACCGCGCCCTTCAACTCGGCGGCGAGGCGCTCGGCCGCTTCGTCCGCCGTCGTCCGCGGATCCGCGGCGAAGGCCGGGCGCCAGTAGCGCCGCGGCGTCAGCGGGCCGCCGCCGCCCCGCGCGATGGACAGCATGCTGCCCGGCGGCAGCTTGTGGATGCCGGCGTAGATCGTCCGCGGGTCGGGGACGTAGCCGTAGGCGAAGAACTCCTCGATCGCGCGGACATCGATCCGGTGGCCGATCCCCGGATGAAGCAGCAGCGCCTTGATCTCCGACGCCAGCGCGATGCCGCCATCCGGCAGCCAGGCGTAGTGCAGCGGCTTCTTGCCCAGCCGGTCGCGCGCCGCGAACAGCATGTCGCGCCGCCGGTCCCAGATCGCGAAGGCGAACATGCCGTCGAGCCGCTCGACGCAGCGCTCGCCCCATTGCTCCCAGGCATGGACGATGGTCTCGGTGTCGCTGCGCGTCGCGAAGACATGGCCGGCGGCGCGCAGCTCCTCGGCCAGCGCGGCATGACCATAGATCTCGCCGTTGAACACGACATGCACGTCGCCGGTCTCGTTGGCGAGCGGCTGGCGCCCCCCGGCCCGGTCGATGATGGCGAGGCGGCGATGCCCGAGGCCGACCCCAGGCTCGACATGCAGGCCCGCGCCGTCGGGTCCGCGATGGGCCAGCGCGTCGGTCATCCGCTCCAGGAGCCCTGCATCGATCGGCCGCCTGCCGAGAATGTCGAAGAGCGCGACGAGACCGCACATCGCCGGGCGCCTCAGCGTCCGGGCGCGGCGAGGGCCGCGAAGGACGTCCCGAGGCCCGGCGCCGCGGCGGCGAAACGCTGGAGAGTGCGCAATGCGGCCCCGTCGTCGTCGCCTTCTGCCGAGAGCAGGAGCGCGGCGGCGGCACGCCGGCCGGAGACCAGCGTGCCCGTGACCTGGGCGCGCTTGGCGTCCAGCGTCGAGCCGACGAAGCGGCCATCGACCCAGTAGGCGAGCAGCACGGTGCGGCGGGTGCCGTCGCCGACGATCCGCCGGCTGCGGACGCGCAGTTCGGCGCCGTCGATCGTCAGCGTCGCCGATCCGTCGCCGACGCGGCGCCATCGCTCATCCTGCATCTCGTTGGCGAAGGCGACGAGTTCGGCGCCCTTGCGCTGTATCGCGTAGAAGACGACGTGCATGTCGACCGCCCGGTCCGCGTCGTCGGCGAAGCGGAGCCGCCACTCCGCGGTCGGGTTCCGGAACATCGGCCGCCAGCGATCTTCCGCCGCGACCGCGCGCCACGGCGCGTCCGGCATCGGAACGGCGAGAGCCGCGCCGCGCGTGTCGCCGGCGTCACGGTCGAGATAGCCGGCATAGGCCGGACCGAGTGCGGCGGCCGCGACGATCGCCGCCGCCGCGAGGGCGGGGCGCGCCGATGGCGATCCGGATGGCGCGGCGAGGAGCCAGGACGGCGGGCTCCACGCGGTCCGGCGATCCGCGAAGGCGAGGCCGATCCAGCTCAGCAGCAGGGTCACCGCGAGGAAAAAGCCCCAGCCATAGACGATATGGTCGACGCCGACGGCATAGCGGTGATTCGAGTAGTGCGCGATCAGCACGATGCCGAGCGCACGCACGCCATTGGCGAGGATCGGAACCGCGAGCGAGAGCGCCACGAAGAGCAGCCGCCGCGCCGGGCTGCGATAGGTGAGGTCGGCGAACAGCACCCCATAGGCGAGCGACGCGATCATGAAGCGCAGCCCGGCGCAGGCCTCCGCGACGTGGAAATTGCCGCTGGGCACGGCGATGAAGACGCCGTCGACGTAGTTGGGGATGCCGATCGCATCGAGCCCGGCGACGATGAAGGCGGTGGTCAGGACCTGCAGGCCGGGAACCAGCTGCTCGCCGGTCGGAACGAGGAAGAACAGATAGAGGCAGGGTACGAGGAGCGCCGCGTAGAGCCGCCAGCCGAGCACCGCGAGGATCAGGCATTGCAGCAAGCCGACGAGGGCGAATTGCTGGACCTCGTAGACGGTCGCGGTGCGCGCCACCAGCCAGGCGGCGCTGCCGAGCAGCGCCAGGGCGACCGGCAGGGCCGTCATCGGGGCCGGCGCGGCGACCGCGAAGGCGGCGCGGCGCGCATGGGCGAGATAGCCCGCGATCGCCGGGACGAGCAGGCAGTGATTGAACGTCGCCGAGGACAGCCAGACACGCCACGCGGCGAGGGCCGCGTCATGGAAGATCGCGAGCAGCGCGAGAGTCCCGCCGCCGAGCGCGAAGGCCGCCACGGTCCAGGCCTGGCGCCGCGCGGCTGGCAGCGGGAATGCGGTCTCTGTGATTGCCGTCATGGGCGCCTGGTCGTTTGTGGGGCACGTCGCGCGAAGGGCGCGCGGCCTTTATGACTCCCGGATGGCTCGCCCGCGCCCTGTCCAGCGCGATTACTCCCAGCGTGCGGGGCGTGGCCGGGATGGAGGACGCGGATGGACTGGACCGATATCGGCTGGATCAAGCAGCTGGCGCTGCCGCCTGGCCTATTGCTGCTGGTGGCGCTGGTCGCCCTGGCCTGCCGCGGACGCGCCGCGCGCCTCTGGTCGGCCGCGGCGATCCTCGCGCTCACGGTGACCGCGATGCCGGTGACGGACCGGATCGCGACCCTGTTGCTGGAGCGTGCGATCCCGGCCGTCGATCCCGGTCTCGCGCCGGCGGCGATCGTCGTGCTGTCCGGCGACTACCGGACCTTCGCTCCGGAATATGGCGAGGCGACGGTCGGTGCCGCGACGCTGATGCGGTTGCGCCACGCGGCCGTGCTTCATCGCCGCACCGGGCTGCCGATCCTTGCGAGCGGCGGCGGAACGCCGCCTGACAGTCGGCCGGGCATGGGAGATGCGATGCGCATCGCCCTGGAACGCGATTTCGCCGTTCCCGTGCGCTGGGTCGAAGGGCGCTCGCGTAACACCCTGGAAAACGCGATCGAGAGCGCGCGTATGCTGCGCGGCGAGGGGATCGAGACGGTGATGCTGGTGACGCATGCCACGCATATGCCGCGTGCGGTGCGCGCCTTCGCGGCGGCCGGCTTGCGGACGGTTCCGGCGCCGGCGGGCGGGCTCGGACGGATCGGCGGTCTGTCGGCGACCGATCTGCTGCCCGGCGCCGCGTCGCTCCAACGCACCACGGCTGCGCTGCACGAACTGGCCGGCCTCGCCTGGTACGAGATCGTCATCGCGTTTCGCGCAGGCGCGACAAAATGAGGCTGGCGCGCGCGCCGATTCCCGTTGCCGGCCGCGCGGGCCATCGCGTAGGAGACGCGGTGTCCGGATGCCAAGCCGGCAAGCCATGGAGTAGCGCAGGGGAGTAGCGCAGGGATGAACGAACGCGTCGCCGTGATCGGCCTCGGTTATGTCGGCCTGCCCCTCGCCGTCGCGCTCGCGCGGCACATGCCGACCGTGGGGTTCGATATCGACCGTGCGCGGGTCGCCGAACTCGCCGCCGGTCGCGACCGCACAAACGAGGTCGATGCCGCGACCCTCGCGTCGTCGACCCTGGTGCGCAGCTGCGAGCCCGCCGATCTGCGTGGCTGCACGATGTTCATCGTGACCGTGCCGACGCCGGTCGATGGCGGCAACCGTCCCGATCTCGGCGCGGTGCGCTCGGCCTGCCGGACCGTCGGCGCGGTCATCGGCAAGGACGCGGTCATGGTGCTGGAAAGCACCGTCTATCCCGGCGTCACCGAGGAGATCTGCGGTCCCGAGATCGAGCGCGCCTCCGGCCTCGTCTGCGGGCGGGATTTCTTCCTTGGGTACAGCCCCGAGCGCATCAATCCCGGTGACCGCGAACACACGGTCGAGCGGATCACGAAGGTCGTCTCCGGACAGACTCCGGCGGCGCTCGAGCGCATCGCCACGGTCTATTCGGCGATCACGAGCGGGGGCGTCTTTCGCGCCCGCGACATCAAGACCGCCGAGGCGGCGAAGGTGATCGAGAACGCGCAGCGCGACATCAACATCGCCTTCGTCAACGAGATCACGATGATCTTCCAGCGCATCGGGGTGTCGGTCTTCGACGTTCTCGCTGCCTCGCGCACGAAGTGGAACTTCCTGCCCTTTTCGCCCGGGCTGGTCGGCGGCCATTGCATCGGCGTCGATCCCTATTACCTCGCCGATCTCGCTCAGCGGCTCGGCCACCATCCCGAGGTCATCCTCGCCGGGCGCCGGATCAACGACCATATGGGGCATTATGTCGCCGACCAGCTGGCGCGGCTGCTCGCGCGCCAGGACCGCGTGCGCCGCGCCGCCCGGATCCTCGTGCTCGGCCTGACCTTCAAGGAAAACGTGCCGGACCTGCGCAACTCGAAGGTCATCGACGTCATCCGCGGCCTCGAGGCCTGGGGTCACGAGGTGCTGGTGCACGATCCGATGGCCGATCGGGGCGAGGCGCGTCACGAATATGGCGTCGACCTGTTGCCATCGCTCGACGGTGTTGCGGATCTCGACGGTATCGTCGCCGCCGTTCCGCATGCCGACTACGCCGGCTTCGACGTCGCGCGGTTGGCCGCGCTGACGCGTCCGGGCGCCGTGATCGCCGACATCAAGGGCGTCTGGCGCCATCTCGACCTGCCGGGCGACCGCGTCCGCTGGGAATTCTGAGCGCGCCGCCCGCTCCTCAGCTCCAGCACTCGATCCGCACCACGAAGCGCCGTGCGGCCGCCAGGATGTCGGCGTCGTCGAGCCGCTGGCCGGCGTCGCCATCGATGACCCTGACACGGTGTGCGGCGAGGAAGCGTCGCGCCGCTCCCAGACCGACCGCCAGCCCCGGACGCTCCGCGTCGGGACGCGCGCCGGGAAGCGGACGCGCGCGCGCATGGACGATGCCGACGACTTCACCGAATGCATCGAGCAGGGGACTGCCGCTATGTCCCGGAAAGACCCTGGCCGTGAAGGCGAAGCGCCAGGCTTCGCTGGCCGCCACGCCGTCGCCCAGGCGCGCCGCCGTGACGGTCGCGCTTTGGCTCGGCTTGCCGAACAGCGAGAAGCCGACGATCAGGGCGTGATCGTCGCCACGCATGCCCGGGGCGCGGCTGAAGCGCGCGACGGCCGGCGCCGGCGCTGCGGCCTTGACCACGGCGAGGTCGATGGCGGGTGCGCCGGCCACGAGGCGCAGCACGCCCGCCGCGTGTCCGTGGCCGCTGGCGGTGATCTCGCCGCAGGCCCGCACCGCATGGAAGTTCGTCAGGATCTCGCCGGTCTCGTTGACGAAGAAGCCGCTGCCCGTGCCCTTGAGAAGGCGACCATCGCGCCTCGCCGGTGGCGGCGGCGCGCCGCCATCCGCGGTTCCGATCGCCGCACGCACGTGACGCATGCGCGCATCGTCGCGCCGCGCCGCCTCCGCGGCATCGATCGTCTCGCCACCGCATGCGCCCGGCAGCGTCCGCGCGACGGCGTCGCGCGCCGCGTCGTAGCAGAAGATCGCGCCCGACCGCATGGCCTCGCCGCCGCGCGCGACAACCGGCGCGAGGATGAGGATCGCGGCAAGGGCGGACGCGCATGCGTCGCGCGCGGGGCGAGGCCACGGCATGGCGACATCCTAGCCCCGTGCCGTTGCTGTCGGCCCGCGACACGCCGCCGCCGCCACGCGACCCAAGGGCGCACCCCGTTCGTGCGGTTCGTCTGCTGCGCCGCGCGTGCGACCCTGCGCGGGCCAAACTTGCGGCCGCGCTTGCGCGCGCCATGCCGCCTCGCAGGAGATCGCCATGCCCGACCATGTCGCGCTGATGTTCGAAGGCCTCCGGGCCTGGATCGATTCCAACCGGCCTTTCGCGGTCTTCGCGGCGGGCGTGTTCCTCCAGACGCTGTTGCTGATCGCCAACGTGGCCTTCTTGTCGCGTGCGGCGCGCGAGGTTGAGGCGCTGCGCGCGGCGGTCGACGGCTTCGCCGCGCGCAGCGCTTCTGCCGATGACGCACGGAGGTCGAAAATCGCGGAGCGACGTCGTATCCTCGCGTCCCTGAGCGACGGACTCGCCGCGCGCCCGACCGAGCCGCGGGAGCCCGCCGCCATCCGCAGAGGGAGTGGGGCATGAACAAGATCACGCGACCGGGGGTGATCCCGGAAGGTCAGGAGCCCTGGCAATGGGCCGATCCGGTGTGGCGGTCGATCGTCGGGAAGGTGCGCGCCGGACGTTCGCTCAAGCCGGCCGCATGGCCTGGCGGCGCGCGTTGCGCGGTCGCGCTCTCGTTCGACTCCGATCACGAGACCGGCACGCTGCGCGAGGGACAGACCTCTCCGGGACGCCTGAGCCAGGGGCAGTTCGGCAATCGTCAGGGCGTGCCACGCATCCGCAGGCTTCTCGATCGCCACGGCATCAAGGCCAGCTTCTTCGTGCCGGCGGTCGTGGCGCTGCTCTATCCGGACGAGCAGCGCGACCATGTCGAGGCGGGCCACGAGGTCGGGATCCATGGCTGGATCCACGAACTCAACAGCCAGCTGCCCTACGAGGCCGAGCGCGACCTGATGTTGCGCGCCGCCGATACGCTCGAGCGCATCGCCGGCAAGCGGCCGGTCGGGTTGCGCACGCCGTCCTGGGATTTCAGCCCGCACACGCTGGCGATCTGTCGCGAGATGGGGCTGCTCTACGATTCGTCGCTGATGGCCGACGACGATCCCTACGAACTGCTCGAGGATGGCGAGCCGACGGGTCTCGTCGAGCTGCCGGTCGAGTGGATCAAGGACGACGCGCCCTATCTCAACATGCAGCGTTTCGCCGCCATCCGGCCCTACACGCCGCCCTCCGGCGTGCTGGAGATCTTCAAGGCCGAGTTCGATGGCGCCTGGGACGAAGGCGGGCTCTACGTCCTGACGATGCACCCGCACATCATCGGCCATCGCTCGCGCATGTATCTGCTCGAGGCGCTGATCGAGCATATGAAGGCCAAGGGGCCGGTCTGGTTCGCGACCCATGCCGAGGTCGCGGCGTATTGTAAGGCTCAGGCTGGGCTCTGACGAGCCGCCGCCGCAAGGGACGGGCGGGGCTCCGGAGCGAGCCCCGCCATTCGCCGCTGGGGGACCCGACATGAAGATCACCGACGTCGAGACGATATTGCTGCGCCTGCCCGTGGTGCGCGAGATCGGCGATGGCTGCCAGACCATCTGCGTCATCCGCGTGCATACCGACGAGGGCATCGTCGGGATCGGCGAGGCGCATACCAACCCGCTCGCCGCGCGCGCGGTGATCGAATCGCCGCTCTATTCGGTGTCGGCGCAGGGCCTCAAGCACATCCTGGTCGGGGAGGATCCGCGCGACATCAACCGGCTCTGGGACAAGATGTACAAGCACACCCAGACCTATGGCCGGCGCGGATTGCTGATGCATGCGCTCTCGGGCATCGACCTCGCGCTCTGGGACATATTGGGCAAGAGCGTCGGGCAACCCGTCTACCGGCTGCTCGGCGGCGCGCGGCGCAAGGCGCATTACGCCTACGCGTCGGATCTCTCGCAGCCGACGGTCGAAGAGACGATCGAACTCGCCCTCGAGCACAAGGAGAACGGCTACCGGGCGATGAAGTTCGGCTGGGGCGCGCTCGGCAAGGATCGCAAGTCCGACATCGCGGTCGCCGCGCGGCTGCGCCAGGCGCTGGGGCCGGATTTCGACATCATGATCGACATGGGGTTCTCGGTGCCCCTCGACCACGCGATCCATCTCGGCCGGGCCTATGCCGAGCACGACCTGTTCTTCCTCGAGGAGCCACTGTCGCCCGACGACGTCGCCGGCTTCGCCAAGCTGGTGGCGGCCTCGCCGACGCCGATCGCCACCGGCGAAAAGGCGAGCCATGAATTCGACTATCTCGACCTCATGGATCGCGGCCAACTGCGCATCGTGCAGCCCGACATCGCGCGCATGGGCGGCATCTCGTCGACGATGCGGGTGATCGCCCATGCCGAGGCGCGCAACGTGCGCGTGATCCCGCATTGCTGGTCGACCGATATCCTCGTGGCCGCGACGCTGCACTGCATCTCGACCATGCATGACTGCCCGTATCTCGAATACAACGTCACCGACAATCCGCTGCGCACGGATCTGCTGGTCGACCCGATCCGGCCCGTGCGCGGCGTCGTGTCCGTTCCCGAGAAGCCGGGTCTCGGCATCGAATTGCGCGAGGACACGCTGAAGCGCTTCCGCTGGGATCCCTGACCTGGGTCGGTGGTCGCGCCGCGAAATCGGATCCAGACAACTATTTTCTCAAGGCGCTTCGCCTGCGCGTAGGGAAAATAGTTGTCTGGATCCGATTTCCTGGGTCAGGGCGCCAGTTCGGGGATCGGGGTCAGCAGCGCCTCGCCGGCGAAGTGGCGGCGCAGGTTCTCGAACGCCATCGCCTCGCAATCGGCCCAGGTTTCCGCGGTGCTGCCGGCGATATGCGGGGTGAGCACCGCGTTGTCGAGGACGTGGAAGGCTGGCGACATGCGCGGCTCGTCGTCGAATACGTCGAGTCCGGCACCGGCGATCGCGCCGGCCTGGAGCGCCGCCAGCAGCGCTGTCTCGTCGATCACGCTGCCGCGCGCGATGTTGACGACGACGCCGTGGGGGCCGAGCGCCGCGAGCGCCGCCGCGTCGACCAGGTGACGCGTCGCCGCGCCGCCCGGCGATGCCACCACCAGCACGTCGGCCCATTCGGCGAGGGCCTGGACGCTCGGGAAATAGCGATGCGGGACGTCGCCGCGTTCGGAGCGGTTGTGGTAGCCGACCGGCATGTCGAACGCCGCGGCGCGCTTGGCGATCTGCATCCCGATCCGGCCGAGGCCGAGGATGCCGATTTTGCGTCCCGTGGCGCGATGGGCGAGCCCGGGGAGCCGCGCGCTCGTCCATTTTCCGGCGCGCACGAAGCGGTCGCCCTCCGCGACGCGCCGGGCCACCGCCAGGAACAGCGCCATCGCGTGATCGGCGACGCAGCGATCGGTGAGCCCCGGCGTGTTGGTCACCACGACGCCGTGCGCGCGCGCCGCCGGTATGTCGACGCGGTCGTAGCCGACGCCGAAACCGGCGACGACGCGCAGCCGTGGCAGCGCGGCGATCTGCTGCGCCGAGATGCCGATGCCGCCGGTGGTGACGGCGGCCGTCGCCTCCGCGGCGCGCGGATCGTCGATGGCCAGGAGTTCGTAGCTGGCCGCGAGCTGGGCGACGAAGACGTCGCGCAGGCCGCCGAGATTGACGACGCGTTCAGCCATGGGACGCTCCCGTCGCGAGGGCCGCGAGCAGCGCGTCGATTTCGGCCTCGGTGCCGTCGAAGCGACACACGAAACGCGCCATGTCGGCCGATCGCCGCACGAAGCGGATGCCCGCACGTTCGAGCGCATCCATGGTGCGCGGGTCGGTGCGCAGGAAGATCTCGTTCGCCTCGATCGGTGCCCAGAGACCGGCGCCGGGGATTGCGCGCAGGCCGGTGTCGAAGCGCCGTGCGAGCGCGTTGGAGCGCCGCGCATTGCGCAGCCAGAGGTCGTCCTCGACATAGGCGAGCAACTGGGCGGCGGCGAAACGGCCCTTCGACCAGACATGGCCGGCCCGCCGGATCTGCCAGGCGATCGTACGCGCGACGGCCTCGTCGAAGACGACGATCGCGTCGCAGAGCAAGCCGCCGTTCTTGGTCATGCCGAAGGACAGGATGTCCACGCCGGCGCGGCTGGTGAGGTCGGCCGGGCTGCAGCCGAGATGCGCGACGGCGTTGGCGAAGCGCGCGCCGTCCATGTGGACCTTGAGGCCGTGGCGTTTCGCCACTTCGGTCACGGCGCGCACCTCGTCGACGGTGTAGACCGCGCCGAGATCCGTCGCCTGGACGAGATTCACCGAGGCGGGTTGCGAGCGATGCATCATGCCCTTGCCCTGGGCCGCGATCGTCGCGTCGAGCGCCGCGGGATCGACCTTGCCGTGCGGTCCGGGCACCGTGACGATCAGGCCACCGCCGCTGAAGAAGCCGGCGGCGTTGACCTCCGAGGTCAGGATATGCGCGCGCTCGTGGCAGAAGGCGGCGCCCCAGGACGGCGTGATCGCGGCCATCGACAGCGCGTTGGCCGCCGTGCCGGTAGCGACGGCGAAGACCGACACCTTCGCTTCGAAGATCTCCGAGAAGCGCGTCTGCAGCGCCTGCGACCACGTATCGCCGCCATAGCCGGTGGCGGTGTCCGCGTTGGCGCGGGCCAGCGCGGCGATGATTTCCGGCGCGGCGGCACCGACATTGTCGCTGCGGAAATCGGGACCCGCCGCCGGCGGTGTCGTCTGCGTCTGCGTCATGCCTCGTCCTCGCTGTGCGTGCAGCGCGACCCTAACGAGCGCGAGCGGATGATGCTAGCGTCCATGCCGACGCCGGGACGAAACACGCGCGAGGGGAATTGTCATGCCGACCGAGCCGAAGATGTATCTCAACGGCCAGATCGTCGATTACGCCGACTGCAAGATCCACGCCTTCGCGTCGGTAGTGAAGTACGGCGCCGGCGTCTTCGAGGGTCTGCGCGGCTATTGGAACGCCGATGCCGGCCAGCTCTACGTCTTCCGGCTGCGCGAGCATATGGAGCGGCTGCGCTACGGCATGAAGACGATGCGCTTCGCCCAGATCCCGTCCCAGGAGGAACTGGAGCATGCGGTGATCGAGGTCAGCCGGGCGAACGCGATCCGCGCGACGACGCATTACCGGGTGATCGCCTTCCTGGACGGCGACGACGAACTGGCCACGACCGGTCCGACGGGCGTGGTCGCCGGCGCGGTGATCCGCGGCTCGTCCCCGCGCGCGGAGAGCGGCATGTCGGCGATGGTCTCGTCCTACACCCGGATCGCGGACAACGCCCTGCCGCCGCGCGTCAAATGCACCGCGAACTACGTGAACAACCGCGCGGCCGAGCTCGAGGCGCGCAGCGCCGGCTACGAGTCGGCGTTGATGCTGACGCAGGAGGGCAAGCTTTCCGAGGCGACCGGCGGCTGCGTGTTCCTCGTCCGCAAGGGACGCCTGATCACGCCGGACCTGTCGAGCGACATCCTGGAATCGATCACGCGCGAGACCATCATCGAACTGGCGCGCAGCAAACTCGGACTTACGGTCGAGGAGCGCCGCGTCGACCGCAGCGAGATGACCGCCGCCGACGAGATGTTCGCCTGTGGATCGGGTTGGGAGGTGATCCCGATCACCTC
>CAIOSQ010000452.1 GCA_903860935.1 uncultured Rhodospirillales bacterium | reverse complement strand
TGATGCCGATCATCGCCGAGGCCGCCCGGCACCTGGTCCCCGGTGGCCTGCTCTTCGTCGCCGAGATCCATCCGGACATGCTGCGCACGGCGCTCGGCGGCCATTTCGAGCGCGACGGCGTCGCCTATGCGCTGCCGAGCCATCCCCATGGTGCGGAGGACTTCGCCGTCGCCCTCGCCGCCTGCGGTTTCGAGACGCCGTCCGTCGAGGAGGTCCGCGCCGACGCGGCCACGATCGCCGCGATCCCGAAATTCGCGAAGCGCGCCGGGTCGGGCGTGCTGCTGACCCTGCGCGCGCGTCGCGCGACCGTATAAGCCGCGACACCGGCGGATCTTGCCGTCGGATGGCGGCATGCGCACATGGCGCGCGCCGCGGCGGCTATCGTCGCGATCGGGACTTGAGGAGGATCCATGAAGGGCTTCATCGGCGATATCGAGGCGTTGACCGTCGGGAATACGCATTTCCGGCGGGTCCTCTACACCGGCCGTAACCTGCAGCTGGTGCTGATGACCCTGCAGCCCGGCGAGGAGATCGGCGCGGAGGTCCATGACGACCGCGACCAGTTCTTCCGCGTCGAGCGGGGGCGCGGCACCGTGTGGATCGACGGCGTGCGGACCGAAGTCGCAGACGACGACGCGATCATCGTCCCGGCGGGCGCGCACCACAACGTCGCCAATACCGGCGACGGACCGTTGCATCTCTACACGCTCTATGGTCCGCCCGAGCATGTGGACGGCACGCTGCATCGCACCAAGGCGGAGGCGCTTGCCAACGAGGAGCATTTCGACGGCCGCACGACGGAGTGAGGCCATTCGCGGGGGCGTTTTACGCGGCGTCGTTTCCGCTTATTGTCGCGGCGGAAAACGAAACGGGAGACGCCCATGCGCCGCCGCCATCTGCTTCGCTCCGCCACCGCCGCCGCCATCGCCGCTCCTGTCCTTGGCCCGTCGCGCGGCCGCGCCCAGGCGCTGGAAAAGGTCAGCATCGGCGTGCTGAAGCTCGCGTCCTCCGGGCCGCTCTTCATCGCCATGGCGCGCGGGCATTTCCGCGCCCAGGGCCTGGAGGTCGAGCCGAAATACTTCACCGCAGCTGCGCAGGTGCCGGTGGCCGTCACCTCGGGCGATGCCGATTTCGGCGTCACCGGGCTCACGGCGGGGTTCTACAATCTGGCCGGACGCGGTGCGCTCAAGATGATCGCCGGTCAGAGCCGCGAGGAGCCTGGTTTCCAGCTCAACGCCTACATGGCGACGGCCAAGGCCTGGGAGGAGGGGCTGCGCGATCTCAAGGCCTATGCGGGCAAGCGCATCGCGATCACCACGACCGGGTCGACATTCCATTATTCGCTGGGCCTGCTCGCCCGCAAATACGGCTTCGACATGGCGAGCGTGACCATGGTCGGTCTGCAGCAGCTGCCGGCGATGGCCGCCGCGTTCAAGGGCAACCAAGTCGAGGGAATCGTGATCCCCGTCACGCTGGCGCGCCAGCTCGAGGCCGAGGCCGGCGGTCGTATCCTCGGCTGGGTCGGCGACGAGACGCCGTGGCAGCTGGGCGCGCTGTTCACCAGCCCCAAGGCGATCGATCAGCGCCGCGCGACGGTCGAGAAATTCACGCGCGCCTGGGCGATGGGCTGCGCCGACTACCACGCCGCCTTCAACGCGCGCGACGCGCAGGGGCGGCCGGCCAAGGGCCCGGGCTACGACGAACTGCTGGACGTGCTGGCCAAGGCGGTCGAGCAGCCCGCCGCGCGCGTCGCCGATGGCCTGCCCTTCGTCGACCCGCAGGCGCGGCTCGATGTCGGCGACATCCACAGCCAGGTCGCGTTCTGGTCGGCGGAAAAACAGCTGCGCGGCGAGGTCGACGCCAAGGCCATCGTGGATACCAGCTTCGTCGCCGGACATTTCAACATCCCGCGCGGCTGATCGCCCGCGATGGATCTCGTCGTCTCGGGCGTCGGCCATGCCTATGGGGCACTACCGGTGCTCGAGGGGATCGATCTCCATGTCGCGAGCGGCGAGATCGTCGCCGTGCTGGGACCGTCGGGCTGCGGCAAGTCGACCCTGCTCGGGATCGCCGGCGGCCTGATCGAGCCTGGCGCGGGGGCGGTGCGGCTTCGCGGCGAGGCGCCGCCGCGCTGCCTGAACGCCCTTACCTACGTGTTCCAGGATTTCGCGCTGCTGCCTTGGCGCGACGTCGCCGCCAATGTCGCGCTGCCGCTCGAGCATCACGGCCTCGGCCGGGCCGAGATCGCGCGCCGCGTCGACGTGGCGCTGGAGAGGATCGGTCTCGCGGAGTTCCGCGGCGCGTGGCCGCGGCAGCTCTCGGGCGGCATGCGCCAGCGCGTCGGCATCGCCCGCGCGCTCGTCGTCGAGCCGGCGGTGCTGCTGATGGACGAGCCACTGTCCGCGCTCGACGCGCAGACCCGCGACCTGCTGCTCGAGGATCTGATCGCGCTGTGGCGCGCGACGCGGTTCACGGCCCTCTACGTCACCCACAACCTCGCCGAGGCGCTGCGCCTTGCGCATCGCGTCGTCGTGCTTTCGCGGCGCCCGGGTCGCGTGCGCGAAGTCGTCGAGGTGCCTTTCGATCCCGATGCGCGCGGCACGCCGGAGGCCAATGCCGCCCTCGCGCGCATCCAGGAGCGGCTCTGGGGTCTGATCCGGGACGAGGCGCGCGACGCGGAGCGGGAGATCCTCGCCCATGACGCCTGAGCGTCCCGTTCCCTTTCGCGGCGGCGGCTTCGCACCGCGCCGCCGCCGGTTCGTCGCGCTGGCGGCGTTCGCGGTCCTGCTCGGGGCCTGGGAACTTGCGGGCCGGGGAGGCTGGATCAGCCCGATCTTTCTGCCCCGACCGGGTACGATCCTCGGCGCGCTCGGCGACCTCGTGCGCAGCGGCGCGCTCGCCGAGCATCTCGGTGCGTCGCTGTTTCGGATCGCCGCGGGATGGACGCTCGGCTCGGCGCTCGGCTTCGCGGCCGGGCTCGCGATCGGCCTGTTCTCGCTGGCACGGTCGGCGGGGATCCCGATCGTGTCGGCGCTGTTCCCGATCCCCAAGATCGCGTTGCTGCCGCTGATGATTCTCTGGCTCGGGATCGGCGAGGCGTCGAAAGTCGCGACCATCGCGCTCGGCGTGTTCTTCCCGACCGTGATCGCCGTCTATGCGGCGGTCGATGCGGTGCCGCGCAACCTGATCCGCATGGCGCAGAGTTTCGGCGTGCCCCCGGCCGCCATCCTGCGCAAGGTCGTTCTCCCCGGCGCCTGGCCCGCGATCCTGTCCGGGTTCCGGATCACGGCCTCGATCGCGCTGATCCTCGTCGTCTCCGCCGAGATGATCGGCGCACAGCGCGGCATCGGCCAGTTCGTCCTCCAGGCGGGCAATCTGATGATTCCCGAGGATCTCCTCGCGGGCATCGTCGTCCTGTCCGCGCTCGGTCTGGGCATCGGGGCGTTGATCGGGACGATCGAACGCGCCACGACACGCTGGCGCTGACGCGCGCGCGGGCTTTGCGCCGACGCCGGGGCCGCTATATTGCGCCGCTCCAGGAACGAGGATGCGATGCTCGACAAGGTCAAGGCGAAGCTGATCGAGACCAAGCAGAAATGGGCGGGCGAAGGCCGGTTGCTCACCGGCGAGAGCGCGGCGCCGACGGTCCGCCTGCCGCCCGGCCAGCGCGAGGTGAAGAACTGGCCGATCCTCGATCTCGGCATCCAGCCCGAGGTGACGACCGCCAACTGGAAACTCGAGATCGACGGCCTCGTCGAGGCGCCGACGACGCTCGATTTCTCCGCCTTCATGGCGCTTCCCCAGGTCGAGATGCTCTCCGACATCCATTGCGTGACCCAGTGGTCGCGCTTCGACAACACCTGGAACGGCGTCGCCACGCGCGATGTGCTGGCGCGGGTCCGCCCGCGTCCCGAGGCGCGCTTCGTGATCCAGACATCCTATGACGGCTACACGACCAATCTGCCGCTCGCCGATTTCGCCGGCGAGGACGTGCTGCTCGCCCATCGCTGGGAAGGCGAGGCGATCGCGCGCGAGCATGGCGGGCCGGTGCGTCTCGTCCTGCCGAAGCTCTATTTCTGGAAAAGCGCCAAGTGGCTCACCAAGCTCACATTCGTGGCCGAGGACCAGCCCGGCTTCTGGGAGGTCCGCGGCTATCACATGCGCGGCGATCCGTGGAAGGAGGAGCGCTATGGCTGAGGCCGGAGTGACGGGATGGCGACGACTCGTGCTGGAGCGCGCGCTGCCGAGGCGCCTCTTCCTCGCCGCCGGATCCATGGCAGCGGCGCTGCTTGGGCCGGGACGCCGGGCGATCGCCCAGATCAGACCGAAAGGACGCAGGACGACCATGAGCGCGCATGATTTCACCTTTCCCGCGATCGCAGGCGGCGACCTCCCGCTGAAGGCCTGGGCCGGCAAGCCTGTCCTGGTCGTCAATACGGCCTCCTTCTGCGGCTACACATCCCAGTATCGCGATCTCGAGGCTGTGTGGCGCCGCTACAAGGATCGCGGCCTCGTCGTCCTCGGCGTGCCCTCGAACGATTTCGGCGGCCAGGAGCCGGGCAAGGCCGCGGAGATCAAGGCTTTCTGCGAGACCTTCGACGTCTCGTTCCCGCTCGCGGACAAGCAGATCGTGTCGGGCGCCGGCGCCCACCCGTTCTACCGCTGGGTCGTCGCCGAGCTAGGCGAGGCCGGCGCCCCGCGTTGGAACTTCCACAAATATCTCGTGGCACCCGACGGTACCCTCGCCGGTGCCTGGCCAAGCCAGGTCAAGCCGGACGCTCCCGCCATCCTACGCGAGATCGAACCGCTGCTCGCCACCTCCTGAGCGGGCCGGCGGTAGATGCGGTCCGCGCATAAAAAAGCGGAGCCCTTGTTGCATCGCGATGCTGGGGCATGCTAGCTAACCGCCGCTTGTCGGAACCGGCGTCCGTCCGGACCGACAGGTTTCATGTCGGATCAATGGGTTCCGCCCGGACGGGCGGTCCCGAATCATCCAAGGAATTCGGGTCGCCGTGGCATCCGAGACCTCACAGACAGCCGGCCTTTCGGGCCGATACGCAGCAGCGCTCTATGATCTGGCGCATGACGCGGGAGCCCTTGATCAGGTTTCCGCCGACCTCGCCAGCCTCAAGAAGCTGCTCGAATCCAGCGCCGACGCGCGTCATCTGATCGCGAGCCCGCTCATTCCGCGCGCGCAGCAGGCCAAGGCCATGGCTGCGATCGTGGCGAAGGCCGAGCTTGGCGATCTCGCGCGGCGCTTCGTCGGCGTGGTCGCCAGCAACCGTCGGCTCGCGAAGTTGCCCGAGCTGATCGACAGCTTCGAGTCGCTGGTCGCGCGCCGTCGCGGCGACATCGAGGCCGAAGTCGTCTCGGCGATTCCGCTGACCTCCGACCAGCACCGGGCGATCGCCGCCGCGATCCCGGGCGCCACCGGCCGCAAGGTCCGGCTGCGCCTCAAGGTGGATCCGAAACTCATTGGTGGCTTGCGCATCAAGTACGGCTCGCGTCTCGTCGACGCGTCGGTCGCCGCCAAGCTCAGCCGTCTACAGCTCGCGATGAAAGGGACTGCGTGATGGAAATCCGCGCCGCCGAAATCTCCGCCATCCTCAAGGAGCAGATCGCCAAGTTCGACGCCTCGGCCGACGTGGCCGAGGTCGGTCAGGTGATCTCCGTCGGCGACGGCATCGCTCGCGTCTACGGCCTCGACAAGGTCCAGGCGGGCGAGATGGTCGCCTTCGCCAACGGGGTTAGGGGCATGGCCCTCAACCTCGAGACCGACAATGTCGGCATCGTCATCTTCGGTGACGACCGCGACATCAAGGAAGGCGACACGGTCAAGCGCACCGGCGCGATCGTGAGCACGAAGGTGGGCAAGGGCCTGCTCGGCCGCGTGGTCGATGGCCTCGGCAATCCGATCGACGGCAAGGGGCCGCTGGTCGATGTGGTCGACGCCCGCGTCGAGGTGAAGGCGCCCGGCATCATCGCCCGCAAGTCGGTGCATGAACCGGTGCAGACCGGCCTCAAGGCGATCGACGCGCTCGTGCCCGTCGGGCGCGGCCAGCGCGAATTGATCATCGGCGACCGCCAGACCGGCAAGACCGCCGTCGCGATCGATGCCTTCCTCAACCAGAAGGCCGCCAATTCCGGCACTGACGAGTCGAAGAAGCTTTACTGCATCTACGTCTGTGTCGGGCAGAAGCGCTCCACGGTCGCGCGCATCGTCAAGACGCTCGAGGATTACGGCGCGCTGGAATACTCGATCGTCGTCGCCGCGACCGCGTCCGACCCGGCGCCTCTGCAGTTCCTCGCGCCCTATACCGGCTGCGCGATGGGCGAGTATTTCCGCGACAACGGCATGCATGCCGTGATCGTGTACGACGATCTGTCGAAGCAGGCCGTTGCCTACCGCCAGATGTCGCTGCTGCTCCGCCGCCCGCCCGGCCGCGAGGCGTTCCCCGGCGACGTGTTCTATCTGCACAGCCGTCTGCTCGAGCGCGCCGCGAAGATGTCGGACGCGATGAAGGCGGGATCGCTGACGGCGCTGCCGGTCATCGAGACGCAGGCCGGAGACGTGTCGGCGTATATCCCGACCAACGTGATCTCGATCACCGACGGTCAGATCTTCCTCGAGACCGAGCTCTTCTATAAGGGCATTCGTCCGGCCATCAACGTCGGCCTGTCGGTCAGCCGCGTGGGTTCGGCCGCGCAGATCAAGGCGATGAAGCAGGTCGCGGGCCGCATCAAGCTCGAACTCGCGCAGTATCGCGAGATGGCGGCGTTCTCCCAGTTCGCCTCGGATCTCGATGCCGCGACGCAGAAGCTGCTCGCCCGCGGCGCGCGCCTGACCGAGCTGCTCAAGCAGCCGCAATACTCGCCGATGCCGGTCGAGGAGCAGGTCGTGTCCATCTTCGCCGGCACGCGCGGCTTCCTGGACGGGCTCCAGGTGTCCCAGGTCGGCAAGTTCGAGAAGGCGGTGCTCGGCGAGATCAAGGCGAAGCACCCGCAGGTGCTCGAGGCGATCCGCACCGAGCGCGAGATCTCGAAGGCCACCGATGCGAAGCTGACGGAGATCCTGGCTGCCTTCGCCAAGACCTTCGCTTGACCGACGTTTGAACGGGGCTAGCGGCCGATGCCGTCGCTGAAGCAATACCGGACGCGGATCGCGTCGGTGAAATCGACGCAGAAGATCACGTCGGCGATGAAGATGGTCGCCGCGGCGAAGTTGCGTCGCGCGCAGGAAAAGGCCGAGGCGGCCCGTCCCTACGCGGAGCGCATGAGCCGCATGCTGGGCTCGCTGGCCGGGTCGCTGGTCGGTGGCGCGGGTGCGCCGCCGCTCCTCGCCGGGACCGGCAAGGCGGAGACCCATCTGGTGGTGGTCGCCACGTCCGATCGCGGCCTGTGCGGCGCCTTCAACTCCTCGATCGTGCGCGGCGCGCGGACCCATGTCCGCCAGCTGCTCAGCGAGGGCAAACAGGTCAAGATCTTCTGCGTCGGCCGCAAGGGCCGTGACCAGTTCCGCCGCGACTTCGCCAAGCTGATCGTCGGCTCGATGGAGGATGTCGGTCGCCGGTCGCTGTCCTTCGCGGACGCGCAGCGCATCACCGACCGGATCCTGACGATGTTCGGGGCTGGCGAGTTCGACGTCTGCTCGCTCTTCTATGCGCGCTTCAAGTCGGCGATCACCCAGATCGTCACCCGCCAGCAGCTGATCCCCTTCGCCATCGAGGGCGGGGCGGGCGATGCGGCTGCGGCTGGCGGCGCGGTGTACGAATACGAGCCCGACGAGGAACAGATCCTCACCGATCTGTTGCCGCGCAACCTCTCCGTCCAGGTCTTCCGTGCGCTGCTCGAGAACAACGCGTCCGAGCAGGGTGCGCGCATGACCGCCATGGACAACGCCACGCGCAACGCGGGCGACATGATCAAGCGTCTCACCCTCAGCTACAACCGCCAGCGCCAGGCCTCGATCACCAAGGAATTGATCGAGATCATTTCCGGCGCCGAAGCGGTCTAACCGATTTCCGGCAGGAGCAGCACGATGGCAAAGAACAATGTCGGTCGCATCACGCAGGTCATGGGCGCCGTCGTCGACGTCCATTTCGACGGCGAACTGCCCAACATCCTGAACGCGCTGCACGTGCAGAACCAGGGCAAGACCCTGGTCCTGGAAGTGGCGCAGCACCTCGGCGAGCAGTCCTGCCGCACGATCGCGATGGACTCGACCGACGGTCTCGTGCGTGGCCAGGAGGCCGCCGACACCGGCGCGCCGATCTCCATGCCGGTCGGGCCGGAGACGCTGGGCCGCATCGTGAACGTCATTGGCGACGCGATCGACGAGCGTGGGCCGGTCAACGCCAAGAAGACCTCCCCGATCCATCGCGCGGCGCCCGAGTTCATCGACCAGTCGACCGAGTCGCAGATCCTCGTCACCGGCATCAAGGTCATCGACCTGCTCGCGCCCTACGCCAAGGGTGGCAAGATCGGCCTGTTCGGCGGCGCGGGCGTCGGCAAGACCGTGACGATCATGGAACTGATCAACAACGTCGCGAAGGCGCATGGCGGCGTGTCGGTGTTCGCGGGCGTCGGCGAGCGTACGCGTGAGGGCAACGACCTCTATCACGAGATGATCGAATCGGGCGTCATCAAGCTCGACGGTCCCGGCTCGAAGGTCGCGCTCGTCTACGGCCAGATGAACGAGCCCCCGGGTGCGCGCGCGCGCGTCGGCCTCTCCGGCCTCACCGTTGCCGAGTATTTCCGCGACGAGGAAGGCCAGGACGTCCTTTTCTTCGTCGACAACATCTTCCGCTTCACGCAGGCCGGCGCCGAAGTGTCGGCGCTGCTCGGTCGTATCCCCTCGGCCGTCGGTTACCAGCCGACGCTGTCGACGGACATGGGCGCCCTGCAGGAGCG
>CAIOSQ010000451.1 GCA_903860935.1 uncultured Rhodospirillales bacterium | reverse complement strand
TAGCAACGCATCCATCGCTTCATGCCCGTTTCCGGGAGCCACGCCGCAACGCGCCCCCTCGTGACCGGCTCCCAACACAGGACCAGCGGACACCCCGCTGCCCTGCGGCCCTTATAGTGATCACCCAATCGTTAGAAAAGACCAACTTGCCGCGCGCGCCCTGCAAGACGCGCCTGCCCCGCGAGACGCCGGTTCTCAGGACAAGCGCCTGCCCCGCACCGCCGGAGTGCGGAGGTACGGGGCAGGCGTTTTATTTTCATCGAGTTCTCGAAATGGCGCGAGCGACGGGACTTGAACCCGCGGCCTCCGGCGTGACAGGCCGGCGCTCTAACCAACTGAGCTACGCCCGCATTGGCCAAATCGAGGCGCGCGGTGTACCCGCCTTCGCCGGGTCAGTCAAGCGATGCGAGAAGGAAATCGTCAGCGCCCTGCGAGGTCGGGGAACAAAGCCGCGAGACCGGCCGGCGAAGCCGCGCAGAGCCCCCTTTCGGTGATCAGTCCGGTCACGAGTCGCGCCGGCGTGACGTCGAACGCGTCGTTGCGCGCAGGCGTCCCGGTAGGCGCTAGTTGGACCACGGACACGCCCCCGGCGGCGTCCAGACCCTGGATATGCGTCACCTCGCGCGAGTCGCGCTGCTCGATGGGGATCTCCGCGATACCGTCGGCCACCCTCCAGTCGATGGTCGGACTCGGCAGGCAGACATGGAACGGGACGCCATTGTCGGCGGCGGCCAGCGCTTTCAGATAGGTCCCGATCTTGTTGCAGACGTCACCGTTGCGCGTGACCCGATCGGTGCCGACCAGGCAGAGATCGACCAGTCCGTGCTGCATCAGATGGCCGCCCGAATTGTCGGAGATCAGCGTGTGCCTGACCCCATGGCGCCCCAATTCCCAGGCCGTGAGCGCGGCGCCCTGGTTGCGCGGCCTTGTCTCGTCGACCCATACGTGAATGTCGATGCCCAGGTCGTGCGCCATGTAGATCGGGGCCGTCGCCGTGCCCCAGTCGACCGTGGCGAGCCATCCAGCGTTGCAGTGGGTCAGCACGTTGACACGACCGCCACCCTTGCGCGCCGCAGCCGCGCGCACGAGGCCGAGACCGTGCCGCCCGATCGACTCGTTGATCGCGACGTCCTCGTCGCAGATCGTGTCCGCGAGACGAAATGCCGCATCGGCCCGCTCGGCCAGCGGCAACGCGGCAACCGCGTCGCGGACACGGTCCAGGGCCCAACGCAGATTGATCGCGGTGGGCCTCGTGGCGTTGAGCACCGCGTGCGCGGCCGCAAGCGCCGGGTCGCCAGGATCCTCGTTCAGGGCCAGAGCCAGACCATAAGCCCCGCAGGCCCCGATCAGGGGCGCGCCACGCGTGCGCATCGTCCGGATCGCCTCCGCCACCGCAGCGGAGTCGGCGAGTCGTAGGATCTCGAGCGCGTAGGGAAAGCGCGTCTGATCAAATATGCGGACGGCGCGTTCCTGGCCCTCGCGCCAGATGCTCCGATAGGCTGTGCCGTCGATCTTCATCCTCTTCCTCCCTGGCGGGGCCGACCACGATCTGCTAGCCGTCTCGGCAGGACATGTCGACAGCGATCGCCATACACCTTGCCGCGGCCGCCATCGCCCTCATGCTTGGCGGCTGGATCCTGCGCGCGCCGAAAGGCACGCCCATGCATAGATGGCTCGGCCGGATCTGGGTGGCGCTTATGGCCACCACGGCGCTCACGTCGCTGTGGATCCCGTCCTTTCTCAAGATCGGATGGATCCATGTTTTCACACTGATCGTGGCCATCAACGTACCCCAGGCCGTGCTGGCGATACGCCGCGGGGACGTCGCCGCCCACCGCAGAGCCATGATCGGCAGTTTCATCGGTCTGGCGGGCGCCGCGCTCGGCGCGCTCATCCCTGGCCGGATTGTCGGCAACGCCGTTCTGCGGATATTGGGCTTGAACTAAAACCGGCACGAGGCGCGTGGCGCATGCGGGGCCATGGGCGCCCGAGGGGGTGGTGGGCGATGACGGGCTCGAACCGCCGACATCCTCCGTGTAAAGGAGGCGCTCTACCGACTGAGCTAATCGCCCCTTCGCACCGGGGGCGCGCCGCGATCGCAGCCCCGGAAAAGCGAACGGCCCGAAGCGAAGGCGCCGGGCCGTTCCTGCACTCTGCGGATCGCGCGTGGCTCAGCGCGAGTAGAACTCAACCACCAGATTCGGCTCCATCTGAACCGGGTAGGGCACGTCCCCGAACTTCGGGGAGCGCACGAACGTCCCCTTCAGGGCGCGCTCGTCCAGGCTGAGATAGTCGGGCACGGTGCGCTCGGCCGAGGCCTGAGCCGCCATGACCTGCTGCAGCTCGCGCGAGGTCTGCTTGACTTCGATGGTGTCGCCTTCTTCCACCACGTAAGACGCGATGTTGACCTTCTTGCCATTGACCCGGATATGGCCATGGTTGACGAGCTGGCGCGCCTGAAACGGCGTGACGGCGAATTTCAGCCGGTACACGACGGCATCGAGGCGACGCTCGAGAAGCTGAATGAGGTTCTCGCCGGTGTCGCCGCGGCGACGAGCCGCTTCCGTATAGATCTTGCGGAACTGACGCTCGGTGATGTTGGCGTAATAGCCCTTCAGTTTCTGCTTCGCATGGAGCTGGATACCGAAGTCGGAAGGCTTCTTGCGCCGCGCGCCATGCTGACCGGGGCCGCTGTCGGTGTTCGGGGTCTTCGCGCGTCCCCAAAGATTGACGCCGAGTCGGCGGGCGATCTTGTATTTGGCGTTGATGCGCTTGCTCATCGATCACGAATCCGGGAAAGAGGTGGTCTGCGACAGCCAGGGCTGCGCATGAAAGCGGGGCTAGATACCCGCGCCGGGCGGCGCCCGTCAACCGCCAATCCTATAATCGTCCCAATACCATCGCCCCCGCACCGCTTGCCGCACCCCGGCGAGGCTGCTACCGGTCTGCGCGCGACGTCGCGGAACGGGGCGGGAGACGCGGGAATGACGAACAGGCAGGGTCGGGCCGATTTCGGCTTCGCCATCGTGACACTGGGTGTATGCGCCCTGACCTGGCGGGAGGCGTCCAACCTGCCCCCGGCCCTCTTCGACCCGCTCGGTCCCAAGACCTTTCCCCTCTGGATTTCGGGCCTGCTCGCGGCCCTGGCGGTACTGATCCTCCTGCGCCTGGCTCTGGGACGCTCGATCGGTGCCTCTCGGACGAGCCTGATCACCGGCCTTGGCGATGACCCGTCAGCGACGCACCGGACCCGCCCTGGACTTGCCGCCGCGACATTTCTGCTGACCGCCGCCTATGCGGCCGCCCTCTCAGTGCCCGGACTGAGATTCGCCGTCGCCACGGCTGGCTATGTCCTCGCCCTGATCCTGACACTCGGGCCGCGTCGCCGGCGGGACGTCATGATCGCCGCCCTTGTGTCGGTCGCCGGCGCAGGTGCCATCGACCTGCTCTTCCGGGTCGTCTTCGCGGTCGATCTCCAATGACCCTCGCAGAGGCGTTTCTCGGGCTCTTCGCCCTCAAGCCCTTCCTGATCCTGCTTGGCGGGGTCCTCATGGGCATCGCCGTGGGCGTCCTGCCGGGGATCACTGCGGGGATGCTCCTCGCCCTGACCCTGCCCTTCACCTACTACATGAGCAGCGTCAACGCCGTGATCCTGATGATCGCGATGTTCGTCGGCGGCGTGAGCGGCGGGCTCGTGACGGCGACGCTGATGCGGATCCCCGGCGAACCGAACGCGGTGATGACCACGCTGGACGGCTATCCGCTCGCCCGCGCCGGATATCCGGGCCGCGCGCTGGGCCTGGGCAACGCCGCCTCTCTCATCGGCGGCGGGCTGTCCTGGCTCGTCCTCGTGCTGCTGACGCCGCCGCTGGCGAAGATCGGCGTGGCCTTCGGGCCGTTCGAGAATTTCGCCCTCGTGATCATGGCGCTGGCGCTCATCACCTCGCTCAGCGACGGGTCCCAACTCAAGGGGTTGATGGCGGCCCTACTGGGCATGCTCGTGTCGATGCCGGGCATCGACGAGGCGTCCGGCATGACCCGGCTGACTTTCGGGTTCAACGCGATGGAGGGAGGCCTCAACAGCCTGCCCGTGATCATCGGCATCTTCGCCCTGTCCCAGGTGCTCGCGGACGCCATCAACATCGAGCAGGGAACCGAACATGTCCGCGCCCGCATGTCCGGGATCTTCATCACGCTGCGCGACTATGTCGTCCACGGATGGAACATGCTGCGCTCCTCCGTGATCGGCGTCTGGATGGGCATTCTCCCGGGTGTCGGCGCGACCATCGCGTCGATCGTCGCCTACACCGCCGCGAAGAACATCTCCCGGACACCCGAGAAATTCGGACAGGGCAGCGAGGAAGGCATCGTCGCCGCCGAAAGCGCGAACAACGCGACCACCGGCGGGACGCTCGTGCCTCTCCTCGCGCTGGGCATACCGGGCGGATTGACCGATTCGATCCTGCTGAGCGCGCTGATGATCCACAACCTCACGCCGGGACCGCTACTCTACCGCAATCACCCCGAGATCGTGAACACGATCATGGCCTCGCACCTCGTCGCCCATGTCGTCATGTTCGCGCTCATGACGGTGGGATGCGTGCTGTTCGCGCGGATGATGCTGATCCGCGGGCATTTCCTCTACCCGTTCGTGCTCGTCTTCTGCGTCGTGGGCGCCTTCGCGCTGAACAACCGTGGCTTCGACGTGTGGGTGATGCTGGCATTCGGCGCCATCGGTTTCGGCCTGGAACTGGCCAAGGTGCCGCTTGCCCCCTTCGTCATCGGCCTTGTCCTCGCGCCGGTCGCCGAGACCGAATTGCGTTCCGGCCTGATGGCCACGGGCGGAGATATCGCGCCGCTCTTTCTCCGCCCGATCTCCGGAACCTTCCTCGCGGTGGCCGCGCTGGCGCTGATCTGGCCATTCGCCCGCGCGGCCTGGCGTCGCCGCCGGAACGTCAGTTGGGCTTCTTCTCCGCCGCCATCGCCGCCTTGATCTCGTCGGCGACGGCCTTGATCGAGACCATCTGACGGTCGAGCTGCGCGCGCAGTTCGTCGCCCGGCACGAAGACCGGATCGACGCCCTGCTCGCGCACCTTCGCCTGGAATTCCGGATCCTCGCTGGCTGCACGCATCGCCTTGCGCAGCACGTCCAGGCGCGCCGCCGGCGTCCCCTTCGGCGCCAGGAACATGATCCGCTCGCCGAAGGTCAGCTTGTAGCCGGCCTCGACCGTCGTACCGACGTCCGGCAGGCGCGGATCGCGCTGCGCGTCGAAGAGAACGATGGGCCGGATGCCGGACGGGCCGAAGCTGATCATTTCGGAGAGCGAGAACAGGCTGAACTCCGTATGCCCGCCGAGCACGGATTTGAGACGGACGGCGCCGCCACCTGCCTGCACGAAGCGGAACCGCACCCCGGCTTCCTGCCCCAGCATCAGCGGCACGAAATGCGGAAGCAATCCGATATTCATCGCCGAGGTCACTTCACCGGGGCGCGTCTTCGCAGCGGCGACCAGATCGGACACGGTCTTGATCGCGGACTCGGACTTGACCGCCAGACCCACGGAGACCGCGCCGACCTGGGCGATCAACTCGTAGGCCGTGTGGTCGTAATCGACCACGCCCATCGCGGGCGCGGTCAGCAACCCCATGTGCCAGGCACCGATCGTGTGGCCGTCCGCTTCGGCATCCTTGATCATGCGCGTTCCCACGACGCCGCCCGCGGCGCCGTTGTTGACGATCGCCATGGGCTGCGACAGCCCCTTCTGGCGCTCGATCGTCATCTGGTACACACGCGCAAGCTGGTCCGTCGAGCCGCCGGCAACGACGGGGATGATCACGCGCACGGGCTTGTCGGGATAAGCGCTGGCGGCGAACGACGCCAGAAGTCCGGCGCCAAGCGCGAGCGCGGCGAAAAGGGAACGGGACGACATGGGCTTCCTCCGTTTGACGATGGGCTCAAGTACCGCATGACACGGGGGGCGCTGACAACCGTCGGTCGTCACGCCGCCCCGCCCCTTCACTCCGGCACGCCCTCGCCCTTGCCGCGCCGCGATCCCGGGATCGGTGGCGCATGCGGCCGTTCCGTGAGCCCGGTCACGATGCCCTGGAGGGTATTGACCTCGTGGGTCATGAGCCCCGCACGCTGGAAGATCGCGCGGATGTTGCGCACCATCGTCGGCCGCATCTCCGCATCGCGCAGGAACCCGCACGTGTCGAGGGCGCCTTCGAGCCGCGTGAAGAATCCGAGCACCTGAGCCTTGGTCGCCGGTACCGCTTTGTTGCCGACCAGCACGCGTTCGACGGTCGTGTCCGCAGCCTGCCACCATTCGTAGCCCATGATCAGGACCGCCTGGGCGAGGTTCAGGGAATTGAACCCGGGGTTGAGCGGGATGGAAACCTGGACATCGGCGACGCTCACCTCGTCGCTTTCAAGCCCCGTCCGTTCCGGCCCGAACAGGATGCCTGGCCGCTCGCCGCGGGCCACCATGGACCGCATGTCGGCCGCCGCCGCGCGCGGCGTCAACACTTCCTTAACCATGCCGCGGCGGCGCGGACAGGTCGCGAAGAGCGCGTTCAGGTCGCCCACTGCCTCCTCGAGCGTCGCGAACACACGCGCAGTCCGCAACACGCCATCCGCATGTGTCGCCGCCGCTAGCGCTCGCGGATGGTCTGGCGGTTCGTCCGGCGCCACCAGCCGCAATTCGGTCAACCCGCAATTCAGCATCGCGCGCGCCGCCATGCCGATGTTCTCGGCAAGTTGCGGCCGCACCAGGACGACGACCGGAGCCGGCGCGCTGTCCATCAGCCAGCGCCGTCCTTGAAGAGCTTCCAGGTGATCGCATCGAGCAGCGCGTTGTACGAGGCGTCGATCACGTTC
>CAIOSQ010000450.1 GCA_903860935.1 uncultured Rhodospirillales bacterium | reverse complement strand
GCAGGCTCGAGCCCATCGCGACGATCCTCGACCCCGACGCCATCGCCCGCATCCTCGCCGCAATGGACCGCTTCGCGCGTGCGCCGCCGGCCTGAAGCGGTCCGCATCGCACCTGCGCATCATCGCCTCACCCACCCCCGACGCGCCGCGCCCGCGGCCTGCGGCGCATACGCGTGGGCTGCGTCGCCCCTGATCGACACGGATTGGGTCCGCAGGCGCCGCGACCGACGCGCCTGCCCGCCAGATACGCCGGGCAAGACCCGCCAAGACCGCGGATCCGGCGTTCTCGTGGACGCCGCCGGCAAATCCCTCGCCGCCCGGCGCATGACGTGCGAGGCGGGAGGGCGTTTATTTTTCCTATCTAGCGGTTCGGCGTGGTGGCGCTGGCGCCGAGCACCGGGAACCGCCCGGCCGTCACCTGGCGCCCCGCCTGCCGCAACCTCCACCCGACTCGCAGCCACGGTTCGGGAGCCGCCATGAGCGCAAGCCGCAAGCCCTTCATCGTCGGCGCCAATCCGTTCTTCTCGAACCCAAGCGGCCTGATCGCCGCGCCGTCGGCGCGAGATGCGATCGCCACCCTCCACCAGTGGCCCGAATTCCCGGTCGACAGCGGACTGGCGAGCCATGACCCAAGCATCGAGGACGCCTACCGCCTCGCCGGCGCCTAAGTCGGCCGCCCCCTGCGCGGCGAGAAGCCGGGCGCGATTCCCGTCATCCGCCCGACCAAGGTCGACCTCGTCCTCAACCTCATGCCCGCCAGAGCCATGGGCCTGGACGTCCCGCCCACCCTGCTCGCGCGCGCCGACGACATGATCGAGCAGCCCCGCGCCGGGCGGCGCCACTGAACCTTAGCGCTCCCATCATCGAACAGCCACGCGCCGGAGATACCTCGCTGCCACAGACGGGGGTGCATCCTGGCGAAGATCAGTTTCAGGTCGATCCGCAAGTCGTTCGGCGACACGGCGGTCCTGCACGACGTGTCGCTCGACATCGGCGACGGCGAGTTCATGACGTTCGTCGGTCCGTCCGGCTGCGGCAAGACGACGTTGTTGCGGATCCTGGCCGGCCTGGAGATCCAGGACGCGGGCGAAGTCCGCATCGGCGAGCGCGTCGTCGATCGGCTGGCGCCGAAGCAGCGGGACATCGCGATGGTCTTCCAATCCTACGCGCTCTACCCGTACATGACGGTGGCCGAGAACATCGCGCTGCCGCTGATCATGCGGCGCCTGTCGTTCTGGCAGCGCCTGCCGCTGCTCGGCAGGTTCGTCGGCGACGCGGCGTCGGTCCGCGGCGGCATCGATGCCGAGGTCATGCAGGCCGCCACGGCGCTGGGGATCGAGCGCTTGCTCTCGCGTCGACCCGGCCAGCTCTCGGGCGGACAGCGTCAGCGGGTCGCGCTGGGCCGGGCGATGGTGCGTCACCCCTCCGCCTTCCTCATGGACGAGCCGCTCTCGAATCTCGACGCCAAGCTGCGCGTCCAGGCGAGGACGGAGATTTCGGAACTGCATCGGCGGGTCGGCGGCACCTTCGTCTACGTCACGCACGACCAGGTCGAGGCGATGACGATGTCCGACCGGGTCGCCGTGATGATCGACGGCCGCCTGCTCCAGGTGGCGCCGCCGCAGCGGCTCTATGCCGAGCCCGACGACCTGCGTGTCGCCGAGTTCATCGGCTCGCCCAGGATCAACACGGTCGAGGCGATCGTCGGCGAATCGGGGCGCGTGATCGCGCTGGGGCAGTCCCTGCCCGTCGCAGTCGCCGCCGCTCCCGGCGAAAAGGTGACCGTCGGGCTGCGACCGGAGGCCGTCGCACTTGGCGGTGCCGGCCATGCCGCACGCGTCCACCACCTCGAGAATCTCGGCGTCGAACTGCTGGTGCATCTGCGCGTGCCCGCCGTGGCGTCGCCGCTGATCGCGCGTGTCGCCCCGGACCGCTTCGCCGATCTCCGCATCGGCGACCCGATCAATGTCTGCCTTGCCTCCAAGAAGGCCCTGGTGTTCGACCGCGATAACCGTCGGCTGGGGCTGCGCCCGGAAGGCATCGCGCCGCGCCCGGCGCACATGGCGCAGGCCGGTTGAGCGGCGGGGTCCGGGCGGCATGACGGCGATCACGCATCGACGCCCGGCAGCGTCCCGGCACGGGTCGCTCGAGGCCCTAACCGCATGGCTCCTCTCGGCCGTCGCGGTCGCGATGATCTGGCTGGTCCTGATCGGGCCCTGCCTCGCGGTCGCGGGAATCGCCCTCACCGACTGGGTGTTCGGCATGCCGAGCCTGTCCTTCGTGGGACTTGCCAACTTCGCCGATCTCTTCGGCGACCGCGTCTTCTGGGTCTCCCTGCGCAACACCGTGCTCTACGTGGCGCTGCTGGTACCGCTCTCGGTCGGGCTGGGTCTCGGCGCGGCCT
>CAIOSQ010000449.1 GCA_903860935.1 uncultured Rhodospirillales bacterium | reverse complement strand
CTTCGCCGCCTTCGCCTGCTGCCTTGTCCTCGTCGGCCATCGGGTCCTCGCGCGAGACGCTTCAATTCGTCGCCCCAGCTAAGTAGCGCGAGGACGGTTAACAACTCGTTTCGAGCCCCCACACTGGCAGAAAAGACCCGGCATTTTCTGCCGCGCGGGCAGGACGGGCTCCCGCCCCGCAAGCGCTTTTTCCCTGAAAACACGGGCTCCGACGCTTGGCACGGTTTTCGCAAATCCCGTCGTGCTGGCGGGGCGGCTCGTCGCCCCGGCAGCCCCGCGGAAGAACCCGCGCAAAGGTCCGGAGCCCCGATGGAGAACCCATCCTATATCGCAGTCGCCCAGATGGGCGCTTTGCGTCGCCAGCTCGACGTCACGGCCAACAACGTGGCGAACGCGACCTCTGCCGGCTTCCAGGGCGAACGTCTCGTCTTCGAGACGGTCCTCTCCGACATCGCCGGTGCCGGCGGCGGCAAGGTGGCCTTCGCCATCGACAAGGGCTTGTGGCGCGACACGCGGGCCGGCCCGGTCGAGCGGACCGGCAACCCCTTCGATATCGCCCTGGTCGGCCCGGGTTACCTCGCCGTCCAAACCGATGCGGGCATCCGCTACACCCGCGCCGGCTCCTTCCGCCCGGACGCCCAGGGTCGGCTCGCGCTCAGCAACGGCGCGCAACTGCTCGGCGAGAACGGCTCGCCGATCACGGTCCCGCCCGGCGAAACGAGTGTCGAGATCGACCGCCGCGGTACGATCACCGGCAAGGAAGGCCCTATCGGGAAGATGCGCGTCGTCGCCTTCGACAACGAGCAGGCGATGCGCCGGGCGGGCGAAAACCTGCTGACGACGACCGCCGATCCCAAGCCGATGGACGACAAGAAGACGAAGGTCGCCCAGGGCATGCTCGAGGGCTCCAACGTCCAGAGCGTCCTCGAGATCTCACAGATGATCGAGTTGACCCGCCGCTACCAGTCGGCGTCGCGGATGATCGAGCAGGAACACGACCGCTCGCGCCGCACCATCGAAAAACTCACCCGCGTGTCCTGACGGACGCGGACCGAATTCGCGGAGGATTGATCCATGCGCTCCCTTAGCATCGCGTCGACCGGCATGCTGGCCCAGCAGCTCAACGTCGAGACGATTTCGAACAACATCGCCAACATGAACACCACAGCGTTCAAGCGTCAGCGCGCAGAGTTCCAGGACCTCATCTACCAGAACCAGCGCCGCGCGGGTGCCGCATCGTCGGACGCGAACACGATCGTGCCGTCGGGCATCCAGCTCGGCCTCGGTGTCCGCGCGGCGGCCGTCTACCGGATCACCGAGCAGGGCAATCTCACGACGACCGGCAACTCGCTCGACATGGCCGTCCAGGGCAAGGGCTGGTTCCAGGTCGAGATGCCGAGCGGCGAGACCGCCTATACGCGCGCCGGCTCCTTCCAGCTGAGCGCCGAGGGCAAGATCGTCACCGCCGACGGCTACACGGTGAAGGGCGGCGGCACCATCCCCAGGGACGCCCTCGACATCACGATCAACACATCGGGCGAAGTCCTCGTGAAGCAGGCAGGTCAGGCCCAGTTGCAGCGCGTCGGCCAGTTCGAGTTGGCGAGCTTCGCCAATGACGCCGGGCTGCAGGCCAGCGGCGACAACCTCTTCCAGAACACGACCGCCTCCGGAGACCCGGTGACCGGGACGGCTGGCCGCCAGGGCTTCGGAACGCTTCTCCAGGGCTTCCTCGAGACCTCCAACGTGAACACGGTCCAGGAAGTCACCAACCTGATCACGGCGCAGCGCGCGTACGAAATGAACTCCAAGGTCATCAAGGCGGCGGACGAAATGATGTCCTCGCTGAACCAGATGCGCTGAGGGCCGAACGATGACCTCCCTGCGAAGCCTCCTCGCCGCCGCCCTGCTCGCCCTGTCCGCCGGCGTCGCCGACGCGACCGTTCTGAAGCCGGCCGCGACCATCGACGCCGACAACGTCCGCCTCGGCGACCTCTTCGAGGACGCCGGCCCCCTCGCCGACAGCATCGTCGCCCGCGCGCCTCTGCCGGGGCGCCGCTATGCGCTCGACTCCGAATGGCTCGGCGACACGGCGCGGGCCCATGGCCTTGCCTGGCGCCCGTCCACCCGCTTCGACCGCATCGTCGTCGAGCGGGCAGGACGGCCAATGGGCCGCGACGCGATCGCCGACGCGCTGCGCGCCGCGCTGCGCGAGGATGGCGATACCCGCGCCCTCGCGATCGAATTCACCGGCCGCCTGCCTGACATCGCCATCTCCCCGATGGCGCCGCCGACGATCGATGTCCAGTCGCTCACGGTGGACGGTCCGAGCGGCCGCTTCTCAGCCCTGCTCGTGATCGGCGCCGGACATACGACGGCGCTGCGCCTTCCGGTGGCCGGGCGGGCGATCGCGACCCGCGAGGTCGCGGTCCTGCGCCGTGCGATCCAGTCGGGCGAGATCATCCGTGCCGACGATGTGACCATCGTGGACATGCGCGAGGACGCGCTGCGCCGGGACGCGATCGTCGACGGCGACAAGCTGGTCGGACAGAGCGCGCGCCGGTCGCTGCGCGCCGGCGAGGCACTGCGCGAGGGCGATGTCCGCGCGCCGGTCCTCGTGGCCCGCAACGCCAGCGTGACCCTCGTCCTGAAATCCGGCGGCATGACGCTGAGCGCGCTCGGCCGCGCCGTCGACGAAGGGGCCCGCGGCGAAACCGTGCGGGTGATCAACGTCCAGACGAAGCGGACCGTCGAAGCCCAGGTCGTCGGACCGGACACGGTGCTCGTGCTCGCCGGGGCTCGCCCCGCCCTCCTCAATTGATCGGAACGGAAGACCCAGAATGACTCCCCGTCCCCTCCCCGTCCTCGCCCTTGCGCTCGCCCTTGGCGGCTGCGCGGGAACCCTCGACCGCCTGAGCCATGTGGGTGCGCCGCCGCCGCAGAGCGCGATCGACAATCCCGCCGGCAAGCGCCCACCGGTGCAGATGCCGATGCCGACGCCCATCGCCGTCGAACGCCAGGCCAACTCGCTGTGGCAGCCCGGTGCGCGGGCCTTCTTCAAGGATCAGCGCGCCAGCACCGTCGGCGACATCGTGACCATCACGATCAACATTGCCGATACGGCCTCGATGGAGAACAGTTCGGCGCGCTCGCGCGCCAACACCGAGAATGCCGGCCTGCCATCCTTCCTCGGCTACGATGTCGGCCGGATCGCCAAGCGCCTGCCGGGCACCAATGCGGCGCCCGCAGCGGGCAACCTGATGGACATGTCGTCCGGCAGTTCGAGCACAGGGACCGGGTCGATCGAGCGCAAGGAGACCATCGCGCTGCGTATCGCCGCGGTGGTCACGCAGATCCTGCCGAACGGCAATCTCGTGCTGCAGGGGAGCCAGGAGGTTCTGGTCAACAGCGAGAACCGCATCCTCCAGGTCGCCGGCGTCGTCCGTCCTCAGGACATCCGGTCCACCAACGAGATACCGCATGACCGTCTGGCGGAGGCGCGTATCCAGTACGGCGGCCGAGGCCAGATCACCGACGTCCAGCGCCCGCGCTGGGGTCAGGAAATCTTCGACGTGATCTTCCCGTTCTGATCGCGTCCCGCACGCAGCGGGCAAGCGGGCGCGGCGCCACTGGCAGCCGCGCCCGTTTCGCTTCGAGAGGACGTGCCCCTAGCCAGGCCCAGCGCCCGACCGGTCAATCGTCGCGCTGGGTGCGCTCGATGCGCTCGTGGCGTTCCTGGGCCTCCAGGCTCAGCGTCGCGATCGGCCGCGCCTCGAGACGGCGGACACCGATCGGTTCGCCCGTCTCCTCGCAATGCCCGTAGGAGCCGTCATCGATCCGGCGCAGCGCCGAGTCGATCTTCCCGATCAGCTTCCGCTCGCGGTCCCGGGTCCGCAGTTCCGTGAACCGGTCGGTCTCGGTCGCGGCCCTGTCGGTGAGGTCGGCCTCCGGAACCGTCTCGTTCTGGAGGCTGATCAACGTTTCCGACGATTCCTGGAGAAGCTCCGACCGCCAGCGCAGCAATTTCTGGCGAAAATACTCCCGCATGACGGGGTTCATGAACGGCTCGTTCTCCGACGGCCGATAATCTGCGGGGAGCAGCGGATGGGTCATGGATTCGGTGCCAGTCCGGGTCGAAGAGGGCGCGGAGTATATGAACCGGCCCCCCAGCCATCAAGCCGCCCGCAGCGCCCGCACAGGGCAGCTGAAAATGTCATCAACTCGTTGTTTCGTATTCATATTTAGCAATTTCAACCTGGACCCGCAGATCGATGTCGTCGAGAAGCTCGTTCAACTGGGGATCATCGACGTCGCCACGCCGGACGGAAACGAGGCGCTCCAGTTCTGCGAGTTGCGAGCGGGTCAAGGTTCCCATCAGCAAGCCGTGGCGAAGCTCGTCGAGCTTGTCCAGCAGCGTATCGGCACGCAGCACCGCACGCCGCCGTGACGCGCCGCGATCATCCACTTCCTGAAGGCTGAGGATACCGGCGACACCAGCGGCTGCCGACAATCCGGATGCGGAGGACGAAGCTCCCGTCGCCGAGGTGTCGTCCATATGCCGGGCGAACTCACCGCTGCGGGCGCCCGACCGATCGGCGCGGCGCGGCGCGGCGGGACCACGAATGCTCGACGGATCGACGATCTTCATGCGGCCACCAATCACTGGGCGCGGAGAACGCGCCAACGCCAAGGCTTGGTTATGACAGATCCGCCGGGCAGCGCAAGCCAACGCCCCCCGGCAGTTTCTGCCCATCGGAGGCGTAGTCTGCCGGGTGCCGAGCATCGCCCACCCATCACACTACAAAAATATTATCGCTAAATCAGTGACTTAATAGACCCGTGCGGTTGGCACGGCGCTCGCAATGGGATGCGGGAGTAACCCGCAGAAT
>CAIOSQ010000448.1 GCA_903860935.1 uncultured Rhodospirillales bacterium | reverse complement strand
TCCAGATGCGCGGCACGGTCGTAGACACGCGGGATCGCGGCGAAATCCGCATCCATCAGGCGGCCCAGCAGATCGGCATAGCGCTGCCCCACCGGATGTTCATTGCCGCGACCGCGATAGTCGCCCGCGATGTCGTTCGCGGGCGAGAAGGGCCGCGCGCAGCGCTCCGCCCCGCCTTCCGCGGCGATCTGCGCGGCCGCATAGGCCCGCGGATCGAGGCCGAGTTGCCGCACGATCGCGCCCTGGTCGCGGATCAGCCATTCGTCGTAGATCTGGTTGTCGCGGGCGGCGCAGTCGGCGACGATCCTGTAGACCAGCTTCCGACCTGTGGCCTTGCCATAGACGCCGTCGCGCGCATGCGTCGCGGTCGACAGCAGCCGGTGCGACGAGAGCAGCCCATGCTCTGGATGGTGGGACCAGATCACGTCCTCGCCCAGAAGCGTGCGGTCCGGGAACTCCGCGAGGGTCGCCATCGTCGCGGCGATCACGCCGCGATTGCCGCGCACGACCGCACTCGGCGAGCGGACGACGATGTCCTCGGCATAGTAGCGGTGGAGGGTCGCGATCCCGCGATCCTCCCAGATCTCCTTCGTGATCCCGATGATGTAGTCGGGGAAATCCGTCCACTTGGGATCGAAACCGGTCATGGGCATCGGCGCATCCTCGGCTGTCAGCGGCGTCACTTGTCGTGGTCGGGGCGCGGCGGGACCCGCTCGCCGCGATCGAACGCCTCCCACCCTTCGCCGCCGAAGACGTCGACGCCGAGCTGGCGAAGGACATGGGGGAAATCGACCATCACCCAGTTGTCGACGATCTTGCCGTCGACGACCTTCCAGAAATCCATGTAGCGGATCTCGACCCGCTTCCCGGTGGCCGGGATCCCCATGAAGGTTCCGGAATGGACCGCGTGCTGCGCGCCGAAGGAGGCACCCCACTCACCCTGGAAGATGCGCGCCTCGTCGACCGCGACCTTGTCGGAAAACGCCGCCTGGAACGGCCGCTGCCAGTTCTCCTGAAACTCCCGCAGACCGTTCTTCGTGCCGCACCCGGCATTGCCCATCCAGCGGAACGCCGGGTGGAAGAATGCGGCCATGCCGTTGATCTGATGGTCGTTGAGGCCATCGATCATGGCCTCGATCACGCGCGTCGTGTCCGCCGTCCTGGTCAGGTCGTTGCCGCGCGTCAGATGCGCCTGCTCGGGCCGTGCTCCGCTCATATCCTCATCCTTTCACGGCCCCGGCCGTCAGGCCGGAGACGATCTGCCTCTGGAACGCCATGACGAGGACGAAGAGCGGCGCGGTGATCGACACCGCCGCCGCGATCGCCTCGATCTGATCGGCCGCCCGCGTCTCGCGGTTCATGAACTGCGAGATCGCGGGCACCATGGTCTGGGACTGCGCGTCGAGCAGCAGCGCCGTGACGAGGTAGTCGTTGTAGGCGAGGAGAAACGAGAACAGCCCGGTCGTGATCACCCCAGGCCACATAACCGGCATGACGACCCTGCGAAACGCGCCGAAATGCGTGCATCCGTCCACGCGCGCCGCCTCGTCGATCTCGGTGGGAACGTTGCGAAAGAAGGAGCGCATCATCCAGATCGTGAAGGGCTGGTTGATCGCCACGAGCACGGCGATGACGGCCCAGGGCTGGCCGTAGAGCGTCGGCGGCTCCGGTGACAGGAACGCGAAGAGCCATGCGGTCGGCCACGAGGTCCAGAGCGGCGCCAGGATGTCGCGCGTGTCGAGGAACACCGGCAGATAGCCGGTGACGAGCACGGAATGCGGTAGCGCGCGGAAGATCAGGGCCAGGACCAGCAGCGCAAAGGCAAGGCGGCCGTCGCTGCGCGCGAAGGCATAGCCGGCGAGGGTTCCCACCGACAGGGAGACCGTCACGACACCCGCCGTGACCATCATGGAGTTCAGGAAATTTCGCCAGAAGCCATGCGTCACCCAGACGGCGTGGTAATGGGCGAAGGTCGTCGCGCCGAAGATCACGTCCAGGGGATCGGAGGACAGCGCGTCCACGGGATTGCGGAACGACATCAGCGCCGTCCAGCAGAGCGGGAACAGGGCGACGAGCAGCCATAGCGCCAGGAAAGCCGCCGCGGCGATCCGCAGCAAGACCGGACGTGCCAGTGCCCTGGGCGCGCTCATACGCTCACCTCCGGCCGCGCTGGTCGCGCCAGGCGCGGCGCAGCGGCACGATCAGGAGCACGACGATGCCGATCATGGTGAGCATCGACGAGGCAGCCGCGCGGGTGATCGCGCGATTTCCCGTTTCGTCCGGCATCAGGAAGCTGAAGGTCAGCCATTGCAGCGAGATCACATGCGCCTGGCTGGAGAAGCCGACGATCTCGTCGAAGACCCGATAGCTGTCCATGAGATGGATGAGAGCGACGAAGACGATCAGCGGCGCGAGATGCGGCACGATGACAGCGGTCAGGCGCTCGAAGCGCGACGCCCCGTCGACGATCGCCGATTCGAGCGTGTCGCGGTCGACCGTCTGCAGCCCGGCGTAGAACACGACGAAGGCGAAGGGCGCGACATGCCAGACGCGGTAGAACATCATCAGCAATTCGATCGTCCAGCCCTGGGCGAAGACCGCGATGTCGCGCGCGAGGATCCATTCGATCAGGCGGGCCAGGATCCCGTCGCCCAGGAACAGCCAGCGTATCGACAGCGCGCCCACGACCGGGGTGATGACGAAGGGAAGCAGGGTTGCGAAGATGACGGGACCGCGCCACGCGCGCGCCAGACCGTCCACCGCCAGCGCGATCGCGAGGCCAAGCCCGATCACCAGCGGCAGCGTCGCCAGGGTGAAGACCAGGGTGAACCGCAGCGCCCGGTAGAAGTCGATCGCGAGGATCGCCTCCAGACCGCCGCCGCCCGGCGCAAGCGCGGCCATCACCCGGTCCGGTTCCAGAAGACGTCGGTACGCCTCGAAGCCGACCGGCACGGTCTCGGTCACGGGGCGGCCATCTGCGCCCAGAACGGGGATGCGCCGCGTCTCGCGCACGCAGGTCGGGGCGAGGAAGCCGGGCGTGCAGCTTTCGACGACCGTATCCTGGAAGACCGTCCGCGTCTGATGGACGCTCTGCACGAGAACCGAGACGAGAGGCGCGGCGATGAACAGCGCCATCATCACCAGGGACGGCGCGACGAACAGGACGAAGCTTCGCGTCCGCATCGTCGCGCCTCCCGTGTTTCGCGAAGTCGGCGCGTTACTTGACCAACCCCTGCTCCTTGGCCTTGACGAGATACGCGGCCTCGATCTCCGCGAGGGTGGTCCGCGCGTCCTTCTTGCCCGACATGAAATCGGCAAGCTTCTCGCCGACGGCGTTGTGGATCAGACCCATCGACGTGGTCGACGCATAGTTGGGCGCGCCACCCCGAGCGGAATCGATCGAACCCTGGGCCTGCTTGTTCGGCACATAGCCGGCCAGCAGCCAGACCGCGGCGGCGTTGTTGGCCTTGACCATCTCCTCGTCGAGGCCCTCCATCGCGACGCGGAAGGCGGCGTCCGCCTCGGCGTCGGGAATGTTGCGGGCGATCACGACCCCGTCCCACCACAGCGTGGTCGAAGGCCTGCCGCCCTTGACCGCCGCCGGAGCCGCCGCCACGCCGATCTTGCCGACGACCTGGCTTTCCTTCGAATCCTCGAGGGCGCCCAGTCGCGACGCCCAGAGATTCGCCATCGCGATCTTGCCCTGCTGGAACTGCTTCTGGACAAAGGTCGAGTCCGAGACGAGGAACTCCGGATCCATGTAGGCCGACAGGCGCTTCATGGTCTCGAGCGCCTTGACGCCCGCATCCGAATTCACGCCAGGGGTGTTGTCGGGCTTCACGAACACGCCGTCATATCCGGCGAACATGTTGTTGAAGTCCTGCGCCAGATCCCAGCCCGCCTTGAAGGTCGCGCCCAGCGGATACTGGACCTTGCCCGACGCCTTGATCTTCTCGGCCGCCGCGAGGACCTCGTCATAGGTCGCCGGCACCGGGATGTTCAGCTCCTTGAGGATGTCCTCGCGGAAGACCAGGTGCTGCGCGTTGACCATCATGGCGATCGCCATGACCTTGCCGTCGACGCGCACGAGTTGGTTCGGCGTCAGGTGCCTGCCGTATTTCGCCACCAGATCGTCGAGCGGCCGGATGGTCCCGGCGTTCACGAGCGGCGTCATCGTGCCGTTGGACACGCCGCCGATCTGATAGAGCGACGGCGTCGCCGCGAAGGCCGCCGGCTGCTTGAGGCGGAAATTCTGGTCCAGT
>CAIOSQ010000447.1 GCA_903860935.1 uncultured Rhodospirillales bacterium | reverse complement strand
CGTCCTCCGACACCAGAAGCGGTGCGTCGGCCTGGACGAAATACCCCCGGATCACGACAACCCGCCCGTCGCCATCGCTCAGGACCAGATCGTCGCCGCGCCGCGCGTAACTCGCCCGCAGGATGAACTCGCCACCAGGGACCAGGATCGCGCTGCGACCAGACGCGTCCATCTCCTGGACGGAGCCGCCGCCGGACCCCGCGTCGAATGGCGCGCGCGCGACCCGTGGAATGCTGGGCTGGAACATCCGCAATACTCCAAATATATGCGGCAAGATCGCTCAGAACGACCCAGGCTTCAACTGCACTCTGGCCCGGCGTACCGGTCCGACCAGGACCGCATCAGGCCCTGCGGCGCGGTGCGGCGGCGGCTATGCCCAGGAACTGGGTCGCGTCGAGGCTTGCTCCGCCGACCAGGGCCCCATCGACCCCCGGAAGCGCGAAGAGATCTGTTGCGTTCTCAGGCTTGACCGAACCGCCATACAGGATCGAGAACGCGCCCCCGGCTCCGGTCATTCCGTCGAGCTCGGACCGGATCCAGCCATGGGCCTCCGCGGCCTGCGCCGGGGTCGCGACCTTTCCGGTACCGATCGCCCAAACGGGCTCGTAGGCGATGATCGTTCGAGTGGCTGTCGCTCCCGCAGGCACGGAGCCGCGGAGCTGCGTCGCCAGGATCTCGCGCGTCCGCCCTGCCTCGCGCTCCGCCAGGGTTTCGCCCACGCAAATGACGGCGACCAGCCCGGCGCGATGCGCGGCCTCGGCCTTGGCGCGCACCAGATCGTCACGCTCTCCGTGGTTCGTGCGCCGCTCGGAATGGCCGACGACGACGAGGCCGCAGCCCACATCGGCAAGCATCTCGGCCGAGACATCCCCGGTATGGGCCCCAGTTGCCTTGGGATGACAGTCCTGACCACCCAGCATGACCGGGCCGCGCCCCAGCACCGCCGCCACCGCACCCAGGCTCGTCGCAGGCGGGCACAAAGCGAGTTGGGTCGCGCATCCGGGGGCGCCGGCCAGGACCGCCCGCGCCAAGGCGCATGCCCCGGCGACCAGCCCGTTCATCTTCCAGTTGCCGATGACGTAGTGCTGGGGACCCATGTGGCGCGACCTCGTTGGCTCTTGCCGACCTGACGGCAGCCGTGCCGAGAATACAGCGCCAAGACGTTGATGACAAAAGGTTGCCGTGATTTGCCGGCGTTCCTATAGTCGTCTCCCGCGCTACGAAAGCCCCGCAAGATGCTCCAGACGATCCGAGACAAGACGGCAGGCGTTGTCGTCAAGGTTCTCTTCCTGTTCCTCGTCCTGTCCTTCGCGGTCTGGGGCATCGGGGATTACCGCTTCCTTCAGCGCGGCGACACCCCGGCTATCGCGATCGGTGGCGATCCGGTGCCACCGGAACAGATCCGCATGGAGTTCCAGCGCGATCTCGACCGGTTGCGCCGCAGCTTGGGGGACATCGACCGCGAGGTCCTCAAACAGTTCGGTCTCGCCAATCAGACGGTCGAACGCATCGCCAACCAATGGACGCTTGACCGCACGGCAGAGCGCCTGTCGCTCGTGGTCAGCGACGACGTCGTCCGGCAGCGGATCGAAGACGATCCGAATTTTCGCATCAACGGGATCTTCGACGCCACGTCGTTCCGGCGTCTGCTCCTGGACAACGGCTTCAGCGAGCAGCGCTACGTCGACCTGATGCGCGGCGATGCGGCGCGTGCGGCCCTCGTCGAGTCGGTTTCCCTCGGCACGCGTGTTCCCGAATCCCTTGCTGACGCGCTGTTCCGGCATCGCGAGGAAAAGCGCCGCGGGCGCGCGATCCATGTCCCTGCCAGCGCCCAGCCCGATCCCGGCGAACCGTCGGACGGCGATCTGCAGGCGGTGTACGAGGCCAACGACGAACGTTTCACGGACCCTGAATATCGCGGGGGTCTCGTGGTGCGGATCGGGATCGACGAGATCCGTCCGATCATCCCCTTGGACGAGGCGCAGCTGCGCCAGGATTACGACGCACGAAAGCGTGAATTCGCCACCCCCGAACGTCGTGTGGTGGAGTTGATACGGTTCGACGACCTGACTGCTGCGACCGCGGCGAAGGCGCAACTCGACGCCGGCGCGGATTTCCTTGCGGTCGCCGCCGAGGCTGGCCAGACCCCTGAGCAGGTGCGCGCCTTTGGGCGCGTGACCGCCACGAGCCTGCCGTCGGAACTCGCACGCCCGGTCTTCGCTCTGCCCGAAGGCCGACCGAGCGCACCGATCGAGACACCGCTGGGTGTGTTCGTCGCACGGAGCACGGCGGTCGAGGCGGGCAGCGAACCGGGCTTCGAGGCGCTGCGCGCCCAACTCGCCGAGGATCACGTCCGGCGCGTGGCCACCGAAATCGCCTATCGGACCGCCACGCGCGTCGAAGAGGCGTTGAACGAGGGCAAGCCGCTCCAGGATGCCGCCAGCGGTGCCGGGATCTCCGTGGTCGCCGTCGAGGCGCTCGATGGAACCGGACGCGATCGCACCGGCGCCCCCGTCCCCGTCTTCGCCGCCGCCCCGGAGGCTCTTCGGGCCTTCGTGGAGGCGCCGATCGGCAAGGATTCATCGCTGATCGAGACGCGTGCCGGATCCTATTTCTTCGTCCGTGTGGAGACAGTCGTTCCGAGCCAGAAGCGCCCGATCGCAGAGGTTCGCGAGGATGCGGCCGGCCTCTGGAAGGCGGAGCGCCGTGCGAGCGCCGCGCGCGCCAGCGCGGAAGCGCTTGCGCGTTCCATCCGGGAGGGCAAGCCGCTCGAGGAGGCCGCCGCCGCGCTCGGCGCGGTGGTCGAGACGACCCAGGATCTGCGGCGCGACGGGCGCGCCGATGGCCCGGCCCAGGCCGATATGGGGCCGCTCGCCAGCCGGCTATTTCAATTGAAGCAAGGCGAAGTCGGCCTCGCGACGGCCACCGACGGTTATCACGTGGTGGTTCTGACGGATATTTTCGCCGCCGATCCCGGCGCCGCGCAGGCGGCGTTCGAGCGTCTCGGCGCCGGACTCGAGCAGAACATCGCCACCGAGATCAGTCAGCAATATCTTCAGGCCCTGCGGGAGCGCCTGAAGGTCGTCATCGACAAGGTCGCTGTCGAGAAGCTCTACCAGAACTGAGGCTGACCGAGAGCGTCACACGGTTCCGCGCAGCGAGAACCCGGCGTCGTCCAGCGCGCGCCGCAGCACGCCCTCGTCCACGGGAGCGCCGTCGAGTTCGACGCGACAAGCCACCCGGTCAACCCGCACGCGTATGCCAGGAAGCGCCGCCTCGATGGTGCGCGTGACCGCGCGGGCGCACCCATCGCACGTCATTCCATCGACCCTGTACGCCGTCATGGAACACCCCGTTTGTGTTGGCGGCATGTAGACATCGCACGGCTATCTGCGTCAAGGACGTGAACGCGGCCGTTCCAGAGAGCGCCGGATGATCGCGGACACGGGCACGACTTGAATGCCGCGTTCGTCCGCGCGCGGGAGCCACCCGTAAAGCGCAGCTATCGTCGCATCGTGGGGATGCCCGATGGCGACCGCGTGGCCGCGCCGTCGCGCGATGCGCTCGAGTTCCTCGAACTGCTTCGCTATGGCCTCGGGCGCGAGGTCGTTGTCGAGGAAGACGTCGCGCATCGCCGCCGGCAACCCGACCTCCTCGGCGGCGTGGATGCCCTGAGAGGACGGAGCGGTCCTGGAATCGACGAACACGAGGCCGCGCGATTGCAGTTCTTCCACCACCGGAACCAGCAACCGGCGCTCAACCGTGAAGCGACTGCCCATGTGGTTGTTCAACCCGACGGCGTCACCAAACCTGTCGAGGGCGGCCCCAACCCGTGCGCGGATCTCGACGGCTGCGAGATCGACGGTCAGCGCGTGCGGGCCAGGGTTCTCTCCGCCGACGGGTTGCATCGGCATGTGGAGCAGGATTTCGTGCCCCCGCTGACGCGCCAATATGGCGAGCGCCGGCGCGTCTCGACCGTAGGGAAGGAACGACAATGTAAGAGGGGCTGGAAGACGGATCGCCTGCATCGCGCGCGCCCTGTCGACACCGATATCATCGATGACGATGGCGACCGAGGCTTTCCCGGGGCGCAGCACGACGGGCACCGCGCGTCGTTCCCATTCCGTATCGAAGGCGGGGATCGCCTGAGCCTGTCTGCCGGCATCGGCCAACTCGGCCCCAGTGCCCGGCGCCGGGCTGCCATCCTTTTCCGTGTCTTCGTGCCGCGCCGACATGTCGTCAACCGGATCGCCCGCGACAGCGATGCCACCCAAATCTCCGTCGTGTCCGCGCTGCGGCACGGCGATGTAGAGATTGACCAGCAGGGCCGCGGCTGCGAGTGCTGCCGTCACCGGACCGACGAAGGGCGCGAACCGCATCCGTCCCCCAATCTCATCCGCGCGACGGCGGACGCCAGCGCGTCAACCGGAGCGAGTTCAGGACGACGGCAAGCGACGAAAACGCCATCGCACCGCCAGCGATCATCGGATCGAGCACACCCGCCGCCGCAGCCGGTATCCCAGCGAGGTTGAAGATCGAGGCCCAGAACAGGTTTTCGTAGATCCGTCGACGCGTTGCGCGGGCGAGATCGACCGCATCCGCCACCAGCGCGATATCGGCGCGCATCAACGCCAGACCGGCGGTCTCGAGCGCGGCATCGGCACCGCCGCCGATCGCGAGCCCGATATCCGCCGCCGCCAGCGCGGGGGCATCGTTGACGCCGTCGCCGACGACGGCGACCACATGGCCCTTGCGCTTGAGCTCGGTAACGAGGTCGAGCTTGGCCTGGGGGCGGGCCGCAGCCAGGACGTCCGAAATCCCGAGTGCCTCGGCAACCCGCGCTGCGGTTGCCGGCGCGTCGCCGGTCGCCATCGACACCCGCAAGCCCAGCGAGGTCAGTTTCGCGACCGCCTGCTTCGCGTCGGGACGGATGGGATCGCCGATTGCGATCAAGCCGATGATCGCGGCATCGCGCGCGACGAAGACCCGTGTGAGACCGAGCGCGTCGATCTCGGCGATAGCGTCACCGAAGGAAGAGGTATCGAGGCCCGCCTGTTTCATGAGGTCGGCCGTTCCGAGGATCACGAGCGCGCCATCGACGCGTGCCTTGATCCCTCGCCCGGGGATGGCCTCGACCTGGGCCGGCGTCGGCGGCCGGATCCCGCGCTCCTCCGCGCAGCTGGTGACCGCCCGCGCGAGCGGATGCGTGCTGCCGCGTTCGACCGCGGCGGCGAGGGCAAGGACATGCTCCTCCGCGCCGGGCCGCGCCGGAAAGATCCTGACGACCGACGGTCGACCGACGGTCAGTGTTCCGGTCTTGTCGAACACGACGGCATCGGCGCGCGCGAGCGCCTCCAGTGACGCGGCATCCTTGACCAGGATGGCGTTGCGCGCCGCGGCGCCGCATCCCGCCACGATAGCCATTGGGGTCGCGAGGCCGAGCGCGCAAGGGCATGCGATCACCAGAACGCTGACCGCCGCATGCAACCCGCGCGCGGCATCCCCTGCCCCCAGCCACCACCCAAGGAAGGTGCTCGCCGCGATCGCGAGCACGACCGGGACGAAGATCGCGGCGACGCGATCGACAAGGCGCTGGACCGGCGCCTTCGAGGATTGCGCCCGCTCCACCAATCCGACAATCCGCGCGAGCGTCGTGCGGGCGCCCACGGCCTGTGCCTCGATCCGCAAGAGACCGTCGCCATTGACCGCGCCGCCGATGACGAGGTGCCCCGGCGCCTTGTCGACCGGCCTGCTCTCGCCGGTGAGAAGCGCTTCGTCGGCCTGGCTGGTTCCGCCGCGAACGATACCGTCGACCGGAAACCGTGCGCCTGGACGGACGATCACCACATCGCCGATCGCGACATCGGCGGCCGGGATCTCGACCTCCTGCCCATCCGGACGCAGCACCCACGCCGTGTCCGGGATCAGGCTGACGAGCGCGCGTATGGCACGCGCGGCGCTGCGCCGCGCGCGCGCCTCCAGCGTCCTGCCGAGAAGCACCAGCGCAATCACGACCGCGGAGGCCTCCAGGTAATGCATCGGGTGGCCGAAGGGATCGCCAAGGATCGCCGTCGCGCCGGACAGATAGGCGGCGCTGGTCCCGATCGCGACCAGCAGGTCCATATTGCCGGCGCGCACACGCAGGGCCGCCCATGCCGCGCGGTAGAACCCGAGCCCGAGACCGGGGGCGAATTGCACGACCGTCGCGAGGGCCAAGGCCAGCAAGGGAGGCAGGTGAACCGAGGGCAGGCCGAAATGGCCGGGCATTTCCGCAACGAGCGGCGCCGCAAGCGCCAGCGCTACGCCGACACGCAGCGCCTCGCGCCGTGTCGTGTCCACCTCGCGCGTTGGAGGACGATCAAGGTCCGCGGCGTGGCGCTGTACCCGGCAGTTTCGATTGCCGCGGCAGCCGCGGATTGAGTCTGCGGGTCGGCACTCGCGAGAACCACCCGCGCCGTCTCGGTCGCCAGACTCACCTCGGCGGCGGCGACACCGGGGACGCGGAGCAGCGCCTTCTCCACCCGCGCGACACAGGCCGCACAGGTCATGCCCTCGATACGAAAGATTATCGTCCCGTCCATCGCGGTTATTTATGCGCCAGTCCGGCGCCGGCCGAAAGGGTTGCAAAACATCGACAAAGCGCCGAAAACTCGGACAGGTCCCGTTCCGCGTGGAGTTTCGCCGCCGCATGACCGCCGACATGGACAAGATCAAGGCCTTGCTCGGGCGCGTCGCGGACGGGCATGCCCTCACGGTAGACGAAGCGCGCACGGGGTTCGAGGCCCTGATGTCGGGCAATGCGACGCCCGCGCAGGTCGGCGGGTTTCTGATGGCGCTGCGCGTGCGCGGCGAGACGATCGACGAGATCACGGGGGCCGCCGGCGTGATGCGCGCCAAGGCCGCCAAGATCGCCGCTCCGGCAAATGCGATCGACATCGTCGGAACCGGAGGCGACGCGATCGGCACGTGGAATGTCTCCACGGCGGCCTCGCTGGTCGTCGCGGCTTGCGGTGTGCCCGTGGCGAAGCATGGCAACCGCGCCTTGTCGTCGAGATCCGGAGCGGCGGACGTGCTCACCGTCCTCGGCGTCAACACGGAGGCCGAATTCGCGGCGATCGAGCAGGCCATCGGCGAAGCCGGGATCGGCTTCATGATGGCCCCGCGCCACCATGCCGCCATGCGCAACGTCGCCGGTCCGCGCGTGGAACTGGGGACACGCACGATCTTCAACCTGCTCGGGCCGCTCTCGAACCCGGCGCTTGTGACCCGCCAGCTGGTCGGCGTCTTCGCCGAGCGCTGGATCGAACCGCTCGCCACGACGCTCGGCAATCTCGGCTCCACCCATGCCTGGGTCGTCCATGGCAGCGATGGCATGGACGAGATCACCACGACGGGGCCGACGGCCGTGGCCGAACTTCGTGATGGCGTCGTGCGCCGCTTCGTGATCGCGCCTGAAGATGCCGGGCTTCCGCGTGCGGCGCTGCAGGACCTCAAAGGCGGCACGCCGGCCGAGAACGGGGCCGCCATCATGGCCTTGCTCGGCGGCAAGCCGGGGCCGTTCCGGGACATCGTTCTCCTCAACGCCGCCGCCGCGCTGATCGTCGCCGGCGCGGCCACGCGCCTGACCGAAGGCGCGCAGCGCGCCGCCCAGGCGATCGATTCCGGTGCTGCGATGACGACGCTGTCGCGCCTCATCGCGATCACGAACGCAAGACGCGCGAACTGAACGGAGCGTTACGTGAGCGACGTCCTCGCCCGCATCTGCGCCGACACGCGACGCGAGGTCGCCGCACGCAAGGCAATCGTCTCCGCCGCGGAACTCGAAACACGCATCCGGCATCTTCCGCCCGCGCGCGGGTTCCGCGCCGCGCTGGAGCGTGGCGCGCGTCCCATGGTCCCGGCCCTGATCGCGGAAATCAAGAAAGCCTCGCCCTCGAAAGGCCTGATCCGTGCGGATTTCGATCCGCCCGCGCTGGCGCGCGCCTACCGCGACGGTGGCGCGGTCGCCCTGTCGGTGCTGACCGATCAGCCTTATTTCCAGGGGCACGACACCTACCTGGTCGCCGCGCGCGCGGCCGTCGACCTCCCGGTCCTGCGCAAGGACTTCATGGTCGATCCGTACCAGATCCTGGAGGCCCGGGCGCTCGGCGCGGATTGCGTGCTGCTGATCATGGCTGCCCTCGACGCGGCGGCGGCGACGTCCCTGCACAGGCTCGCGCGCGACCTCGGCCTCGACGTCCTCGCGGAGGTCCATGATCCGCGGGAGTTGGACATGGCGCTCGCCCTTGATGGCGCGCTGCTCGGCGTGAACAACCGCGACCTGAAGACCCTGCATGTCGATCTCGCGACCTTCGAGCGGCTGGCGGCGCGCACGCCCGCCGGTTGCTTCCTCGTGGCCGAGAGCGGAATCGCGACCGCGTCCGACGTACGGCGGGTCGCCGCTGCCGGCGCCGTGGCTATGCTCGTCGGCGAATCCCTGATGCGGCAGGCTGACGTGACCGCCGCCACGCGTGCGTTGCTGACGCCCCACGAGGTGACGCCGTGAGCGCCGACCTCACCCATTTCGACGCCGAAGGCCGCGCGCACATGGTCGACGTGTCCGGCAAGGACATGACGCATCGCATCGCCATCGCGCGCGGTTCCGTAGTCATGGAACCGGAGACGCTCCGGCGCATCTCAGGCGGCGAGATCGGCAAGGGCGACGTCCTGGGGGTCGCGCGCCTCGCCGGCATCATGGCCGCGAAGCGCACCCATGACCTGATCCCGCTCTGCCATCCGCTGCCGCTGGCCGCGGTCACCGTCGATCTCCGCCCGGATCCTGGCCGCAACGCCGTGGACATCGAAGCCGAAGTGAAGACCACCGGACGCACGGGTGTCGAAATGGAGGCACTGACGGCCGTGTCCGTCGCGGCGCTCACCGTCTACGACATGTGCAAGGCGATCGATCGCGGCATGCGCATCGCCGAGATCCGCCTCGTCCACAAGAGCGGTGGCAAGTCCGGCGTCTTCGAGGCGCGCTGATGATCTCCGTCGAGACCGCGCTCGAGCGGATCCTGGCGGCGCTGTCGCCGGGCACGGCGGAAACCGTGTCGGTGGCGGATTCCTTCGGGCGCGTCCTTGCAAAGGATGTCGTCGCGCGCGTGACCCAGCCGCCAGTCGCCGTATCCGCGATGGACGGCTACGCCGCACGCGGCGTGGACTTGTCCGCGGGTCCATGCACGTTGCGACGGATCGGTGTCGTTCACGCGGGCGCGAGCTTTGCTGGCCGCGTAGGCCCCGGCGAATGCGTCCGGATCTTCACCGGTGCGCCCGTCCCCGCCGGCGCGGACACGATCGTGATCCAGGAGAACACGCGGGCCGAGGAAGATCGCGTCCAAGTCACCGAGGCGACGCAAGCCGGCCGCTATGTCCGGCCGGCGGGGCTCGATTTCAAGGAAGGGGATACCGGATTGCGGGCGGGCGACGTGATCGGCGTCCGGCAACTCGGTCTCGCCGCCGCGATGAACCGTCCGTGGCTCGATGTCGCGCGGCGACCGCGCGTCGCCATCCTCGCCTCCGGCGACGAGATAGTCCTTCCGGGAGATCCGCTGGGCCCGGCCCAGATCGTCTCGTCCAACGCGCTCGCCCTCGGCGCGTTCGTGCGCTGCTGGGGCGGCGAACCGATCCAACTCGGCATCGCCCCCGACCGCAGCGATGCCGTCCAGGCGATGGCGCAAGGCGCCGCGGGCGCCGATCTTCTCGTCACCACCGGCGGCGCGTCGGTCGGCGAGCACGACCTGATCCGCTCCGCGCTCGGGGCGCGCGGGCTGGACCTCGATTTCTGGCAGATCGCGATGCGCCCCGGAAAGCCATTGATGTTCGGCAGGATCGGCGGCGTGCCGATGCTGGGGCTGCCGGGAAACCCTGTGTCCGCCCTGGTGTGCAGCGTCCTGTTCCTGCGCCCTGCTTTGCTGCGGTTGCTCGGCGCGCGCGATATCGAGCCACCGCGTCTCGATGCCGTGCTCGGCGCCCCACTGCCCGCCAATGACCGTCGACAGGACTATCTGCGTGCGACGCTCGCGCGTGGAATGGACGGGTCGCTTGTCGCGACCGCCTATGATCGCCAGGACAGTTCGATGCTGTCCCTGCTTTCCGGCGCCGACGCGCTGGTGGTGCGGCCGCCCGATGCGCCGCCTCTCGCGGCCGGTAGCCGCGTCCCGGTCATGCCGCTGCGTCACGCCCTGGCGGGTGTCTGACCCGGATCACCCGCGCAGCCGCTTGCCGTCGGGATCATAGAGCGGGCGTGTATGGCGCCCGACCGGGATTCGCTCGCCGAAGGCCTCGATCTCGAACCCGTCCGCACCGTCTCCGAGACGCGCTATAGGCACATATCCGCAGGCGAGGCTGCGATCGAGGCTGAAGCCGTAGCCGCCCGACCGGACCGTGCCGACGATCTCGTCACCCTGCCAGATCGCCTCGCCGCCGGCCCAGAACGCGTTTCCGGGCGCATTGAACCATGCGAGACGTCGTTCCACGCCAAGGCTCCGCTGGCGCTCCAGTGCCGCGCGGCCGACGAAATCGCCCTTGCGCCACGCGACGCAGAATCCGAGCCCGGATTCGAGCGGCGTTTCGTCCGGCGTGATGTCCGCCCCCCAGTAGAGATAGTGCTTTTCCAGGCGGAGGCTCGACACGCAGCGATAGCCGGCATCGGCGATGCCCAGCACCTCACCGGCCTTCCGCAGACGGTGATACACGGCGCGGGCATCCTCGCTGCGCATATGCAGTTCCCAGCCGCGTTCGCCGACATAACTCACGCGCAGCGCGCGCACACGCGCATGTCCGATCCAGATCTCGCGCGCTTGCATATAGGGGCAGGCTGCGTCGCTGACATCGCTCGCACTGGCTGCCGCGAGAACCTCGCGCGCCAGGGGGCCGCAGAGGTTCACGACCGCCCATGCAGATGTCACATCCGCCACATCGACCGTGCCGTCCCGCGGAAGATGGGCATCGAGATGCGCGAGGTCGTGGGGACCGAACGCGCTTCCGGTCACGAGATAAAAGCGGTCCTCGGCGAGGCGTGTGATCGTCAGATCGGCCTCGATCCCGCCGCGCGAATTGAGGAATTGCGTGTAGACGATCGTACCGGGTGCCCGGTCGAGATCATTCGCGGCGACCCTCTGAAGCGCCGCCAGTGCGCCGGTGCCGGAGATCTCAACCTTCGTGAAGGACGACATGTCGATGAGTGCGGCACGCTCGCGGATCGCGCGATGCTCCGCGCCAACGGATTCGAACCAGCTGGGATGCCGAAAGCTCGCGACGTCGCCGGTCTTCTCCGCAGCCCCACGCGCGAACAGGTTCGGACGCTCCCAGCCGAACTTGCTCCCGTGCAGGGCGCCGCGCGCGACGAGCACATCGTAGAGTGGGCTGGTCCGAGCCGGGCGCGCGCTCAGCGCCTCGTGTCCCGGCCAGGCGATCGCGTAATAGCTCGCATAGCTCTCCATCGCGCGCGCATGAAGGAAATCGGGTGCCGTATGGATCGTCCCGAAGCGCAGCAGATCGAAGGCGAAGAGGTTGAACCCGGGATCGCCTTCGAGGATCCAGTTCGCCATCGCCTCGCCCGCGCCGCCGGCCGCGGCGATGCCGGAGGTGAAGCCGCAGGAAACGAAGAAATTGTCGAGCCCCGGCGCCTTGCCCATGATCGGCTCGCCGTCCGCGCTGATCGGGATCGGTCCGTTGATCATCGTCTTGATCCCGATATCCCCGAAGGCTGGCATGCGTGCCAGTGCCGCCTCGCCGATGGGCTGAAAGCGATCGAAATCGCCCGGCAGCAGTTCCGGCCCGAAATCGCGAGGGATTCCCGCCGCGCCGAAGACGGGGGTGCTGTCCTCCCATCCGCCGATCGCAAGCCCACCGACCTCCGGCTTCGCGTAGAAGCGTCCATCGGGATCGCGCATCGTCGGCAGATCGGCCGGCAGTCCTGCGATCTTCTCGGTGACCGCGTATTGATGCTCGAGCGCGCAGACCGGAATGCCGATTCCGGCCATGCGACCAAGTTCGGCGCCCCACATCCCGGTCGCGTTGACGACCGTTCCGCATTCAACCGTCCCGTGATCGGTGACGACATGGGTGATCCGGCGTCCCGTACGCCGTAGATCCTCGACACGCACGCCTTCGCGCAACCGCGCGCCGCGATCTCGCGCACCGCGCGCCAGGGCCTGGGTCACGGACGCAGGGTCGACATAGCCATCCGACGGAACCCATACCGCACCGCGCAGGTCACGGGTCTCCAGGAGGGGATGCAGCCGGCGCGCCTCGGCTGCGTCGATCAGGTGCAGATCGAAACCGAACCCCTTCCCCGTGGTCGCGGCGCGCTTGAGTTCGTCCCAACGCTCGTCGCTCGCAGCGAGGCGCAGGCTGCCCACGCCATGCCATCCGGTTGCCTGCCCCGTCTCGGCCTCCAGGGTGCGATAGAGAGACGCCGAGCGCTGCATGAGGCGGGTCAGGTTCTTCGAACTGCGGAGTTGTCCGACCAGCCCTGCCGCGTGCCACGTCGAACCATGCGTGAGTTGCCGACGCTCGAGCAGCAGCACGTCCCGCGCGCCGCACCTCACGAGGTGGTAGGCGATTGCGCATCCGATCGCACCCCCGCCGATGATCACGATCTCGGCCTGGGTCGGAAACGTGGCGTCCTTCATGGCGTGCCTCCACGGCGCATCTCGTCCAGGTACCAGGCGACGAATTGGGCGACGTTGCGTTCCTTCACGGTCTCGAAGGGGCCGGGGCGGTAATGCGCCGAGCCGAGCCCGCGCTGCACGTTCTCGCAGATCTCCCAATCCTGCTCGGATGTGCGCTGCCAGAACGGCATCAGGCGATCGAGTGCGTAGTCGCGCCCCTCCTCCGCGTTGGCGTCGACGAGCCAAACGACCCGAACGCGCGTCGCGCCCGCGCCGTCGGGCAGCAGGCGCGTCGTCACGGCGTGATCGCCCGACCCGTGCATCCAGAAATTCGGGAAGATCGTCGCGCGCAAGGTACCGACATCATGCGTGGGATACTGACCCATGGGCGGCGCGATGGGCGCGCCGTCGAGGCTCTCGGTCACAAATCCCGGCACCAGCGGGGTCCGGTTGACCCGCCACCACGCCGCCGTCATGTCGGACACGAGGCTCGGCGCCTCGAGGCCCATTGCAGTCCAGCGCAGAGCCTCGTCGGCCATGCGCGCGGCTATCTCGGCCTCCCGCCGCGGATCCGCGAGGTGGATGTCGTAATTGGCTCGGATGTATTCGCGATGCGCCACCGGGCAATGCAGGCACTCTCGATTATTCTCGAACACGACCTTCCAGTTCGCGGCGACACGGTAATCGACAGAGGCGGCGATGCGTGCGCGAGGCAAGCCTTGCGGTGCGAACCAGCGCGCGAAGGCCTCCCGCATCGGGCCGATATCCGGTGGGGTGTCGCCGAGGCAGACGAAGACAAGTCCGCCAACCTCGATCGCGTGGTGTGGTTTCAGACCGAGTTCCTCGGCGCTTGCACCGTGTCCGCGCACGTCGCTGCACAGCGTGCCGTCGAGATCATAGGTCCACGCGTGATAAGGACAGACGAGGCGCGCCGCCCGACCGTGCGGCGCGGTGCAGACCCGCGAACCGCGATGGCGGCAGACATTGGCGAAGGCGCGCACCTCGCGGTCGCGCCCACGGACAAGCAGCACCGGCTCTCGCCCGATCTCGAGCGTGACGAAACTGCCGGGTTCGGCCAACTCGACCGCATGGACGGCAAACAGCCAGCGCCGATTCCAGATCGCCCGCATCTCGGCGTCGGCGATCCCGTCGTCCAGATAGAAGCGCCTGTCGAGAGTCCATCCTGGCTTCTGCTGTGCCGCGAGCAGGAAGAAGTCCTCGGGGGTCATGGCCTCACCGTCCTTCTATGCGCCATCAGATGTCGTATCACCATGGGCGCGACAAGCAGCAATCCCACCCAAGTGGGGCCCCAGCCAGGAGCGACCATAAGAAGGCCGGCGGCTCCTGCCAGACAGCGCTCCCAGACACGCATGCGAACCAGGAAGAAATCCGACAGCGCTGCCGCCAGCGTCGTCACGCCGAGCACACAGCCGACGAACGTCGCCGCGAATTCGTTCCAGGAAAAACCAGGCGCGACGAGGAGAAGAGAGGGCGAGAACACGAAGACGAACGGCACGAGCGCCTTGGCGAGACCGAGCCGGAACGCCGTGTTCCCTGTCCGGAACGGGTCGGCATTGGCGAGGCTCGCGCCCGCATAGGCCGCCATCGCCACCGGCGGCGTGATGTCGGCCAGGACCCCATAATAGAACACGAAGAAATGCGCGACGATCGGCGCGACGCCGAGCAGACCCAGGGTCGGCGCGGCGACGGTCACCATGATGATGTAATTGGCGGTCGTCGGGATTCCGCATCCCATCACGATGCAGACCACGCCGGTCAGCAGCAGCGTCAGGAACAGCATGACCCCTTGCGGCGACACGAGATCGAAGGGGATCAGGGGCACGATCCAGGACGCTGCTTCGCGTGCGCCCGTCGTCACGATGAATGACACCTTGAAGCCGACCCCGGTGAGCGTGACGACGCCGACCACGATGCCGACCACAGCCGCCGCGGCACCGACCGCAAGCGCGTACTTGGCGCCGGTGACGAAACCATCGACGAGGTCGGCGAGCGTGATGCGGCGGCGCGGATTGACCAGACCGACCACGACGCACAGGGTGATTCCCCAGAACGCCGCGAGATAGGGCGTGTATCCCATCAGGAGCAGTGCGACGAGCGCGAGCAGCGGGAAGATCGTCGGCCAGCCGTCGCGCAGGACCTTACGCGGATCCGGGATCTCGGCCGGCGGCAATCCCCGCAATCCGTGGCGTTTCGCCTCGAAATGCACCTGCATGAACACGCCGTAGAAATGCATGAAGGCCGGAACGATCGCGGCGAGGATGATCGTCTGGTAGGGAACCCCGAGGAACTCGATCATCAGGAACGCCGCGGCGCCCATGACGGGCGGCGTGATCTGGCCACCGGTGCTCGCCGTCGATTCCACGGCGGCGGCGAAATGGCGCTGGTAGCCGATGCGGATCATCGCCGGGATCGTCAGCGATCCGACGGTCACCGTGTTCGCGATCGACGATCCGGAAATCATCCCGAACAGGGCCGAGCCGAAGATCGACACCTTCGCCGGACCTCCCGCGAAGCGCCCGGCCAGGGCGGTCGCGAGGTCGATGAAGAGTTGACCCAGCCCGATCTTTGTCGCCAGGACGCCGAAGAGCACGAAATGGAAGACATAGGTGGACACGACGCCGAGCGGCAGTCCGTAGATCCCCTGCGAGGTCAGGTAGAGATGGTTGATCAGACCTGACCAGCTGGCGCCGGGATGGACGAGGATGCCTGGCGCGTATTGCCCGAATAAGCCGTAGAGCATGAAGACGATGGCGATGATCGGCAGCGGCCATCCCATCGTGCGTCGCGTAGCCTCGATCGCGACGATGACCAGCACCGTGCCCATGGCGACGTCGCGCGGCCGCGGGTTCCCGATCAGGAAAGCGAGGTCGTCGAAAATCGACGGCACATACAGAACAGCGGCGACGGCGGCGACCGCGAGCCCCCAATCGAGCAGCGGGATGCCGCCGGGTGCGCCGAGAGATGACCGGCGCCGCCCCCCCTGCCCTCGCCTGGTGCGCGCGAAGACCAGGAAGATCAGAGACAGCACGAAGGCCATATGGACGCCGCGATGCAGCGTCTCCTCGAGGAGGCCGAAGCCGGCGGTCCAGTAATGGAAGACCGACAACGTGAAAAGCGCGGCCGCCACCAACGTCGCCACGCGGTCGGCGATCGGCCGGAATCGCATCTCCGGGTCGAAGCTCTCCTCCAGCTCCCGGGCCTTGCGTTCGTCCAAGCTCTGCATTTCGTCCAGTCTCGCCCCGCCACACGCGCGAACGGGCGGGCCCGTCAGACCCGCCCGTCCATCCGTCGAACGGTCGTCACGGTCACTTCAGCAATCCGGCCTCGCGATAGAAGCGCTCCGCGCCGGGATGGAGGGGGATTCCCGCGCCGTCGAGCCCCGTCTCCTTGCGGATCATCCTGCCCTTGGCGTGTCCGGCGTCGAGCATCTTGCGGGTGTTGTCGTTCCAGAGCGCCTTGGTGATCTGGTAGACCAGATCGTCGGTCATCCGCGTGCTGGACACGAGTTGCGCGCCCACCGCGATCGTGCGCGTCTCCGCGGATCCCTTGTAGGCCTCCACGGGAATGACGTCCCGGGAAAAAAACGTGTACTGTTTCAGCAGCTTTTCCGCCGGCTCGCCATCGATCGGCAGGAGTTCGAGGCCACCCTGGCTCGACGCAAGCTCCGCGATCGCGCCGGTGGGCCACCCGCCCACGGTGAAGAATGCATCGAGCGCGCCATCGCGCATGCGATCCGCCGCGGGCCCCATCTTCAGATACTCGGGACGCAGGTCGCGATCGCTGAGACCGTAGGCGGCGAGGACGATGCGGGCGTCGATCAACGTGCCCGAACCGGGTTCGTCGAGCGAGACGCGCTTGCCCTTCAGGTCTGCGACCGACCGGATGCCGGAACCGCGCCTGACGACGATCTGGACGCTTTCTGGATAGAGGTTCGCGACGAAACGGATGCTGTCGACCTTCGAACGGCCCTCGAACAATCCGGTCCCGCTCCACGCCCAGTAGGCGACATCGGCCTGGGTGAGGCCCGCTTCGAACTGGCCTGCACCGATCGCGTTGATGTTGGCGAGAGAGCCATTCGAGGCGACCGCCGTGGCCACGAGCCCCTTCACCCCCGCGCCGCTCGCCTCGGAGATCGCGTTGGCGATCAGGCCGCCGACGGGGAAATACGTCCCGCCGGTTCCACCGGTCCCGATGCGGAAGAATTGCTGCTGCGCGCGGGCGGTTCGCGTCAGCGCGACCGACGATGCGGCGCCTGCGAGCGTGATGAAACTGCGTCGGTCCACGTCGTTCCTCCGTCGGTTTTCATTTTTTCGACATATGAAGATCATCGGCCCGGCCCGAAATCCAGGCAACGGATTTGTCCCGCTCTCACCTCAGCAGCAGCATGACGAGAGGAACCGTGGCGCCCGCCGCGAGCGTCGATGCGAAGATGGCGCCGGCCGCGGTCTCGACGCCGACATCGTGGCGTCGCGCAAGGACATGCACGTTCGTTCCGGACGGCAGGGCCGCGGTGAGGGTCGCGACGGCGACCGCGAGGCCGTCGAGGCCGAACAGGAACCGGCAACTCGCCCACACCGCGAGCGGCAGCACGACGAGTTTGCCCGCGGAAATCGCGGCACAGGGGCGGAGCAGGCCACGCACGCCCAATCCGGCAAGACTGACCCCGACCGCGATGAGAGCGATCGGCGTCGTTGCCGCGCCGAGCAACCCCAACGTCGCGTCGACGGCGCGCGGCAATGTGACCCCCGACACGGCGATCGCCGCGCCGGCGAAAATCGACAGCACGATCGGGTTGCCTGTCACCGTGCGGAGGGCGATAGCCAGCGCCGCACGCCCATCCACCCGTCCACGATCAGCCTCCAGTAGCACGGCCGTGGTGGTGAAAAGCATGGCCGAGTGGATGGACACGATCATGACCAGCAACCGAAGACCGGGGGCGCCGTACAGACGCTCGACGATCGGCACGCCGAGCAGCACGGTGTTGCCGAAGCACGCGCCCATCGCGCCGATTCCCGCGAGGCCCAGACGCCCGTCGGCGCGTCGGCGCGCGACGACCACCCAGACCGCGTAAAGCAGAAGACAAGGGACGAAATACGCCGCGACGACCGCGAGATCCGCTGCGCCGGGCGCTGCTCCTGCCATCGCGCGGAACAGCAGCGCAGGCGTCGTCACATAGAAGACCACGGCCGACAGCCCCGCTTCCCCGGACGGAGTCACGACCGAGGTCCGCGCAAGCACATATCCGATCGCGATCATGGCGATGACCGGCGCCAGGATGTCGAAGATGTCCGGCATCACGCTGCCCGCCGGGGTCGCGTCCGGCGATGCGCATTGCACGTGGGATCCGTGCCTTGACCCGCGATGCGAACCAAACTAGAACGCCCTACGCCGTTTCGGCTTTGTTCCTGTGGATAAGATCCAGGGGTGGTAGACGCCATGCTGACCCGAAAGCAATACGAACTCCTCGTCTACATCAAGAAGCATCTCGACTCGCATGGCGTATCACCCTCCTTCGACGAGATGAAGGAAGCCCTCGCCCTGCGATCGAAGTCCGGTATCCACCGGCTCATCACCGGCCTGGAGGAGCGCGGGTTCATTCGCCGGTTGGCGCATCGCGCCCGCGCGCTGGAAGTCGTGAAACTGCCGGAAAACCACCTCGCGGCGATCCATGGCGCGACGTTGCCACCCCGTCCGGCGGCGACCATCGCGCCCGCCGGGAGCACCGCAGGCGCGTCGGCGCATGGGTTCCAGCCCAACGTGATCCGCGGCGATTTCCGCCACAGCCTTCCTGGAGCGGTACCGGCCGCGGTCGCTGGTGCGGTCTCGATACCCCTTTACGGCCGCGTCGCCGCCGGCCTACCGATCGAGGCGGTCATGGATCATGACCAGGCCGTCGATGTCCCCGCCGACATGCTGTCGCGCGGCGAGCATTTCGCGCTCACGGTCGCGGGCGACTCGATGATCGAGGCCGGGATCCATGATGGTGACACAGCCATCATCAAACGCACGGACGTGGCGGAGAATGGCGACGTCATCGTGGCGCTGATCGACAACACCGAAGTCACGCTGAAGCGCCTGCGCCGGCGCGGCGCCTCCATCGCCCTCGAACCCGCCAACCGCGCCTATGAGACCCGGATCTTCGGACCCGACAGGGTGCGCGTGCAGGGCCGTCTCGTAGGTTTGATGCGCCGCTACTGACTCGCGTCCGGCCGTGGACGCGGAGGCGCTCCGGACCACGGACGCCTGCCCCGTGCCTCGTCGAGGGACCAGACATCGACCTTCCCGTCCGGGCCGAGGGTGATTTCGAGACCACCGCTCCGGATGATTTCCGGCCGCGCCACGATGCGCATCGGACCGGGGCAATCGCGCCAGACATCGAGCGGCGTGACCAGAAGTGTGGCGTGGATGCAGGCCTCCGCTAATCCGCGAGAGCCGACAACGATCGCAGCGAGGTGCCCATCGCGATCGATCCAGCACCCGTCCCGGTCGCAGGCGCGGCCGGTGGCAGGGTCGTCTGGGGGTGGCCAGGGCACCTCATGGGCGCCGCCGGCGCGGCGCAACCACGTCTCTCGCGCCATCTGGACATTGCCGCTGCCGCGCAAGGCCAGGGCGCGCGGCTCCAGCCGGAGCGCGACGAGACGCGCATCTCCGCTGATCCTGATGTCCGGAGGTGCGGCGAGCCACGGGGAAACCAGGCCCGCGGCGACGACCGGAACGCCGATCAACCGAATGCGCGAGCGCCATAAGGCAAGCCAGAGCCCACCGAGCGCGGTCAGTGCAAAGCCGTGCATGGGCATTGCGGGAACGTCCAGCGTCGCGCCGGGCCACCGTGCCACCTCTCGCGCGATCACCGCGACGACTTCGTTCCCGAGATTCATCGCCAGCAGCGGCCATTCAGCGTTCCCAAAGGGCAACGCCAGGAATACCAGGACGGCGGCGGGCATGACGAGGATCGAGGTCAGCGGCACGGCGACAAGGTTGGCAAGTGTGGCGTAGAGCGTCACCCGATTGAAGTGGTAGAGCGCGATCGGCGCCGTTGCCAACCCGGCCACGGTCGTCGTCAGCAACGCGCCGGCCAGCCACGCGGCGCCACCACCGGCCGCGCCCATGCGGTCGCGCCAGCGCCGCAGCGTCGGCGCCGCGACCTCCCAGGCTGCGATCAGCGCCAGCACAGCCGCGAAGGACATCTGGAAACTGGCGCCCAGCAAAGCTTCCGGCGTCGCGGCAAGGATCGCAAAGGCAGCCCAGGCGACCAGGCGCATGGAAATGGGGGACCGATCGATAAGGATCGCGGTCAAGATCACGCACCCCATCGCCCAGGCGCGCAAGGTCGGTACGCCGGGGGCGGCGAATAGCATATAGGCCGTGATCGCCAGCATTCCGCCGACGGCCGCGATCTTCTTCGCCGGTACCCGCAGAGCCAACGGCGGAACGAGCGCGATGCTGCGCCGTATCGCGAAGAAAACGATCCCGGCGACCAACGTGATGTGCAATCCGGAGATCGACAGGAGATGCGCGAGCCCGGAGTCCCGCATCGCGGTCATCAGGTCGGGCGCAATATGGCCCATCTCCCCGGTCAGGAGCGCGGCGCTGATCTGTCCCGCCGGCCCCGGGTCGCGTTCCAGAACCCACGCCACGAGCCGCGTGCGTGCGGCGTTGAGCGTGAGACGCCATCCGGGTGGTTCCTCGCCACCGACGATCCGCACCGGCCCGCGCGCCGACCCGACGCCGCCGATGCGCTCGAACCAGGCCCAGCGCGCGAAATCATAGCCGCCCGGCGCCACGGGCGGTGGCGGGGGCACGACGCGCGCCCGAAGCGCGACGTGTTGCCCCGCGAGCGGCAGCACCTGTTCGCCGGGCATGCGCAGCCTGACCCGCTCGGGTGTGTCCTCGGGTGCGAGCCCGGGCATGCGCAGGCGATCCAGGATGAGGCGCCTGCCCTCCGGCCGGATCTCGCTCGCGACGACCCGACCCGAAAGCTCCGCTCCGCTCCAGACGCGGCTGAGGACCGGCGCCACGACTTCCCAGCCTCGCCAATGTGCCCGCGTGCCCCCGGCAGCCACCAGCGCCAGGCCGAGGAACAGGCCTGCGATCGCGCGCCATCCCGCGCGGAACGCCGCGAACGCGCAAAGGCCCATGGCAAGGATAGCGGCCGGTCCCGCCCAGGCCGGTGGCTCGCCGGGGAGCACGAAATAGATCGCCACACCGAGACCGAACGCGACCGGAACCCAAAGCACGAGGCGCTGACGCTCAGTCGCCAGGATCTCCGAAATCGCCGCCAAGCGGGGGGCCAGGCGGGGGGCAAGGCGGGGCGAGTGTCCCACGACCGGGATGCCGAGGCCGGGCAGCGATGTTCGCATGCGCGCGAGACTCCCCCAGGACGCTGTGCGCGTGGTAACTGCTGCGACGCTAATCGGTGCCTCGCGCCGCCACAAAGTTCACTTCGGATTACGACATGACCGGTCCCGTCTGCCGCTTCGCCCCCTCG
>CAIOSQ010000446.1 GCA_903860935.1 uncultured Rhodospirillales bacterium | reverse complement strand
GGGCGCGACCGCCGAACGCGCAGAGCGCAGACAGGACTAGGGCATGCCCGAGATCCGCGGGTCTCAGCTGCTCCACGCGACCAAGCGCCGGCAGCATGTCGAGGATCGGCTCCGGCGCGGGGCCGAGATCCTGCTTGCGCTCCAGGAACCGGCACCATCCGCGCTCCGCGCTCGCGCGCGGTGAAAAGCCGACGTGGAAGACCTCCAGCGCCGTCGGGCGACGGCCGTGGCGCGCGATGTGATCGGCATAGAAGGAGTCGAGCAACGCGGCGTTGCGCGAAGGTTCGAGCAGGGCGCCGAGGATGTCGTGCGCTTCGAGGTCGTAGGTCACCGCACAGCCCGGCGGCAGCACGATCCGGCCGGCGCCGATGGCCTCGAGCAGATCCCGCAGCGCGCCCTGACCCTGCTCCTCCCGGCCGAGCAGCCCGGCGAGCGCTTCGAGCTTGCGCAGGAAGATCCGGTGGTTGCCGATATAGTCGATGACGACGAGATGTGACTTGCCTCCTGCGACGCGCAGGCCACGGCCGAGTTGCTGCATCCACACGATCGACGATTCGGTGGGACGCAGCATCAGCACCGTATCGACCAGCGGCACGTCGACGCCCTCGTTGAACATGTCGACCGCGAACAGCACCTTCAGCTCGCCCCGCTCCAGCTGCTGAAGGGAACTGGCGCGCGGCGCGCTGCCGCGACCCGAATGGACCGCCACAGCGGCGATCCCTGCACTCCGGAAGAAGCCGGCCATGAATTCGGCATGACGCTGCGAGCAGCAGAAGGCGATGCATCGGCTGCCGCCGCGCCGCTGGAACTGTTCCAGCGCATTGCGTGCACGCGCCTCGGTCGCGAGGGCAAGATCGAGCGCGTCGATGTCGAACCGCGCGTTGCGCCAGGGGATGTTCGCGTAGTCGACTGCGTCCGGCACGCCGAAATAGCGAAAAGCGCAGAGCTGCCCGCCCGCGATCCCGTCGGCAATTCCACGCTGGAAGACCAGGTTTTCCTGGCACAGCGCCAGAAGATCGCCGCCATCGCCGCGATCGGGCGTGGCCGTGAGACCGAGCAGGAAACGTGGACGAAAATGGTCGATCACACGACGGTAGGTCGCGGCCGCGGCGTGGTGGAACTCGTCGACGACGACGTAGTCGAAGAAATCGGGGCGGAACCGGTCCAGCTGGTCCGCGCGGCCGAGCGTCTGCACCGAGGCGAAGACCAGATCCGCGTCGCGCTCATGCCGCCCGCCACCCAGACGGCCGATGCGCGCGGCGGGTCGCAGGCGCCTGAAACTCGCAAGCGCCTGATCGAGGATCTCCTCGCGATGCGCGACGAACAGGATGCGCGGGAATTCCGGCCGATCGCTGTCGAACGCGGCGAGCCAGGTCTTGCCCAGCCCGGTCGCGAGCACCACCAGCCCGGCGGTGAACCCTTCGGCCCGCGTGCGTTCCAGCGCTGCAAGCGCCGCGCGCTGGATGCCGCGCGGCTCGGGACGCGGCAAGGGCGGTTCGGCGGCGACGCCCGCTTCCCTCACGTCGCGCGCGCCGCGATCAGCCGCGTAGCGCGCGATCCAGTCGTCGTCGACGCGCACCACGGCGTAATCGGCGAAGAGACGCTCGAAGCCCGCCCGGATTTCCGCGAAGCCCTGAGGATCACGGCGCGCGACGACCCTGTAGTTCCATTCGATCGATGTGGTGAGCGCGGGGGCGGAAATGTTTGAACTGCCGACGAAGGCGACGCCCTCGCCCGCGCCATCATCGTCTTCGAGAAACATGTAGCTCTTCAGATGGAAGCCGATCCCCTGCGACTGGTGGACGCGCAGATCGAGATCACCGGCAAGATCGAGCAACCGGTGCAGCGCCGCGGGCTCCGTAACGCCAAGGTAGTCGCCGACCAGGATCCGCGCCCTGCCGCCGCGGACGAGAAATTCTCGCAGATGCTCGACGATCAGACGCGCACCGCTGTCGAGCAGGAAGGCGACGGCGATGTCGCAGCGTCGCGCGCGATCGAGATGCGCGAGCAGGTGCGGCAGAAGCGCGTCGGCGTCTCCCCCCGAGACCAGGCTCCGCTCCGTCATCCCTCCCCCGCCCCCGCCTTCGCCGGTGCCAGCGGGGTGTAGGCGCAGCTGTCGGGCTTGAGATCGACCAGCGGCGTACCGTCGATGCAGTCGAGGCCGCGCACGACCAGGACATTGCCCTCGCGGCGGACAAGCCGCACGAGCTGCGTCGCGATCGGGTTGGGACGCACGGGCGAGCGCAGGGCGAAGGCGCCGCGTGTGGTGCCGTCGGTCTTCGGGCTCTGGCGCAGGATGTCGCGGCGGGATTCGTGGAGCCAGTAGAGGACCTCTATAAGCTCGAACGCCTCGATGCCGTCGAGCGCCGCGTCCCAGGGTGCCGCGACCTCGATCCGGCATTCCGGTCCGTCGAGGCGCCCCTGGCGCGGGCAGGCGAGCCGGTCGGGCCAGGGCGTGCGGATGCGGCCGATGAAAAAGATCCCGGCCTGGGTCTCGGCCGGCAGGGCGATCGCGGTCTCGCCGGGGCGGAGGTCGGAGCGGCTGGTCATGGCACGATGCTGCGCCGGCGGATCGGGTGCCGCAAGCCTTCGTCACGCGCGCGGCAGCGGGCCGGCACGGCC
>CAIOSQ010000445.1 GCA_903860935.1 uncultured Rhodospirillales bacterium | reverse complement strand
GGTCGCCGCGCTGACCCGGCTCGCGGGCGAGAGCCGCACGCGCGTCGCGGGGCTCGCGCGCGGTCTGGGCGATCCCCGCCGTCTGATCGAGGAGCGCGCGCAGCGCCTCGACGATCGCGCCGAACGCCTCGGCCTCGCGGCCAGCCGGCTTGCCGAGCGGCGTCGCGCGACCCTTGCCGAGGCGGCGGCGCGGCTGCCGCATCCGCGTCTGCAGGTGGCGCGCGCGCGCGATCGGCTGGACGCGCTCGCGGCGCGGCTGTCGGCGTTGCGGGCGGGCGAGGCCGGACGCGCCGCCGATCGCCGCTTCAGGCTGGTCGAGCTGGCGCAGCGCGCCGCCGGGCTGGCGCTGCGCCGTGCGGCCGATGGCGGGACGCGCCTCGCCGCCCGCGCGGCGCTGCTGGAGAGCTTTTCCTACGCGCGCGTGCTCGAACGCGGCTTCGTCCTGGTCAGCGATGCGGCCGGCCGGCCGGTGACGGCGCGCGCGGATGCGGTCGCCGTCGGCGCCGTCGCGCTGCAGTTCCATGACGGCAAGGTCGCGGCGCGCGTCGAGGCGCCGCTGCCGGCCCCCGACGCGGAGCCGCCGGCGTGAGGCGGCGTGTCCTGACCGGCGCCGCGATGGCGCTCCTGGCCGGCTTGCCGGATGCGCGCGGGCAGGGCGCCGTGCCGCTTGCGCTGCGCGGCGCGCAAAGCCAGGGCGGGCTGGTCTTCGCGCGGGCTCCGGCGGGAACGCGCGCGCGGCTCGACGGCAAGGATCTGCGCGTCGGCGAGGACGGGCGTTTCGTCTTCGGCTTCGGGCGCGATCACGGCGCGGAGGCGGATCTCGAACTCGAACTGCCCGGCGGCTTGCGCGAGCGCCGCCGCCTCGCCGTGGCGCGGCGCGTCTACGACGTGCAGCGCATCGACGGGCTGCCGCCGCGCATGGTCGAGCCGAGCGAGGCCGATCTCGCGCGTATCAAGGCCGATTCGGCGGCGATCGCGGCGGCGCGCGCGCGGCACCGCGCCGAGCCGGACTGGGACACCGACTGGGTCTGGCCGGTGATCGGGCCGATCAGCGGTGTCTATGGCAGCCAGCGGATCCTCAACGGCCAGCCGCGGCGACCGCATTACGGGGTCGACATCGCCATGCCCACGGGGACGCCGGTGGTCGCGCCGGCCCCTGGGGTCTTCAGCCTCGCCGCGCCGGACATGTATTTCACCGGCGGCACGCTGATGATCGACCACGGCCATGGCGTGGCCTCGATCTACGCGCATCTCGCCGGGCTCGACGTGGCGCCCGGGCGGCGCGTCGCCAGGGGCGAGCGGATCGGGGCGGTGGGCGCGACCGGCCGCGTCACCGGCGCGCATCTCCACTGGGGATTGACCTGGACATCGGTCCAGATCGACCCGGCCCTTCTCGTGCCGCCGATGCCCCGTCAGCCGCCGGCGCCGGGTTGAAACGCCGCCCTAGCGCTTGACCTCTGCGGCCGCGAGGGCGGCCATGTTGACGATCTCGGCGACGGTGGCGCCGGTCGGGACGATCTGGGCGGGCTTGGACATGCCGATCAGCAGCGGGCCGATCACGGTGCCGCCGCCCAGCTTCTGCAGCAGCTGGCTGGCGATGTTGGCGGAGTGCAGGCCCGGCATGACCAGCACGTTCGCCGGGGCCGAGAGGCGGGAGAACGGGTAGAGGCTGCGCATCAGCGCGCCGTCGAGCGCGACCTCGGCGGAGATGTCGCCCTCGTACTCGAAATCGACCTCGCGCGCGTCGAGCGCCATCACCGCCTCGCGCACGGGCAGCATCTTCTCGCGCATCGGCTTGCCGAAATTGGAATAGGAGAGCAGCGCGACACGCGGCACGTGGCCCATCGCGCGCGCCTTCGCGGCGGCCTCGATGGCGATGTCGGCCATCTCCTCGGCGCTCGGCAGCTCGTTGACCGTCGTGTCGGCCATGAAGACGGTATGGCTGCTGGTGACGACGATGGTGAGGCCCATGACGCGTCGGCCGGGCTCGCCGGGCAGCGCGAGGCGGATGTCGGCCAGCGCCTGATGATAGGCGCGCGTGGTTCCGGTGACGATCGCGTCGGCCTCGCCGCAGGCGACCATCAGCGCGCCGAAGACGTTGCGGTCCTGGTTCACGAGGCGCTGGCAGTCGCGCCAGAGATAGCCCTGGCGCTGAAGCCGGGCGTAGAGCAGATCGGTGTAGTCCTTGTTGCGGACGCTGATCCGGGCGTTCTGGATCTCGAGCCGGTCCGCGCCGGCGATGCCCACCGTCTTGATCGTGGCGGCGATGCGCTCCTCGCGGCCGACCAGGACCGCGGTGCCGTAGCCCGCCGCCTGGAACTGCGCGGCGGCGCGGATCACGCGCTCCTCTTCGCCCTCGGCGAAGACCACGCGGTGCGGCGGGGACGAGCGCAGCTGCTCGAAGGTGAGGTCCAGCATCGCCGCTGTCGGATCGCGGCGCGAAGACAGCGCGCGGCGATAGGATTTCATGTCGGCGATGGGTTTTCGCGCGACCCCGGATTTCATCGCCGCCTCGGCGACGGCCGCCGGCACGACCGAGATCAGCCGCGGATCGAAGGGCACGGGGATGATGTAGTCGGGGCCGTAGCGCAGACGGCGGCCCGAATAGGCGGCGTCGAGCTCGTCGGGCACGTCCTCGCGCGCGAGCTTGGCCAGCGCCTCGACCGCCGCGATCTTCATCGCCTCGTTGATGGTCGAGGCCCGTACGTCGAGCGCGCCGCGGAAGATGTAGGGGAAGCCGAGGACGTTGTTCACCTGGTTGGGGTAGTCCGAGCGGCCGGTGGCGACGATGGCGTCGGCGCGCGCGGCCTTGGCCTGCTCGGGCGTGATCTCGGGATCGGGGTTGGCCATCGCGAAGATGATCGGCTTGGCGGCCATCGCGCGCACCATGTCCTGGTCGACCGCGTCCTTCGCCGACAGGCCGAAGAACACGTCCGCGCCCTCCATGGCCTCGCGCAGCGTGCGCGCCTTGCTCGGCACCGCGTGGGCCGATTTCCACTGGTTCATGCCCTCGGTGCGGCCCTGCCAGATCACGCCCTTGGTGTCGCAGAGCACGACGTTGGCATGCGGCACGCCCATGGCCTTGATGAGCTCGGCGCAGGCGATCGACGCCGCGCCGGCGCCGTTGATGACCATGCGCACGTTGCGGATGTCGCGCCCGGTGAGGTCGAGGGCGTTGAGCAGCCCGGCAGCCGCGACGATGGCGGTGCCATGCTGGTCGTCATGGAAGACCGGGATGTCGAGCAGCTCGCGCAGGCGCTGCTCGATGATGAAGCATTCCGGCGCCTTGATGTCCTCGAGATTGATGCCGCCGAAGCTGGGGCCGAGGAAGCGCACGCAGTTGACGAATTCCTCGACGTTCTTCGTGTCGACCTCGAGGTCGATCGAATCGACGTCGGCGAAGCGCTTGAACAGGACCGACTTGCCCTCCATCACCGGCTTCGAGGCGAGCGCGCCGAGATCGCCGAGGCCGAGCACCGCCGTCCCGTTCGAGATCACCGCGACCAGATTGCCCTTGGACGTGTAGTCGTAGGCGGTCGACGGGTTCTTCGCGATATGCAGGCAGGGCCAGGCGACACCGGGCGAATAGGCGAGGCTTAGGTCACGCTGGGTGGTCAACGGCTTGGTCGGGGTGATCTCGATCTTGCCCGCCTTGCCGTTGGCGTGAAATTGCAGGGCCTCGTCCTCGGTGACGGGGGTGGCTTCGTTCGCCATGCGCGTGTCCTCGATCGATGCAAGCCGAGGCCCCGACGATGGCGGCGCCCCGATGACGGAAAGAACCGGGAATCCTAGGGGCTTGCCAGTGCCGCCGTCAAAGCCGACCGTCGCTGCACCGCACACTGGCCATCGGCGCCGCCGACGGGGCGCGCTTGAAGCGGCGACGTCACTGGGCTAACCCCTGGCCCGGCATGGACCAGCCAGCGACAGATTCCGCCACGCCGACCCGCGACGGTGCCGCCGATGCCGGGGCCACGCCGATGATGGCGCAGTACCTGGAGGTCAAGCGCCGCCATCCAGGCGCGCTGCTCTTCTACCGGATGGGCGATTTCTACGAGCTGTTCTTCGAGGACGCGGAGACCGCCGCGCGCGCGCTCGACCTGACCTTGACGAAGCGCGGCAAGCATCTGGGCGCCGACATCCCGATGTGCGGGGTCCCGGTGCACAGCCACGAGGGCTATCTGCTGCGGCTGATCCGGGCCGGGCACCGGGTCGCGATCTGCGACCAGCTCGAGGATCCGGCCGAGGCGAAGAAGCGCGGCGGCAAATCCGTCGTCCGCCGCGACGTCACGCGCGTGATCACGCCCGGGACGCTCACCGAGGACACGCTGCTCGACGCCCGCCGGAACAATCATCTCGCCGCCCTCGCCCAGGCGCAGGGCGAGATCGCGCTGGCCTGGATCGACATGTCCGTCGGCAGCTTCCTGGTCCAGCCGGTGGCATCGCCGGTGGACCTGCCGGCCGCCCTGGCGCGCGTCGCGCCGGGGGAATTGCTGGTGCCCGACCGGTTGCTGGCGCGCGAGGACCATGCCGCGGCGCTCGCCGACTGGATGTCGGTCCTGACGCCGCTGCCGGCCGTGCGCTTCGACAGCGACAATGGGCGGCGCCGGCTGGAGGCGCTGTTCGAGGTCGGCACCCTGGACGCGTTCGGGCTGTTCGGCCGCGCCGAACTGGCCGCCGCGGGGGCGCTGGTCGACTATATCGAGCTGACCCAGAAAGGGCGGATGCCCCGCCTGTCGCCGCCCGCGCCCTGGGCCGCGGACGGGTTCCTGGAGATCGACCCGGCGACACGCCGCAATCTGGAGCTGGAGGCGACGCTGGATGGCGGGCGCAAGGGCTCGCTGCTCGACACCATCGACTGGACGCTGACCGGCGCCGGCGCGCGCCAATTGGGCGCCGACCTCGCCGGGCCGCTGCGCGACCGCGCGGCGATCGATGCGCGGCTCGATCTCGTTGGATATTTCGTCGCCGCCGGGCAGCCGCGCGCCGATCTGCGCGCGGCGCTGCGTCGGATGCCGGATCTCGAACGCGCGCTGCAGCGCCTGACCCTCGGCCGCGGCGGCCCGCGCGACATCGCCGCGCTGCGCGATGGGCTGGGCGCGATCCCGGGCATACGGGACATCCTGGCGCCGCGCGGTCTGACGAGCGCCCCCGCCCTGCTCGCCGCGACGACCGAGGCGCTCGGCGACCACGCGGCGCTGGTCGCGCGGCTCGCCGCCGCCCTGGCGGCGGAACTGCCGCTGGTCGCCGCGGATGGCGGCTTCATCGCCGCCGGTTTCGACCCCGCGCTCGACGAGCTGCGTGCGCTGCGCGACGACGGGCGCCAGCACGTCGCGGCGCTGCAGGCGCGCTACGCCGCGGCGACCGGCATCGCCGCGCTCAAGCTCCGCCACAACAACGTTCTGGGCTACTACATCGAGGTCAACGCGCAGCACGGCGAGAAGCTGCGGACCGATCCGGCCTTCATCCATCGCCAGACGATGGCCGGCGCGGTGCGCTTCGCCACCACCGAGCTTGCCGATCTCGAGCAGCGCATCGTCGCCGCCGGCGACCGCGCATTGGCCCGCGAGCTCGAGCATTTCGAGGCGCTACGCCAGGCCGCCATGGCGGCGGCCGAGCCGATCGCGCGCACGGCGCGTGCGCTGGCCCGGCTCGATGTCGCGGCGGGTTTCGCCGAACTTGCCACCGCGCGCGACTGGCGCCGGCCGGTGGTCGACGAGTCGGTCGCGTTCGAGATCGAGGGCGGCCGCCATCCCGTGGTCGAAGCGGCGCGGCTGGCGGCGGGCGAGGGATTCGTGCCCAACGATTGTCGCCTCGACGCGGGCGAGGGCGCGCGGCTCTGGCTGCTCACCGGCCCGAACATGGCCGGCAAATCGACCTTCCTGCGCCAGAATGCCCTGCTCGCCATCCTCGCCCAGGCCGGCAGCTTCGTGCCGGCTGCGCGCGCGCGGATCGGGCTCGTCGACCGGCTCTTCAGCCGTGTGGGCGCCGCCGACGATCTGGCGCGCGGACGCTCGACCTTCATGGTCGAGATGGTCGAGACCGCGGCGATCCTCAACCGCGCCGGACCGCGGGCGCTCGTGATCCTGGACGAGATCGGTCGCGGCACCGCGACCTATGACGGGCTGTCGATCGCCTGGGCGACGATCGAGCATCTGCACGAGAGCAATCGCTGCCGTGCCCTCTTCGCGACCCATTACCACGAGCTCACTGCGCTGGCGGCGCGGCTGCCCGGCCTCGCCTGCCACACCATGCGGGTCAAGGAATGGCAGGGCGACGTGATCTTCCTCCACGAGGTCGCGCCGGGCACGGCCGATCGCTCCTATGGGATCCATGTCGCCCAGCTCGCCGGCCTGCCCCGGCCGGTCGTGGCACGGGCGACCGAGGTCCTGGCGACGCTGGAGAAGCGTGGCCAGGGCGACGGTGTGGCGCGGCTGGCCGACGATCTGCCTCTGTTCAGCGCCGCGGCGATGACACCGCGCGCCGCGTCTCCGGCACCCCCCATGCCCTCGGTGGCCGAGGCGGAGCTCCGCCGCCTCGCGCCCGACGACCTGACGCCGCGCGAGGCGCTGGAGGCGCTCTACCGGCTGCGCGCGCTGCTGCCGCCGGCCTGACGCGGGCGAGCCGCCCCGCCGGGGCGGCGGCGTGCTAAACACCCCCACTATAGACCCCAACGGATCCGCGGCCCGCGATCATGCGCCTGACCATCGGCACCTCGACCAAGCTGGCGATCGCCTTCGCCCATGACATCGTCATGGCGACGCTCGCGTATGTGCTGGCGCTCTGGCTGCGGCTGGGCGAGGACATGGCGCAGCTCGACGGCGTCACCGTCTTCGGCGGCGCCGCCCTGTTCACGCTGGTCGCCGCCGGCGTGTTCCGCTGGCTCGGCCTCTATCGCGGGATCTGGCGCTTCGCCTCCTTTCCCGACCTCGCCCGCATCACCCGCGCCGCGACGCTGATCGTCCTCATCCATCTCGCCGCGATGTTCGCGCTCACGCGGCTCGAGGATTTCCCGCGTTCTGCCCTGATCATCGCCTGGTTCGTCCTGATCCTGCTCCTGGCGGCGCCGCGCATCCTCTATCGTCTCGCCAAGGACGGGCGCTTCGACCTGTCGGCCGGCAGCGACGATCCTGGTCGCGTGCCGGTGCTGCTGGTCGGCGCGGGGGCGGAGGCCGAGCGCTTCATCGAGGCGAGCGAGCGGCCCGGCGCGCCCTATCGCGTCGTCGGCCTCGTCGACGAGAGCGGCGCGCGGCGCGGCCGGGCGTTGCATGGCATCGAGGTGCTGGGCGATCCCGACGACCTCGTGAACATCGTCGAACAGCTGGCCGCGCGCGAGCGCCGGCCGCAGCGCGTCGTCGTCACGCGCGCCGAGTTCGCCGGCGAACGCCTGGAGCGGCTGCTCGACGCCGCGGAACGCCTGGGCATCGCGGTCGCGCGTCTGCCGCGCATCACCGAGCTGCGAAGTGCCGGCGAGCCGCGCCTGGACGTGCGCCCGATCGCGATCGAGGATCTGCTCGGGCGGCCGCAGACGGTGCTCGACCGGGCCCCCGTCGAGGCGCTGGTGGCCGGGCGGCGCGTCCTGCTGACGGGCGCGGGCGGGTCGATCGGGTCGGAGCTGGCGCGGCAGATCGCCGATCTCGGACCCGCGGAGCTGATCCTGCTCGACAGCTCGGAATTCGCGCTCTACGCGATCGACATGGAGATCGGCGAGCGCCAGCCCGGCCTCGCGCGCCGCGCGGTGCTCGCCGATGTCCGTGATCGCGCGCGGCTCGCGCGGCTCTTCGCGGCGGCGTCTCCGCAGCTGGTCTTCCACGCCGCGGCGCTCAAGCACGTGCCGATGGTCGAGGCGCATCCCGCCGAGGGCGCGCTCACCAACACGATCGGTACGCGCAACGTCGCCGATCTCGCGGCCACGCATGGCGTCGCTGCCATGGTCGCGATCTCGACCGACAAGGCCGTCAATCCGTCGAGTGTCATGGGCGCCACCAAGCGCCTTGCCGAATCCT
>CAIOSQ010000444.1 GCA_903860935.1 uncultured Rhodospirillales bacterium | reverse complement strand
TTCCACCGCACGCGCGACCTCCTCCATCGGGATATGCCAGCTCCCCGCGAGCCCGAGTTGCCCGACCTTGGCGGCCACGAGGAACGCGATGTCGATCCCCGACTCGTCCATGAGCCGAAGCAGGTCATCGAGCGTCTCGCGCTTCAACTCGGCCTCGGGCCGTCCGAATTTGCGGTTATGGAACGTGTTGATCCATTGCGGCCGGTGACGCTCGACTTCGATCGTGTTCAGGTTGCAGACGATGTCGATGGCTGGCAGCACGCTCATGATCCGGTCTCCGAGTTCGTGTCCTGCCGGCGGGCGGCACGCGCGACGAGTTGCGCATGCAGCGCGTCGGGGATTTCGATCCCGTCGGCCGCGGCGCGCGCGCGCAGGTCAAGGCGCCGGCCCCCCGGGATCCGTGTTCCCGGCTGCTGCAGGATCGCCGCGCAGAGTGCCTCGACGCGCGCCCCGAAGCCCTCGCCCGCGAATCGCGCGGGATCGATCAGCACGAAGAATTGTCCCACGCGCGGCGGCGCACCCTCTGCGTCGAAGAAGGAACTGGCCTCGTAGCCGAAATGCGCGCCGGTCAGGGCCGCGGCGAGAATCTCGACCATCAGCACCAGCGCCGCCCCCTTGGCGTCGCCCATCGGCAACATCGTACCGGCAAGAGCCGCCTTGGCGTCGCGCGTCGGGCGACCCTCCGCATCGAGTGCCCAACCCTCGGGGATCGCCTCGCCCTTCTGCGCCGCGACCATCACCTTGCCACGCGCGACCTTGCTGAGGCTGAGATCGATCACGAGCGGGGGTTCGCCACGCAGCCGGGGGCAGGCGAAAGCAATAGGGTTGGTGCCGAACAGGCCGCGCGTGCCGCCCCAAGGGGCGATTGCGGCCGGCGAATTGCCGAAGGCCAGCGCCATCAAACCACGCGCCGCCGGAGCCTCGACGTGATAGCCGGCCATGCCGAAATGATGCGAGTTGGTCACCGCCATCGCCGCGATTCCCATCACCCGCGCCATGCCGCCCACGCGCGGCAGGCCGCGCGCGATCGCCGGATAGGCAAACCCATCGGCGGCATCGACGCGGAGGGCCGCCGGCCCGCATTCGCTGATCACGGGGTCTGCTCGCCCGGCAACCTTTCCGGCGGCGACCTGGTCGGCATAGGCCGGGACGCGGCTCAGCCCATGCCCGGCTTGGCCGTCGGCCTCGGCCGCGACCAGGGCACGCGCCACGTCATCGGCATTTCCGGGGGCTGTTCCCGCGGCGACGAGGGCACCGACGGCGAGGTCGTGAGCCTGCGGAAGCGTGAGACGCATCATCCTGCCTCAGGCCGCGGCGACAGGTACGGGTGCGGCCGGATCGATGAGACCTTCGTGCCGCAGCTCGTCCCAGAGCGCCGCGGGGATCGGGGCGCGAAGGTGGCCCGCATTGGCCTCGACCTCGGCGGGCGACAGCGCGCCCGGAATGACCGCCGCGACGGTCGGGTGCGCGAGCGGAAACTGGATCGCCGCCGTCGGAAGCGCGACGCCATGGCGCGCGCAGACGGCCTCGAGCCGCCGGGCCTTCTCGACGATGGGCGCTGGCGCCGCGGCATAGTCGTATTTCGAGTCCGCGCCGACATTGCCGGTCAGGATGCCCGAATTGTACGGGCCGCCGATCACGACGCTGATGTTCTTCTGCTCCGCGAGCGGCATGAAATCGGATAGCGCGCCCTGCTCGAGCAGGGTGTAGCGTCCGGCAAGAAGCATGCAGTCGAAATCGCCAGCCCTGGCGAAGCGCGCGCACATCTCGGATTCGTTGAGCCCGCACCCGATCGCCGCGATCGTCCCGGCGCGTCGTAACTCGTCAAGGGCACGATAGCCGCCATCCATGACCTCGGCGAAATGCCGATCGACCATCGCCGGGTCATTGAGCGACCAGAGATCGACATCGTGGATGAAGACGATGTCGATGCGGTTGAGCCCGAGCCGCAGATAGGAATGCTCGAGCGAACGCATCACGCCGTCATAGGTGTAGTCGAAGCGCGGCGCAAAAGGCAGGCCGTTCGGCCGCAGCCCCTCGATCCGCTCGCCCGGCTTCATCGGACGCATCACGCGTCCGATCTTCGTCGACAGGACATAGTTGTCCCGCGGAACGGCGCGCAGCGCGGCGCCCAGGCGAAGTTCGCTCCGGCCGTAGCCGTAGAACGGCGACGTATCGAAGAAACCCACACCGGCGGCCACCGCGGCCTCGACAGTCGCCGTCGCCTGCGCCTCCGGAATGGTCGCGCGGAACCCGCCGATCGGTGCCGCCCCGAACCCGAAGACGGTGACCTCGAGACCGGTCGCGCCTATGCGCCGCTTCGTCGTTGGATCCATGGTGCCAGCCCCCTCCGCCTCGAACCTGTCAAATCGCGATCTCTAGGAAAGCACGAGCGCGGTGCCGGAGGCGAGCAGCAGCATCAGGACGACCTGACGAAAGCGACGCTCGTCGATCCGCGCATAGGCGCGCATGCCCAGGAAGACGCCGAGCGCGAAGGCGGGCAGACCTATCGCCACCCAGCCCAAGGCGACTCTGCCGACACCGCCGGACAGGGCGAGCGCGGCGAGGCCCCAGAGTTGCACCACGACAATGAAGGGCTGGTACACGGCACGCTGCGCGTCGCGGTTCCACCCCCGCAGCCCCGCCCAGATCGTCGGCAGCGCTCCGGATAGCCCGGCGAGTCCGCCGAGAACCCCGCCGACGAAACCGATCGCGCCATCGGCAAGTCGCCCACCGGCGGTCGGAATCGACAGGCGCGGCGCCGCAAGGCCGTAGCTGGCGTACACGACGAGGAAGGTGCCGACAGCGTTGCGTACGGTTTCCGGGTCCACGACGTTGAGCAGCCAGGTTCCGAGGGGTACGCCGACGATACCCGGCACCAGGAAGGGCCAGAGGCGCCGCGCATCGATCGCCCCGCGAAAGCGCCAGATCGTCACGCCTTGCGCGAGCAGCGAGCCGATCATCATGACCGCGACCGCATCCCGCGGTTCCAGGGCATGGAGGAATACCGCCGACGTGACGAGGGCATAGGCGAAGCCAGCCAGACCCGCCGCGAAGCCGCCGGCGAAGGTCCCAAGCAACAGCACTGCGAGTTGGAGATCGACGCTCACAGGCGGATGCCCGGCCCGCGTGCGCGGCGGGTCAGCTGTCGCGCCCCGACGGTCACAGGATCGTCAACGTGCGGGATTCGGGATCGAGCACGAGGCGTTGGCCTGACACGACCTCCGATGTGATGTCGACATCGAAGCCGCAGAGCATGGGAATCCCGGCCAGGGCTGCACCCTGCACGATGATCGGGTTCACGGCGTTGAGGACGATCCCCGCCGGACATAGCTGGCGCGCCTTCATCTCGTGGAGCATCCAGGCCGTCGCGACACCGCCCTTCGCGGCATCGAGGACCAGAATGAGGCCGGCATAGGGCTGGCCGAACAGCTTGTGCGCGGGACGCGAGAAGACGCCGGCGCGGCGGTCAAGATCGTAGCGCGCCGAAAACCCGTCGCGCGCGGCGAGGCATTCCGCCTCGATGCGGTCTCCGATCGCGTGGCGAGCGACGAAGGAGCGGCTCATGCCAGGCGCCCGGTTTCGGCAGCGGCCACGCAGGCCTCCATCGACGCGAGCATCGGCACATAGCCATAGCCACCCAGGATGTTGACCATCTTGGCGCTGTTGGTCACCAGCCGCTTCCACCCGTTCGCTTCGGCGATCTCGCGCGCATAGGACTGGTAGAAGCACATACCGGAGAAAACGGTGCCGCCAGCCGCCTCGATCGCGCCCGAATAGCCCATGCGGTCGGCATCCGGCTTGACCTGCGGGCTCGTGACCGCGAGCAGAGGGACCCGGAAGCGGCGACCGGCACACAACCCTGCCAGGTCGCGCAACTCCAGCAGGCTCAGCTGCGGCGCCGAAAACACCACAACATCGACCTCGTCGGTGACGCGGTACGAGGCCTGGAGGGCGCGGACATCCGCTTCTCCAATCTCGATCGCGCCCCCCAGATGCGAGGCCAGGGATGGATCGATCCGCGCCTCCGGCGTAATGCCCGCCAGGTGGTACAGGCAGATCGACCCGAAACTCGCCATCGCCGCGCCGAAATGCTTGAGTTGGTCCGAGGTCGGGACTGCCTCCAGCCCCTCGACGAAGGGTACCGCCCAGTAGTTTCCGGATCGCGCACCGATGATCGCGCCGAGCGATCCCCATTCGTTGAGGCTGCGCGGGGTGTACGACGTACGAAAACGATGCGTCGGCCGGCGACAGGAATCGAGGTGGAAACCGTAGCGCGGGGTGCGACCCGTCAGCCCGGCGGAGAGCGCCGATGGTCCGCCCTCGAAATTGCTGCGCGCGCCGCAGACGGAGTTCGAATAGATCGCGACGCCGGTGTCGCCGAACGCCACATGCTCGCCAAGGACCGGTGCCATGATGGTCTGATAGTTGATGCAGGTATCGGTCATCGTGACGCCCAGCGTCATGAAGGCGGCGATCGCGCGCTCCTCCAGGCTCAGCATGGGCGCCGTCTGACGCAGGACATGCGCCTTCGCGAAATCGGTGCCGCGCGGATCGGTGATGGTCGGGATCCGCACCCGCCGCGCCGCATCGGGATAAGCCGCCAGCATCTCGAGCCACGCGACCCCGGCCTCGCCGAGGCTCTCCGTGTCGGCCATGATATGGGCCTGGGAGACCTTCACGAGATCCTGGGCGCCGAAGAACCGGCCGACGCTGATCTGGTGCGCGATCGCGATCTGCCGGACCGGACCGAGTTCTCCGGCCAGCATCGCGCTCTCCTCGTCGTCGAGCCTCATGTCACGCCCCTTCCCCGCGCGGCCC
>CAIOSQ010000443.1 GCA_903860935.1 uncultured Rhodospirillales bacterium | reverse complement strand
GAGCGTGGGCCGGGATCCGGACGGCAGCGTCGAACTGGTTGTGGCGGATCACGGCCCGGGCATACCGCAGGCCGAACTGGCGCAGATCGCGGCGCCGTTCAGGCGCGGCGGCGCCGAGGTGGCGCGCGGCAGTCAGGGATCCGGTCTCGGCCTCGCGATCGTTTCCGCCATCGCGAAGGCGCATGGCGGTGCGCTGCGCCTCGCGAGCGCTCCCGGCGAGGGCGTGCGCGCGGCGATCGTCCTGCCGCGCGCCCGGATGTCCGCCGGGCTTTGACCGCCGCGGCGCCGCGTGCTGGCATCCGCCAGGTTATCAATTCCGGTGGATGGAGTCGGACGATGGCGGAGATGCGCGTGGCGATGGTGTCGGGAGCGAACCGGGGCATCGGTCTTGCGATCGCGCGCGAACTTGCGCGGCGTGGCTGTCGCGTCAGCCTCGGGGTGCGGCGGCCGGACGCGCTGCCCGCGAGCCTGCGCGCCCTCGACCCCGCGCATGTCCACGCCCATCGCTACGAGGCGCGTGACCCAGCCGCCGGCGACGCGTGGGTGGCGGCGGCGATGGCGCGTTTCGGTCGCATCGACATCCTCGTGAACAACGCGGGAATCGCGCCGCAGGTGACGCTGGAGGCGGGCCGCGACGAGGATCTCGACGCGCTGCTGGACGTCAACGTCAAGGCGCCGTTCCGGCTGCTGCGCGCCGCCTTCCCGCATCTCAAGGCCAGCGGGCGCGGACGCGTCGTCAATGTCGCCTCGCTCTCGGGCAAGCGCGTGCTGGGCCTCAACGCGGGTTACCAGATGGCCAAGCACGCCGTGATCGCCCTCAACCACGCGGTCCGGCGGGCCGGTTGGGAGCATGGGATCCGGGCGACGGCGCTTTGTCCGGGCTTCGTGAACACGGACATGGCCGTGGGACATGACGGGATCGATCCCGCCACGGTCACGCAGCCCGAGGATCTCGCGACGCTGTGCGGCATGATCGTCGATCTGCCCAACAGCGCCGCGGTCGCCGAACTGCTCGTGAACTGGCGCCACGAACCGCTGATGTGAGGGCGCGGGGCCGCGTTCCAGGTGACGGGGCGCGCCGGCAGCGTGTAGCTTCCCGACCGCAATGCAGTTCGTCCGACTCAAGCCGCGCGACGGCGAGACCGTCGCGCTCACGATCGACGGGCGGTCCGTCGAGGCCCGCGCCGGCGACACGCTGATGACCGCCATCCTGCTCCACGCGCCGGCGCTGCGCCGGTTCGAGTTCGGCGACGGCGCGCGCGCCGGCTATTGCCTGATGGGCGCGTGCCAGGATTGCTTCGTCGCCCTCGCCGACGGCGATCGCGTGCGTGCCTGCACCACGCTGGTCGCGCCGGGCATGGCCGTGCGCACGGGGACGCGCGATGTCTGACACGCGGGTCGTCGTGGTCGGCGCCGGCCCGGCTGGAATGCGCGCCTGCGCGGCGCTCGTCGCGGCGGGACTGACGCCGATCCTGATCGACGAGGCGGCGCGTTCCGGCGGCCGGATCTACCAGCAGCCGCCGCAGGGTGCCGCGCGTCCGGGGCGCGAACTCTACGGGTTCGAGGCCGCGAAGGCGGCGCGTATCCATGCGCTGGAGGCGCAACTCGCGGGCCGCATCGATCATCGCCGCGAGACGCTCGTCTGGAACTGCTTCGAGGACGCGCTCGACCTGCTCGGTCCGTCCGGCCCGTCGCGCCAGCCTTTCGACGCGCTGATTCTTGCCACCGGCGCCACCGACCTGGCGCTGCCCTTTCCCGGCTGGACGCTGCCTGGGGTCTACGCGCTGGGTGGCGCGCAGATCGCGCTCAAGACCCAGGGCTGTGGCATCGGCCGGCGCGTCGTCTTCCTCGGCGCGGGACCGTTGCTGCCGCTCGTCGCATGGCAATACGTCCAGGCCGGCGCCGATGTGGCGGCCGTGCTCGACGCCACGCCCTTCGCCGCCAAGCTGCGCGGGCTGCCGAACATGCTCTTCGCGCCGGCGACGCTCGCCAAGGGCGCGTACTACGTCGCGCGGCTGCTCGCCGCGGGCGTGCCGATGGCCTGGGGCGTGGGCGGGCCGCGCGCCGAGGGCGACGGCCGCGTGGAGCGCGTGCATTTCGTGACCGCCGGCGGCGACGCGCGCGTCGTCGCGTGCGACGCGCTGGGCGCGTCCTTCGGGTTGCGCAGCGAGACGCAGCTCGCCGATCTCGCAGGCTGCGATTTCGTGTTCGATCGGCGCACGCGCCAATACGTGCCTGCACGCGACGTGGCGGGGCGGACCTCGCGGCGCTTCGTCTATGTCGCGGGCGACGGGGCCGGCATCGGCGGCGCCGACGCGGCGGAACTCGCCGGCGAGCGTGCGGCGCTCGCGCTCGCCGAGGATCTCGGCCTGCCCGTCGACGTCAACCGCGCGGCCTTCCTCGACGGGCGCCTCGCCCGCCTCGACCGGTTCCGCCGCGGGCTCGAGACCGCCTATCCGTTCCCGGCGCACCTGCTGCGCGACATCGGCGACGACACGATGCTCTGCCGTTGCGAGGGCATTGCCGTCGGCGCGCTGCGTGCCGCGGCACGCGACAAGGGCGCGCCGGAGCTCAACCGCGCGAAGGCCTTCACCCGGATCGGCATGGGGCGCTGCCAGGGCCGGATGTGCGGGCGTGCCGCCGCCGAACTTCTCGCCGCCGCGCGCGGCGAGGATCTCGCGCGGGCCGGGCGTCTGCGCGGCCAGCCGCCCGTGAAGCCGATCCCGATGATTCCGGAGCTGCTGTCGTGAGCGTCGGCGTCTTCGACGTCGCGATCGTCGGCGGCGGCACCGCGGGCTGCGCCGCGGCGCTCGCGCTGCGCAAGCGCGGGATGAGCGTCGTGCTGCTCGAGAAGGGGCAGTGCGGCGCGATGGCGAGCGGCACCAATTTCGGCGGCGTTCGCCGCCAGGGGCGCGATTTCCGCGAGATGCCACTGGCGACGCGCGCGCGCGCCATCTGGGACCGGCTGCCCGAACTTGTCGGCGAGGATTGCGAGTTTCGTGCGACCGGGCACCTCAAGCTTGCGCGCGACGCCGCCGAGATGGCCGAACTCGAGCGCTACGCGCGCGACGCGCGCGACCATGGCCTCGAGCTGTCCGTGGTCGGCGGCAACGCGGTGCGCGCGCTCTATCCCTGGCTCGGCGAGGCGGTCACCGGCGCTTCGCTCTGCCCCGACGACGGCCAGGCCAATCCCCGCCTCGTGGGGCCGGCCTTCGCGCGTGCGGCCCGCGCGGCCGGCGCCGAGATCCGCGAGTTCGCGCCGGTCACCCATGCGCGCTGGACGGGCGCCGGTTTCGAGATCGATGCGGGCGGCGCGACGCTGCGCGCGCGCCTGCTCGTGAATGTCGCGGGCTTCTGGGGCGGCGAGGTCGCCGCGTGGTTCGGCGAGCCGGTGCCGATCCGGCCGCTCTGCCCGAACATGGTGGTGACCGAGCCCGTGCCCTATGTCATCGACCGCTCGATCGGCGTGTGCGGCGGCAATGTCTATGTCCGGCAGGTCGAGCGCGGCAACGTGATCTTCGGTGGCGGGCGCGGCTGGGGCGACACGGCGCGCGCCATCTCCCGCCCGCGCGCCGACGTGGCGCGCGATGCGATGGCCCGCACACTTGCCATCCTGCCGTGGCTGCGCGACGCGCGGATCATCCGCACCTGGACGGGCTTCGACGGCGAGATGCCGGACGACATCCCGGTGATCGGGCCGAGCCGGACGACGCCGGGTCTGATCCATGCCTTCGGCTTCTCCGGGCACGGCTTCCAGCTGGGCCCGGCCATCGGCGAGATCGTCGCCGAACTCGTCGCCGACGGGCGCAGCGCCTCGCCGCTCGCGCCCTTCGCCATCGCCCGCTTCGCCGGCGCGCCCCCCGCGCCGGCGCCGCGTTGAACATCTCAACCAAGGGAGACGACCACATGAGGAAGACGACGACGATGCTGCTCGCCGCCACGGCGATCGGCCTCGCGAGCGCCCCGGCGCTCGCGCAGAAGGTGCTGAGCGTCGGCATGGCCGCGCAGGACGTGCAGCAGCTGGATCCGCACCGGATGACCACCACCCAGGACCGGCCGATGGCCAGCTGGATGTTCAACGGCCTGATGCGCTCCAAGCCGGGCACGATCAGCCTCGACGATCTCGAGCCGGATCTCGCGGAGAG
>CAIOSQ010000442.1 GCA_903860935.1 uncultured Rhodospirillales bacterium | reverse complement strand
TCCCTGGGGTTTGGACCCGAGAATAGACCGGCCGCGCTCACCTGTCGCGCGGCACCGTACGCGGTCTGCGCCGCCGCGGCGGCCGGACAAGGGCGCGCAGCCGCGCCGTCGTCGCGTCGCGATCCAGGCGCGAGGCCGCGACGTCGAGGACGAGGGCTTCCCAGGCATCGATGTTGGCGAAGCCCGGCGCATCGCTCGCGAGCAACCCGTTGCGTTCCATGAACACCAGGCAGGACGCGAGCGCGGTGCGCTTGTTGCCGTCGACGAAGGGATGGTTGCGGCAAATGTAGAAGAGATACGCGGCGGCGACCTCGATTGTGTCGGACATGACCGGAATACCACCATAGGTGGCCTGCGGCGCGGCGACCGCGGATTCGAGAAGCGTCTGGTCGCGGACACCCGCGCCACCGCCATGCGCCGCGAGGACCTCGCGATGGATCGCGAGGACGGCGGAGACGCTCAGATGGACGATCTCGTCATTCACGAGAGACGACGGAACAGGGCGTCGTTGGCCCGGATGATCCGCCGCGCGGCATCGCCGGCTTCGTCGGGCGTGATCGCCGGACGAACCGGCACCAGCGACACCGTCCCGCTCTCATGCACTTCGACATTGACCTTGTCGCCCACCTTGAGATGGGCGAGGTCGAGCAGGGCGGCGTCGAGGATCAGGCCGGCGGAGTTCCCGACCTTGGTGATGGTCTTGATCATGGGGCGGAAAACTATGTTTTACCGCTCTGCCCGTCAATGGATCTCCGGCTCGGGAATGGGCGCGTTGCCCTCGAGGAAGTCGAAATCGCAGCCCTTGTCCGCCTGGGTGACGTGCTTGGCGAACATCTGGCCGTAGCCGCGCGGGTAGATCATCTCCTTGGGCTTCCAGGCCGCGCGCCGCCGCGCCAGTTCGTCGTCCGCAACCTTCAGCGTCAGCGTGCGGTTGGGAACGTCGAGGGCGATGATGTCGCCGGTGCGGACCAGCGCCAGCGGCCCGCCGATCGCCGATTCCGGCGCGACATGCAGGATGCACGCGCCGTAGCTGGTCCCGGACATGCGCCCGTCGGAGATGCGCACCATGTCGCGCACCCCCTGCTCCAGCAGCTTCTTCGGAATCGGCAGCATGCCCCATTCCGGGAAGCCCGGTCCGCCCAGCGGCCCGGCGCTCTTGAGCACCAGCACGGAGTCCTTCGTCACCGGCAGGTCGGGATCGTCCAGCTTCGCCGCCATTTCGTTGTAGTCCTCGAAGACCATTGCCGGGCCTTCATGGACCAGCAGGTCCTTCTGCGCCGCCGCGTGCTTGATGACCGCGCCGTCGGGGCAGAGATTGCCGCGCAGCACGGCGAGACCGCCTTCGGCCGCCAGCGGCGCCTCGCGCGGCAGGATGACGTCGTCGTTGTGGACCTTGGCGCCCTCCAGCTCCTCGCCCAGCGTCCGCCCGCTCACCGTCACGCAATCCAGGTGCAGCAGGTCCTTGAGCCGCGCCATCATCGCGGGCAGGCCGCCGGCGTAGAAGAAATCCTCCATCAGGTACTTGCCGGACGGGCGGATGTTGCCGAGCAGCGGCATGCGGCGGGAAATCCGGTCGAACTGGTCGAGGTCGAGCTTCACGCCCACGCGCCCGGCCATCGCGATCAGATGGACGATGGCATTGGTCGAGCCGGCGAGCGCCATGGTCACGGCGACCGCATTCTCGATCGCCTTGGGGGTCATCACGTCGCTCGGCTTCAGATCCTCCCACACCATCTCGACGATGCGCCGGCCCGATGCGGTGGCCATGCGCGGATGCGCCGAATCGGCCGCCGGGATGGACGACGCGCCGGTCAGCGACATGCCCAACGCCTCGGCCGCCGACATCATCGTCGCCGCGGTGCCCATGGTCATGCAGGTGCCGAAGGACCGCGCGATGCCGTCTTCCATCTCGCCCCAGGCACGGTCGTCGATGTTGCCGACCTTCTTTTCCGCCCAGTACTTCCAGACATCCGAGCCCGAGCCGAGCGTCTTGCCCTGCCAATGGCCGCGCAGCATCGGGCCGGCCGGCACGAAGATCGTCGGGATGTTCATCGACGCCGCGCCCATGATCATGGCCGGCGTGGTCTTGTCGCAGCCGCCGAGCAGCACGCAGCCATCGATCGGGTTGGCGCGCAGCAGCTCCTCCACCTCCATCGCCAGGAGGTTGCGGTAGAGCATCGTGGTCGGCTTCATCATCGGCTCGCCCAGCGACATCGCGGGCAGTTCGACCGGGAAGCCCCCGGCCTGCCAGACCCCGCGCTTGACCTCGTCCGCGCGCAGCCGGAAATGCGCATGGCAGGGGTTCATCTCGCTCCAGGTATTGACGATGGCGATGACCGGCTTGCCCGCGTAATCCTCCGACCCGAAGCCCATCTGCTTGGTGCGCGAGCGGTGTCCGAAGGAGCGGAGGTCCTGGACCCCGTACCAGCGATGGCTGCGGAGCTGCTCGGGCGTCTTGCGGGGCATTGGCGTTCCTCTTTCGGGTGAAGCCGGGATGCTGGTCGCGCCCCGCCGCCCTGTCAACGGCGCGCGCGGCCCTGGTCGCGCCCGACGCCGCGGCCGGGCCGCGACGGCGGCGCAAGCGGGCTGCTGCGTCCGGCGCGCGCGCGTGCTAAACGCAAAGGCAGTCCAGCAGGAGAAGACGATGGAAACGCGCAAGCTCGGCCGTAGCGGTCTCAAAGTGTCCCCCTTGTGCCTCGGCACGATGATGTTCGGCGGCGCCACGGACGAGGCGGAGTCGGTACGGATCGTCGACGACGCGCGCGCGATCGGCTGCAATTTCATCGACACGGCCGACGTCTACAACGACGGCGCGTCCGAGGAGATCGTCGGCCGCGCCATCGCCCGCGACCGCAACCGCTGGGTCCTGGCCACCAAGGTCTGCAACCCGATGAGCACGGAGAAGAGCCCGAATCATCGCGGGCTCGGCCGCCGCTGGATCGTCGAGGCCTGCGAGGCGTCGCTGCGGCGCCTCGGCACCGACCACATCGATCTCTACTACATGCACAAGGAAGACCACACGACGCCGCTCGAGGAGAGCGTGCGCGCGATGGGCGACCTTCAGCGCGCCGGCAAGATCCGCTATTTCGCGGTCTCCAACCATCGCAGCTGGCGCGTTGCCGAGATCTGCCGCATCGCCGACGGCCTCGGCATCGATCGCCCGGCCGCGAGCCAGCCCTATTACAACGCCTTCAACCGCATGCCCGAGGTCGAGCATCTGCCGGCCTGCGGCCATTTCGGCCTCGGCGCCGTCCCCTACTCGCCGCTCGCCCGCGGCGTCCTGTCCGGCAAGTACATGCCGAACGTCGCACCGGCCGAGGGATCGCGCGCCAGCCGCAAGGACACGCGCATGATGCAGACCGAGTGGCGCCATGAATCGCTGGAACTCGCGCAGCGCGTAAAGGCGCATGCCGAGGCCAAGGGCACGACGCCTGTCGCCTTCGCGATCGCCTGGGTGCTGAACAACGCCTTCGTGAGTTCGGCCATCGCCGGACCGCGCACGCTGGAGCAGTGGCGCAGCTACCGCCCGGCGATCGACTACCGCATGGACGCCGAGGACGAGGCGTTCATCGACTCGCTGGTGAGCCCTGGCCATCCCTCGACCCCGGGGTACAACGATCCCGCCTACCCGCTCGAAGGCCGGATGCCGCGCAACAACTGACCCGCTTCCGGAGCCGCATATGCTCGTCCTCGATGACCAGGAACGCGCGACGCTCGCCGGGGCGCATGGCGCCGCGGCGCAGCGCGCGATGCGCGTGGTCGCGGAGGCCGCGCGGCTGATGGGGGCACATCGGCTCGTCCCGATCGCCTCGTCGCATGTCGATGGTTGCCTCTATCACGGCGCCGGTGGGGTCGCTTTCGCCGAACTGCTGGTCGCCGAGCGCGGCCATGTCGCGGTGCCGACCACGCTCAATGTCGGCGCTCTCGACCTCGTGCAGCACGGCGTCGTCCGCCTCGAAGGCACCGCGCGCGACCTCGCCGCGCGGATGGCGCGCGCCTACGAGGCGCTCGGCTGCCGACCGACCTGGACCTGCGCGCCGTACCAGGCGGGGCACCGCCCGGCGCTGGGCACGCATGTCGCCTGGGGCGAATCGAACGCGATCGTCTTCGCCAATTCCGTGCTCGGGGCGCGCACCGCGCGCTACGGCGATTTCCTCGATGTTTGCTGTGCGCTGACCGCCCGCGCGCCGCTCGCCGGTCTGCATCGCGACGAGGATCGTCGCGCGACGCTGGTGGTCGATGCCAGCGGGCTGCCGCCGGCGCTGCTGGCAGAGGATGCACTCTATCCGGTGCTCGGCGCCTGGCTTGGCCGCGAGAGCGGCGGCGCGGTCGCGGCCATACTGGGCCTGTCGCCCGATCTCGACGAGGACCACCTCAAGGCGCTCGGCGCGGCCGCGGCCTCGACCGGCGCGGTCGGGCTCTTCCATGTCGTCGGTCGCACACCCGAGGCACCGGATCTCGAGACCGCATGCGGCGGACATCCCCCGGCGCGGCGCATCACGCTGACCGCCGCGATGCTGGCGCAGGCGCGTGCCGGGCTGTCCACGACGCAGGCCGCGCGCGGCGCGGCGATCGACGCGGTGGCGATCGGCAGCCCGCATCTGTCGGCGGTCGAGTTGGGGCGCCTCGCGGCGCTGTTCGCCGGTCGGCGCAGCCGCGTGCCCTTCTACGCCTGCACGGGACGCCACGCTGTCGAGGGCGGCGACGGCGCTGCGACGACCGAGGCTCTGCGCGCCGCCGGCGTCACGATCGTGCTCGACACCTGCGTCGTCGTCACGCCGATCATGGCGGACGGCACCGGTCTGGTGATGACCAATTCGGGCAAATTCGCCCATTACATGAAACCCAATACGGGCCGCGACGTGGCGTTCGGCACGCTGTCCGACTGCGTCGAGAGCGCGGTTTCGGGGCACGTCGCGCGCGATCCGGAGATCTGGGCATGAAGGCCGAACCCGTCATTCCAGGGATCGCGACGGGCCGCGTCCTGCGCAGCGCGCGGCCGCTCAGCTTCTGGGGCGGGGTCGATGCCGCGACCGGCCGGATCACGGATATCGAAAGCGAACATTGCGGGGAACGCCTCGAGGGACGCGTGCTGATGCTCCCCGGCACCCGCGGCTCCAGTTCGTCGAGTTCCGTGCTGCTCGAACTCATCGTCGCCGGCAATGCGCCCGCCGCGATCGTGCTCGGCGAGATCGACGCGATTCTCGGGCTCGGGATCGTCGTGGGACGCGAGCTTGGGCGCGAAGGGCCGCCGCTGCTGCGGCTCGATTCCTCCGCCCAGGCCGGATTCGCCTCGGGCGGCTTCGTGTCGATCGCGACCGACGGGACGATCACCCCGATCCCGGACGCCGGCGCGACGCATGCGGCGCCCGACGAACGAGCGACGCTGAGACAACGTCTCGCGGCGCTGCGCGAGGAACATCGCGATCTCGACGCCGGCCTCGCGCGGCTCACCGAGTCGCCGCTGCATGACCAGGTTCAGCTGCAGCGCTTCAAGAAGCGCAAGCTCGCGCTCAAGGATCAGATCGCGCGACTCGAGGCGGAACTCCTGCCCGACATCATCGCCTGAGCGGTCTGCCGACTATCGTCGCGCAGCGCGTTTTCGCAGATACATCTCGCGGTCCGCGGCGTCCAGCACATGGGCCGGATCGCCGACCGACCGGAACGAATAGCTGCCCCAGGACGCCGAGAGCCGCAGCGATTGCCCCTTCCAGTCCAGCGGCCGCGCCTCGATCGCCTGCGCGAGCGCATGCCCCTTCTCGGAGGCCTGACGCTCGTCCGCCTGCGCGAGGATCATGCCGAACTCGTCGCCGCCGAGACGCCCGACCGTGTCGGTGTCGCGGACATTGTCCGCCAGGATCCGCGCGACATGCAGCAACGCGGCGTCTCCCGCCGCATGGCCATGCGTGTCGTTGATGTCCTTGAGTCCGTCGACGTCGAAATAGAGCACCGAGGCCGGCGCGCCGTAGCGCTCCGCGTAGGACATCATCCGCGACAGCTCGCGCACGAAGGCGCGGCGATTGGCGATCGGCGCCAGCGTGTCCTGATCGGCCGTCTGCTCCAGGCTCTTGAGGCGCGTCTGCGCGACCTGGAGGTCGCGGCGCAATGCGTCGACCTCCGCCATCAGCGCGAGGATCGCCTGCTTCACCTTGGGCGTGAATTCCGTGTCCGGAATGCCCATGACCGAGGTGAGGTCGCGGACGGGCGCAGATCCGCCCCGCGCGCCGGCGTCGCGTGCCGCGCCGGTCGTGGCCGGCGCGCGCTGCAGGCCACGGGGGCCGGCGATTTCCCTAGGCGATCTGGTATCGATCTTCATCGATGTAAGCCCTGTCGGAGAGGGTTGAACGCTGCCGAAGCAGATTTCCGTTCTCCGGAATAACGGAATATCCTAAAGCCTTTGTTACCGCCCGACGCCGTCCTGCGCGGTCCGCTCCGAAAGCAGCGGCGAGCGGTCCGGATCATCCCGCGAGAGAGATTAAAATGTCGAAAACGACCCCCGTGGTGGGGGTGATCATGGGCAGCCAGTCGGATTGGCAGACCATGCGCGCCGCGTGCGAGATCCTCGATGCCCTGGCGGTCCCGCATGAGCGCCGAATCGTTTCGGCGCATCGCACGCCGCGACGGCTCTTCACCTACGCCAGCGGCGCCAAGGCGCGCGGGCTCAAGGTGATCATCGCCGGCGCCGGCGGCGCCGCACATCTTCCCGGCATGGCGGCGTCGATGACGACCCTGCCCGTGCTCGGCGTGCCGGTACAGAGCAAGGCGCTGCAGGGACTCGACAGCCTCCTGTCGATCGTCCAGATGCCGGGTGGCGTGCCGGTCGGCACGCTCGCGATCGGCGAATCGGGCGCGCGCAACGCCGCCCTCCTGGCCGCGTCCATCCTCGCCCTCTCCGACCCGGCACTCGACAGGCGCCTGTCGGCATGGCGGGCGGCGCAGACCGATGCGGTGGCGCGGGTCCCGGTAGAGACCACGGACAAGGCCGGACGATGAGCGCCCCGGCGACGCCCCTCCCGCCGGGTTCGACGATCGGCATCCTGGGCGGCGGCCAGCTTGGCCGGATGACCGCCCTCGCAGCGGCCCGGCTTGGCTATCGCTGCGCCATCTTCTGCCCGGAGGCGGATGCGCCGGCGAGCCAGGTCAGCGCCCTCACGATACGCGCCGCCTACGACGATGCCGACGCGCAGCGCCGCTTCGCCGACAGCGTCGACGTGATCACCTACGAGTTCGAGAACATTCCGCTCGCCCCGGTCGAGGCGCTCGCGCGGCTCAAGCCCGTGCGGCCGTCCCCGTCCGTGCTCGCGATCTGCCAGGACCGCATCCAGGAAAAACAGGCGATGGCCCGCGCCGGGATCGGTACCGCACGCTTCGCCGCCATCGAGAGCGCGACGGAGATCCCGGCCGCCCTCGCCACGATCGCGCCGGGCATCCTGAAAACCGCGCGGATGGGCTACGACGGCAAGGGTCAGGCCCGTGTCGCCAGCGCGGCGGATGCGGCGGCGGCGTTCACGCGCTTCGGCAGCGTCCCCTGCATCCTCGAAGCGATCGTCGATTTCGCCTGCGAGATCTCGGTGATCGCCGCGCGCGACGCATCGGGCAATGTCGCGGCCTATGTCCCGGTCGAGAACCGGCACGTGCATCACATCCTCGACGAGACGATCGCACCCGCCGCCATCGACCCGGCGGTCGCGGCGGAGGCCGGGCGGATCGCGCGGCGGATCGTCACCGAACTCGACGCCATCGGCCTGATCGCCGTCGAGATGTTCGTCACGC
>CAIOSQ010000441.1 GCA_903860935.1 uncultured Rhodospirillales bacterium | reverse complement strand
GACGACTCGTCAGCCTGCTCGACGCCCATGCGCCGCCCCCGACCCCGCTCCACATCGTGCATGTCGGCGGCCGGCACCTGCCGCCCCGCACCCGCGCCTTCCTGGACTTCGTCGAGCCGCGTCTCGCCCAAGCGCTGGCCCGGGCGACCGCGGCATAGCGCGGGCAGATTCAAGATGATGAGTACCGGGGACGGAAAAAGTCTCTCCAGGACAGAAATCCCCCCGGCACGCGGCTCGAGGATGAGCAGGTCCGGCGCGGGGGGATTTCTGTCCTGGAGAGACTTTTTCCGTCCCCGGTACTCATCATCTTGAATCTGCCCGCGCTACGCCGCGGTCGCCCGGGCCAGCGCTTGGGCGAGACGCGGCTCGACGAAGTCCAGGAAGGCGCGGGTGCGGGGCGGCAGGTGCCGGCCGCCGACATGGACCACTTGCAGCGGCGTCGGGGGCGGCGCATGGGCGTCGAGCAGGCTGACGAGTCGTCCCGCGCGGATCGCTTCGTGGACGATCAGGCCCGGCAGCCGCGCGATCCCCAGCCCGCGCTCGGCGGCCAGACGAAGCGCGGCGAAATCGTCGCTGACGAAACGACCGGCGACGGCCACCTCCATCGCGCGCTTTCCCTTGCCGAAGGGCCAGGTCGTGCGGACCGCGGTGCCCAGCTTGGTGAAGCGCAGGCAGTGATGCCCTGTGAGTTCCGCCGGGCGTTCGGGGGTGCCATGGCGCGCCAGATAGGCGGCGCTCGCGACCACGCGATGTGCGCCGCTGCCGACCAGCCGTGCGATCAGGTTCGAATCCGGGAGGGCGCCGGCGCGCAGCGCGACGTCGAAGCGCTCGGCGACGAGGTCCACCGATCGATCGGTCAGGTGGAGCATCACCTCGACGCCCGGATAGGCGTCGAGGAACTCGGCGACCAGCGGTGCGAGGAAAGCCTGTCCCAGCGGGATCGTCGTCGTAACCCTGAGCCGGCCGCGCGGCGCGCGTTGCTGCTCGGCCACCGCCGCCTCGGCGGCCTCCAGCCGCGCGATCGCGGCTTCGGCCTCCTCGACGAAGGCCGCGCCCGCATCGGTCAGAGCGAGGCTGCGCGTCGTGCGCAGCAGCAGCTGCGCGCCCAGCCGCTCCTCCAGTTCGGCGACCTTCCGGCTCACCGTGCTCTTCGGCATGCCCAGCGCCCTGGCCGCGTTCCGGAAGCTGCCGGTCTGCACCACGCGGACGAGGACCAGAGCGGCGTTCAGATCTGAATGTCCAATCATTGGGACAGTCTATGCCAATAATCGCGGATTGTCCTTTTCCGCCTGACGCCCCAGCTTCGCCCTACGCCTTCGGATCATCGCGTTCCGGCCCGCGCAGCGGGGCGAGCGACGGTCCCGAAGATCCTCGTCGGCGGACGCAAGCCCCGGCGGCGCGCCTTGGCCGGCATGCAGACGGAATTTCAGATGACCATCCTCGTCACCGGAGCCACGGGAACCGTCGGCGCCGCGCTCGTGCAGGAACTCGTCCGCCGCGGCGTCGCCGTCAGCGCCCTGACGCGCGATCCGGCCAAGGCAAGATTTCCCGCCGGGGTCGTCCCGGTCGCCGGCGACATGCTGGACGTCGCCGCCATGCGCAAGGCCCTGGGCGGTGTGACCACCCTGTTCCTGCTGAACGCCGTGTCCCCGCAGGAGCTGACCGAAGCGGTGCTGACCCTCAACCTGGCGCGCGAGGCCGGCATCGAGCGCGTCGTCTATTTCTCGGTCTTCAACGGCGAGCGGTTCACGAACGTGCCGCACTTCGCCACGAAGCACGCCGTCGAACGCATGATCGCGCAGATGGGAATCCCCGCGACGATCCTGCGACCGAACTGCTTCATGCAGAACGACGCGCGGTTCTTCAGGGATGCCTTGATGGGGCCGGGGCTCTACCCTTCCCGATCGGCGAGGTCGGCGTCTCCATGGTCGATGTGCGCGACATCGCCGAGATCGCGGCGACGGCCCTCCTGCGGCGCGAACACTCATCCGTGCCGCTGCCGGGCGAGACGATCAACCTCGTGGGGCCGGAGGCGCTGCCCGGTCCCGGCATCGCGGGGATCTGGTCGCGCCTGCTGGGCAAGCCGGTGACCTATGCCGGCAGCGACACGGCATCGTTCGAGGCGCGGCTTGCGCATCACGCGCCCGGCTGGATGGCAATGGACATGCGCCTGATGCTGGATCGGTTTTGCGCCGACGGCATGGCGGCACGGCCGGGCGATGTCGAACGGATGACGGAACTGCTGGGCCGCAAGCCGATCTCCTACGCGGACTTCGCCATGGCGACGCTGGCGGGGTGGCGGGCGTGATCGCATGCATCGCGCCGATACGCAGACCGCGCGACTGAGTGCCTCAGCATGCGCCGCGCGATGGCGGACATGCCGACAACGCTGTCGCGTCGCGCGCGTTTGGACGGTTAGTCTCTCGCGCGATGAAAGACGACGCGCCGGGAATCCCCCGGGTTTCCGCCCAGGATATCGCCGCCCCGTCGTCTCCACCCTCGCGCGGCGGCATGACGTGAGGCCGCCTGTCTGGCAACTGGCGCTGGCCTACGGTTCGATCTACTGCGTCTGGGGCTCGACCTATCTCGCCATCAAGCTCTCGGTGGAGACCATTCCGCCGGCCTTCGCGATGGGCGGGCGCAGCGTGGTCGCGGGGCTTCTGATGCTGGCGATCGCCTTCGCGCTGCGTGTGCGTCTGCCGACGGCCGCGCAGCTGGGGTCCGCGGCGCTGGTCGGCACCTTGTTCTTCGCCTGCAACCAGGGACTGCTCGCGACCGCCCAGACACGGCTGCCCTCGGGCGTCGCGGCGCTGCTCATCGCGACCACGCCGTTCTTCGTGCCGCTGATCGTCTGGGCGCTCGGCGGCGGGCGTCCAGGGCCGCGCGTCGTCCTGGGCGTGGCCGTGGGTCTCGCCGGCGTCGGCGTGCTGGTGAATGGCGGCGCGGCGATGGGCATGGCGGATCCGCTCTACGCGGCGATCACCCTCGCCGGCGCGTTCAGCTGGGGACTGGGCACCGTGCTCGCGACACGGCTGCCGCGGCCCGCGAGCCTGCTGGCCACGGCCGGGTTCCAGTTGCTGTTCGGTGGCTGCGCGTTGCTGGCGATCGGCTTCGCCCTGGGCCATGCCGAGGGCTTCGCCGTCGCGCAGATCTCGCTGCGCTCCCTCGCCGGCATGGCCTATCTGCTCGTCTTCGGCACGTTCTGCGGCTTCGGCGCCTTCGTCTGGCTGACGCGCCACGAGCCGCCGACGCGCATCTCGACCTATGCCTTCGTCAACCCCGTGGTCGCCGTGCTGATCGGGTATTTCGTGGCCGACGAGGCGCTGACCATCCCGATGCTGCTGGCCATGGCGGCGATCGTGGGCGCGGTCGTCCTGATCGTCTTCGAGCGCGGTCTCCTCGGGCGACGATGAGCCGGCGATCGCCGGTCCTCGCGCCCTGCCGTCAAGGCGCGACCGGCGCAACGCGCGTCAGGCGCGCGAGCCAGCGTTCGATGCGCGCGCGATTGGCGCCGAGATCGCGATAGCCCAACTGCGAGCGCGAATAGAGCGCGAGCGTGCCGCGCCCCTCCGGAAGATCGAGATAGAGGACGTCGATCGTATCCGGGAAGCCGAGCAGGGGCGTGCGCTGGACATAGCGCTCGGTGCCGGCCACCGGATCGACGGCGACGCGAAGGAGATCGCGCTCCTCCGCGAGGGCGCGCGCCATGGCGGCACGCAGCGCCCGCGCGTCGATCGCGAAGACCGGCGCGGCGATGTCGGCGCGCGCGGCACCGGGCAGCGCATCCGGACGGGCGAGCGCGTCGTTGGGCGAACTCCGCCGCTCGAGCCGCGCGAAGTCCACCGGTCCGAGATCGGCCGGACCGAAGACGCTCCAGATCCGCGCGGGACCGAGCAGCAGGACGGCGAGGGGGAGCAGCGCCACGACAGCGCCCAGGCTCGCGATAAGGATCGTCACGGGTCTCATTGCGCGGCGTGCGATCCGCATGTCCCGGTGGCTGCGTGTTGCGATGGCCTCATCGCCGCCGCAGCAGCCGCAGGAGGGGCCACAGGCAGGTCGTCACCGCGACCAGCGTGAGGCCGAGGGCGATGGGCCGCTGGAGCAGGGGCAGCATCGATCCTGCCGACGTCATCAGTGCGGTGCGCAGCTTCGCTTCGGCCAGCGGGCCGAGCACGAAGCCGACGACGAACGGCGCGAGCGGGAAGCGGGCGTATTCCAGCGCGAGACCGACGATCCCGAAGATCAGCATGATCCAGACATCGGAGATCTGGCTGTCGGGCGCATAGGCGCCGACGACGCAGAACACGATCACCAGCGGGAACAGGAAGGCGCGCGGCACGAGCATGAGGCGCGCGAAGATCACGCATCCGACGGTCATCAAGGCGAACATCGCGATATGCGCGGCGAGGTGGGTCGCCATGATCGCATTGACGATGTCGGGATTCGTGGCGAAGAGGAGCGGTCCTGGCTTGAGATTGTGGATCATGAGCGCGGCCAGGAGAATGGCGTCGGCGAGACCGCCCGGTATCCCCAGGGCCAGCAGCGGGATCAGCGTGCCGCCGGTGGTGGCGTTGTTGGCGCTCTCCGCCGCGACGATCGCTTCCTCGCTGCCGGTGCCGAACGCCTCCGGCGTCTTCGAGAGGCTCTTCGCCGTGCTGTAGGCGACGATGGACGCCACGGTGGCGCCCACGCCTGGCAGCACCCCGATCCAGACGCCGATCAGCGCCGAACGCAGCATGTTCCACCCATGGACGACGTAGTCGCGCAGCGAGATCAGGATGCCGCGCATGTTCGCCCGCACATGGTCGGTGCCCTGGTCGACATGCAGGGTGTCCGCGACGATCTGCGACAACGCGAACATCCCGACCACCACGGGCAGCAACTGGAAGCCGTTCGTCAGCGCATCGATCTCGAAGGTCAGTCGCACGCGACCCGACGTTTCGTCGACGCCGGGCATCGCCAGGAGCACGCCGAGCAGCGCCGCGATCATGCCTTTGAGGAACGATCCCCTGCTGAGCGACGTGATCAGCGCCAGCGCCATCAGCAAGAGCGCGAAATTCTCCCAGGGCCCGAAAATGATCGCGGCCTTGGCGAGCGGTCCCGTCAGAAGGACGAGCGCGACCCAGGACAGCGCGCCGCCCACGATGGAGGCTGCATTGCCTAGCCCCAGCGCGCGCCCCGGAAATCCGCGCCGCGCGAGCGGGTAGCCGTCGAGCGTCGTCATGATTGCGTTCGGTTCGCCGGGAATGCGCATCAGGGTCGCCGTGACCAGACCGCCGGACACGCCGCCGACGAACATCGAGACGAGCAGGATGACCGCATTGACGCTGTTCATCGAATAGGTGAACGGCAGGGTCAGCGCCAGCAGCATGCCGGCGGTTATCCCGGGCATCACGCCGACCGCGATGCCGAGCAGGACGCCGCCGAGCATGATCGCGAGTTGTGTGGGCGCCAGCAGATGGACGAAGGCGTCGAGCAGCGTCATGGCAGCTGGACCAGGAGCAGGCGGGAGAAGACGGTGTCGATCGCGAGGGCCCCGATCACCGCGACCGCGGCCGCGATCGCGGCATGCCTGCGCGACCGGTCGCCCATCGCGGCGCCGAGCACGAAGAGGAAGAGCATCGTCGACCACCGGAACGGAACGCCGGCGGTCAGCAGCGCCGCGTATCCCGCGGTCGCGACCATCACGAATGCCGCGAGCCACGGTCTCAGCGCGTAGTCGCCATCTGTCTGCCCGTCCAGACCGACGATCAGGCTCTGCTGGGATTGGGCGACGCGCAGACCGAGCGACGCCTTGAGGAGCAGGATCAGCGCAAGAGCTCCCAGGACCAGCGACACGTATCGCGCCGCAGTCCCGGACCCCAGAGGATCGTAGAGCGCCGGCGGCTCGGCGCGCGCCGCAAGGTGCATGCCGGCGGCGAACGCGAGAACGACGCCGCCGGCAACGAGATCCGTCAGTCTTTCGAGGTTGCGCGCCATCTCCGCGCCGCCGTCACTGGGGGGCGGCCAGCTTCGCGACCGGTTCGATGACCTGGAAGACAGAATCGAGATGCTGACGATACGTGTCCCCCTTCATGAACTGGCCAGTCTGCGCCTGGCGGGAAAAGAACTCCTGCATTTCCGGCATCGCGTTCGCCTTTTCGAGCGCTGCCGCCATGCCGTCGATCGCCTCGCGGGACGTGCCTTTCGGCGCAAACCAGAAATTCTCGGCGCAATACTCGAAGCCGAGGCCCAACTCCCGGGCCGTGGGAATTTCGGGTTCGAGCTTCAGCCGCTCCGGGCCGGTATAGGCGAGGGCGCGGATGCCATTCGCCTTGTAGCTCTGGTATTCGGAACTCGACAGCACGGTCAGCTGCGTGTGCCCGCCCATGATCGCGGCGAAGTTCTCGCCGCCGCCGCCGATCTGGGCGAAGCGGAACTTCGCGCCCGGAGAGCCACGCTCCATGAAGAGCCCTGTCATATGGTTGAGCGCCCCGATATTGACCCCGGTGACGATTGTTCCGGGCGCGGCCTTCGCGGCGTCGAGGAGGTCCTTGAGCGTCTTGTACGGCGAGTCCTGGCGAACGATCGGGTGGAAGCAGAACCCGCCGGTGAGCGCCACGGGATCGAAATTACGGTACGAGACGCCGCGCTTCGGGTCGACGACCTCGCCCGAGAGGAGAGCGAGGTGGATGATCAGGAATGTGTGGCCGTCGGGCTGCGCGGTCATGACCTGCCGCGCGCCGACCGAGAAATGTCCACTGACGTTCTGGATCACGACGGGCTGATTGAGGACCTTCTTTTCCTCGATCAGCTTCTGCAGGAACCGCGCCACGATGTCGGAGGTGCCGCCGGGACCGAATGGCACGACGATGCGAATGGGCTTTTCCGGCCACGCCGCGTTGGCCCAGCCGGTCGCGAGCAGGGACGCGGCGAGCGCGACACCAGAGATCAATCGTCGCATGAGCATGTCTTCCTCCTGGTTTCTTTTCGGATCCGGTCGGCGAATTCCGTGCGGTCAGTCTTCGCCTTGCCGCGCGACGACCGCGCCCATGGCGTCGAGCTTCGCGTCGGACAGATAGCCATAGCGGTTCACCCAGACGCGGCCCTGCGCGGCGTCGTGCGCGATGGCGAAGCGCCGCGCGAAATCGGCGACCGGGCCGTAGCCGTGGGGCAGGGCCCAGACGGGCGTATCGCCGGCTTCGGCCTGGGCGCTGCGGATCTTGCGGGTCTGCGCGTGGCCGCCGACGGGATGTGCGTCCTCGGGCTCGGGATAGCGCCAATCCTCCAACCGGTCGTAGCCGGCATCGTCGACGATGTCGAACAGCGCGGCCAGCGTGCGCGGCAGCGCGGCGTGACCGCGCAGGCCGGGATTTGCGGCGACCAGCGTGTCGCCCCAGGCACGGACCATCATCGCCCAGTGCATCGTGAAGAGCTTGACCATGATCGCGTCGCAGCTGCGCGCGGCGTGCCGGAACGAGAAACCGGAAAGCGCGGTGAAGGGCGGCGGGAAGGCGCCCGCGACCAGCATTCGCCCCGGCGCCACCTCGTCCAGCGCCGCGCGGAACGTGTCGACGATGCCGGTCGCGAGATCCGTCTTGAAGGCGAGCCAGTCGCGCAGCGCCGGCGTGTCGATCAAAGCCTGGAGCAGTCGGAACCGCCCACCGTCGCGCTCGGTCCACATCGTGAGATCGGCCGGGGTCAGGCCGCCCAGCAGCTTGGCGCGCAACGCGCCCGCCGCCTCGCGCATCGCGCCGAAATCGTAGCCCAGCCGCGCGGCGGCGGTCTCGGCATGCGGCCCGAAATCGAAGAACGCGCCGTCGAGCGAGTAGGGCGGGTATTCCGGCCAGTCGATGCGCAGGCCGTCGATCTCCGGATAGGCGCGCAGGATGTCGCGCACCATGGCGCGTGCGTAGTCGTGCAGATGCGGGCTTGCGAGCGAGCCGTTGTTGTCGACGCGTATGGCCGGTGTCGACCCGTCGGGCAGCCGCGGGCGATCCTCCTCGACCGGGCCGCCGAACTGGACGCGGTAGCCGGGCGGGATCGCCGCCTGGACCTGGAGCAGCACCATCATCCCGCGGGCCTTCGCGGCGCGGATGGTGTCCGCCACCACGTGACCATGCGCGTGGGTGAGATCGTCCGCGGCGGCCGGCTGGTAGCGCAGGCCGCGATAGAGCGCGGGGTCGGGGGCGAAGCTCGGCGCGGTGCGCACGAAGAGTTCGCGGCGTCCCCAGAGAGGGCGATCGAGTAGGCGCACGCTGCCGGCCCCGGCATCGATCGGCGGCTCGCGTCCGCCCTGTCCGTCGGGCATCGGCGCCATGACGTAGGGCGAGGTCGCGATCGCCGTGACGCGCGCACGACGCTGCAGATTGTCGAGGACCGCTTCGATGCCCTCGACCTGGAAGAATTCCGGCATGACCGTGACGCCGGTCACTCCGGCGCGCGTCGTCCCCATCGCGTTCCCCTCGTCCTGCGTGTGGCCAGTGTACCCGCTTCGGCGCCCATGTCACCGGTGCCGAGAGGCCGTCACGAAGTTTGCGTCATCGCGGGGGTTCGGTCGGACGCGCCAGCTCTGCCGCAAGCAGCCCGGCGGCGGCGAGGTCGTCCCAGAGCGCGGCCGGAATATGCGTCGCAAGGCAGGCGAGGGTATCGTCGATCTCGGCACGTGTGCCGGCGCCGATGAGGAGGCTGGTCGCGTGCGGGTTCGCGGCCGCGAAGCGCAGGGCGGCCGCGCGCAGACTGACGCCGTGCCGTTCGCAGATCACTTCGATGGCTGCGACCCGCGCGCGTATCCCGGCGGGGGCTGGTTGGTAGAGGTAGGTGCCGGGGCTGCGGGCGCCTGTCGCCAGGAGGCCGGAGGCGAGGGGCGCGGCGACGATGGTCGCGATGCCCGCGTCATGGCATTCGCGCAGGAAGGACGCGCCGCTCCAGTCGAGCAGCGTGTACCGACCCGCCAGCAGGACGGCGTCGAGACGGACCCGGGCGAGCAGATCGCGCGCGACCCCGACATCGTTGACGCCGACACCGATGGCGCCGACACGCCCGTCCGCGCGCAGTTGCTCGAGCGCGGCGACGGTTCCGGCCGCTGCGACATCCGCGGCGCCAGCGGGATCATGGACGAAGACAAGGTCGACATGTGCCCGTCCAAGGCGCGCGCAACTCGCGGCGAAGGAGCGGGCGGCGAATGCCGCGGAGTAGTCGCTGCGCCGTGCCGTAGCCGCGACGACGCGCCCTGGCGGGCTGATGAAATCGAAGCCGATCTTGGTCGACACCAGCGGAGGCGGCACGATGGTCGCGAGTGCGGCACCCAGGCGGATCTCGGAGAGATGGGCACCGTAGAGCGGCGCGGTGTCGAACCAGGCGATGCCACGCGCCGCCGCATGACGGATCGCGTCGATGGCCGCGGCGTCGTCGAGGCCGTGATCGGTCCGGCCGAGCATCGCGCATCCCAGGCCGAGTGGCGGGAGGCGGAGGGGATGCGCTCGCCCACCGGAAACGGCCGCAGGGCCGACGGTCACGGTTTTCGACATGAACCCAATTTCCGTTCGGGGCACTCTTGCACATCGCACCGTCCGCGACGACTCGCGTGGCAGTCATGGCGCGCGGTGCGCGCATGGGGAGGATGGCCCTTGGAAACCGAGGCGCGGGTCGGGATCGATGCAGGTTGGCTGGTCGCATGGGATGGGCGCCGGCATGTCGCGATCGAGGGCGGGCGGGTGGTCTATCAGGGCACGCGGATCCTGTTTGCCGGCGATCCGTCGGATCCGGCATGCCCGATCCCCGACAGGACCATCATGGCCACCGACCGGCTGGTCACGCCGGGCCTCGTGAATCTTCATTGCATCGCGAATCTCGACGCCCAGGTGCTGCGGAGCGACGCCGAGGTGCCGGGCGTTCCGAAGCCCCTTGCCGATACGCGCGACGGGGCGCGCGCGTATCACTGGGACGACGACGATCTGCGCGCGAGCGCCGAGTTCGCCGTGGTGACGTTGCTGAAGCACGGCGCCACGAGCTTCGGCATGGTCACCGGCAGCGCCGCGAAGGGGTGGAGCGAATACGATGCGGAGCCCTATGCGGTCGCCGACGCGGCGGATCGATTTGGCGTGCGGGCCTGGGTCGCCCATTTCTATCGCGAGGCGGTCGAGTGCGCGCTTCCAGATGGAACGCGGGAGCGGATCTGGGACCATCGGGCCGCGCGCGACGGTCTCGACCGCAACATCGCGCTGATCCGGCATCTCCAGGCTCGCGGCAATCCGCGCCTGAGCGGTTTCCTCTTTCCCTATCAGGCCGGCAATTGTTCGGCCGATCTTCTCCAGGAGACGATGCGGCAGTCGCGCGCGCTGGGCGGCGTCCATATCCGGACCCATGTCGCGGAATATGCCCAGGACCTCGCTGCGTCGATGGCGAGATACGGCAAGCCGCCGCTCGAATGGCTCATGGAGACCGGGATGACGGGGCCCCAGGTCTGCCTGACCCACGCGATCCATGTCCGGGATTTCGCCGAGATCGAGGCGCTCGCGCGAACCGGTACGAGCATCTGCCATTGTCCGGTCGTCAATGCCCGCGAGGGCGATGCCCTGCGCTCCTTCGACCGGTATCGCGCGGCGGGGCTCACGATCGGCATCGGGACCGATACGTTCCCGCCCGACCTCGTCGAGGAGATGCGGATCGGCGCGCTGCTGTGCAAGGTCGTCGACGGCAGGCGCGGCGCGGGAAAGATCGCGGATTTCCTCCATGCCGCGACGGTGGGTGGGGCGGATGCGCTGGGACGGCCCGATCTCGGTCGCCTAGCTGCGGGTGCCGCCGCGGATATCTGCATCTGGGGCCTGCCTGGCCTGCGCCACGGACCAGTCGACGATCCGGTGCGCAGCTTCGTGCTCGCGGGCAGCGGCCGCGATTGCGAGACCGTGATCGTCGGTGGCCGCGAGGTGCTCGTCGACGGCCGCGTGCCCGGCCTGGACGAGGGGGCGCTGATGCATCGCGCGCGCCGTGCCTGGGATCGTTATCGCGGACGTCTGGCCCTCTGGGCCGGTGGCGCAAGCGCCCAGATCTATCCCCCGGCGATCCCGATGCGACGCCGTCCGGTGGCCTGACAGGCCGCATCACGCGACGCCGCGCGGTCAGTCGACGGGACGCCAGCCGTTGTCGGCCAGGCACAGCGCCACGAACCGGTCTCGCGCCGCCTCGTTCCGATCCACATGGCCATAGCGCGCGGGGACATAGTGTCCGGGCCGAGACTCGCAGCGTCGGCTCCCATGCGATTTCCGGCAATTCCGGTATCCCGGTGCGTAATACCCGGCCGAGACCTGGGTCCAGAACAGCTCCGCCGGCAGGCGCTGATAGCCGTGGCTCTCGCAGCGCAGCTGGGCGATCTTGAAATCGGCCTCGGTCGCCCCGGGCTTGGTCCAGCGCTGGGCGCAGCCGCCGAGGGCGATCGCCGCCAGCGTGAGGAGGAACAGCGCCCGCGCCATTGCGGCCGGCGCCCTGGGCGCGTCGTGGAGGCGGGATTGGATGGCAGGATCCATGGCGGATGGCAGCCCGTGTTGCGCGTCGTGGCGACACCGGAATAACGGAGCTGCCCCCTGCCTTGTTCCGCCGTTCGGGATCGCGCGGGGCGATCATGTCCGGATCAGGCCCGGATCATGCCCCAGCGCTTGATGGTGGCGTTTTCGAGCGGCACGAACAGGATGCGGTCGAGCGCCAGCCAGAGCAGGCCGATGACGATCATCCCCATCAAGATCGTCTCCGTCTTGTACCATTGCACCGCCTCGATGGTCATGTAGCCGAGGCCCGAGGTGCCGGCGATCATCTCGCCCGCGACCAGCGCGCGCCAGCCATAGGCCATCGAGGTGCGCAGACCGAGAATGATCTGGACCAGCGCGCCGGGCAGGACAAGTTCGGTCAGGACCTGCACGCCGCTGCCGCCATGGCTGCGCACGGCGCGGTGCAGCGTGTTGGGGATCGACTGGACGCCGGTCACGGTATTGTGGATCGAGGCGAAGAAGATCGTGTTGGCGATGACGAACACGACCGAGCCCATGCCGATGCCGAACCAGATGATCGCCAGCGGCACCCACGCGATTCCGGCGATCGACTGCAGAAAGGTCAGCAGCGGTCGCAGCAGGTCGGACACGTGGCGGTTCATGGCGATCGCGACGCCGAGCGGAATGGCGATGCCGTTGCCGATCGCGAAACCCAGCGCGAGCCGCCAGAGGCTGTCGCGTACATGCAGCGCCAGCGAGCCGTCCATGACGGACTCGCCGATCCGGTCGAGGACCTGGCCCAGCGGCGGAAGCATATAGGTGGGGTAGTCGATCGCCTGCGGAAGGACGAGCCAGAAGGCGATCGCGGCGGCGAAGGGCAGCAGCCCGGGGAGATGGCGTGCGAGACGGGTCATTCGCGGCGCTCCGCGGTCGTCACGGAGCCCCAGCGTTCGATCGTCATGCGCTCGATGGGCTTGAGGTAGAGATTGTCGATCCCCAGCCAGAGCAGTCCCATGACGATCATGCCGACGATGGTGCGCGCGGTCTGATGATTGGCGGCACCCTCGAAGATCAGGTAGCCGATGCCGCTCTTGGCGGCGACGATCTCGGCGAAGATCAGGCCGCGGAACGCGAACCCCGCGCCGACGCGAAAGCCGGTGATGATGTTGGGCAGCACCGAGGGCAGGATCACCTCGCGCAGCAACTGCAGCCGCGTCGCGCCCAGCGACAGGGCCGCGTTCACGAAGACCTGCGGCACCGTCCGCACGCCGACCAGCGTGTTGTAGAGCATCGGGAAGAAGACGACATAGGTCAGCGCGATCAGGATCGTCTTGAACCCGTAGCCGAACCAGATGACGAAGATCGGGATCCAGGCGACCTCGACGATCGCGAACAGGAAATTGATCGTCGGCGACAGCGTCCGGTCGGCAAGGCGGCTGATCCCGATCGCGAGGCCACAGGCGATGCCGAGCACGGTGCCGATCGCGACGCCGCTCGCGTAGCGCCCGATGCTGTCGATGAGATAGACCGGCAGGATCCCCTTCGCGACCAGGTCGAGAAAGGCGCGCCAGACATCGGCGGGTGCCGGATAGAAATAGGCCTCGAGCCCGACCAGCGGGACGGAGGCCTGCCACAGGGCGAGGAACAGGACGAGACCCAGCGCCCCCTTTGCCGGCCGTGCGAGGCGGCGGGACAGGGGCAGGGACGGCGCGGCGAGCACGGTGCTCATAGCCCCTTCCACCGCGCGACGCCGACGATCCAGTAGTTCCGCGCGATGGCACGCAGGTCCTGCGGCTCGACATCCATCAGGAAGACCGAGTGGCCCTTGACCTCGATGAGGCGGCCGATCGCCTGCATGCGGGTGACGTGAAACCCCTCCGGCGGAAAGGCGACGCGCAGCTCATAATGTCCTTTCGGCGACGGCACCTCGATCCCCGACAGCTTGCGTGCGCCGCCGGCATCGAGCCAGGCCTCGTAGCCGAAATAGGCGAGCGCCAGGGCCAACGTCGCCACCAGCGGCCGGATCATGCGTCGCCTCCGCGGACCAGCGTCAGGACGCGGTCGCGCAGCGCGCCGAACTCGGGATCGGCGTTCAGCGTCGCCCAGCTGCGCCGGGATCGCGCGATGGGGATCGGGACGCTCGCCTTGACCCGGCCCGGTCCCGGCGTCAGCACAACCACGCGGTCGGCGAGGAAGACCGCCTCCTCGACGCTGTGGGTGACGAAGAGCACCGTGACGCGGCTGGTCTCCCAGATACGGACCAGCTCTTCCTGCAAGGTCAGGCGCGTCTGCGCGTCGACCGCCGCGAAAGGCTCGTCCATCAGCATGATCTCGGGGGCATTGGCCAGGGTTCGGGCCACTGCCGCGCGTTGCTTCATGCCGCCCGACAATTCATGGGGAAACTTCTCCGCGGCCGCGGCGAGGCCGGTGATCTCGAGGAAGCGGCGCGCGATGGCATGGCGCTCGGCCTTCGCCATGCCCTTGAACTTGAGCCCGAGCGCGACGTTGTCGATCACGCGTTTCCACGGCAGCAGCGCGTATTCCTGAAACACGACGCCGCGATCCGCGCCGGGCTTGCCGATCGGACGCCCGTCCATCTCCAGCGTGCCGGCGCGTGGCTTGAGGAAGCCCGCGATCGCCGAGATCAGGGTGGACTTGCCGCAGCCGGATGGCCCGACCACGGCAAGGAACTCCTTCTCGGCGACGTCGAGGGAAAGCGCGTCCACCGCCACATGGCGCTGGCCGCGCTCCTCGTCGACATACTCGAGCCGCAGATCGCGGATCGCGATCTTCGGCGCCGCGCTCACAGGCGGCGATCCGCCGGGATCGGCGGCAGGTCGGAGAAGAACTGCGGCGCCACCTGCTCGACATGCTTGTAGAATTGCGGATCGACGATCGACGCGGCGGGAACCGTCTTCGCCATGCGCTTGTCGCCCACCAGCGCCGGGATCGTCCGCTTGTCGTAGCCGTCGAGCGTGTTGCGCGTGACGCGCAGGTCATAGCCCGAGCGGCGGATCGACAGCTTCATGACGTCGAGATCGACTCCCTGGATCCAGCGCATGTTGATCTCCGCCGCGGCGTCGTAGTTCTGGCGCAGCCATTGATGCGCTTCGGAGAAGGCGACCATGAAGCGGCGCAGCTGCTCGGCCTTCGACGCGATGTTGGCGCGCGTGGTCAGGATCGTGCCGGGATCGTAGCAGGCGTCGCAGCCACCGGAGATGACGCGGTAGGCGCCGGGCACGCGCAGGCTGGAGATCGAGCCCCAGGGCTCCCATGCCGCGAGCGCATCGACATCGCCCTGGCGTAGCGCCGTGGTCTGGTTGCTCGGCGCGATGTTGACCAGCGTGACGTCGCTGTCCTTCATCCCGTTGGCGGCGAGAACGCCCAGCAGGTAGCCCTCGGCGCCGGTGCCGCGCGGCAGGCCGATCTTCTTGCCCTTGAGCGCCTTGACGTCGCCTTCCTTGATCCCGGAGGCGGGCGTCGCGACGATCGAATTGTTCATCGAGTAGCTCATGTTCACGGCGTCGCCGTGCAGATGCCCGATGAGGACCAGCGGCTGGCCGTTCGACACGCCGGCCAGGAACGGGATGGAGCCCATGATGTTGACGTCCTGCGCGCCGCTTAGCAGGCCGTTAATCATCTCGACCCCGGTCTGATACATGACCAGCTTCGCGTCGAGGCCGTGCTTGGCGAAGATGCCGCGCTCGACGCCGATGAAGGCGGCGGCGTGGTCGGTCGCGTTGGCGGCGCCGATGCGCAGCGGCAGGGCCTGCTGCGCGGTGGCGGCGGTGCTGAGGCCGAGCGCCAACGCGGCAGCGGCCAGGATCGTACGACGGTTCATGTTGAGTCCTCCCCACTAGGCGGCGGTCACTCCGCCGGTTTTTCCCCGACCCAGTTCTGATCGGGAGTCAGTTTCCAGCGATGCTGGTCGGCGGGGCGCGTGCCCCGCGCCCAGGCGCCGATCACGTCCTTGTCGCGCCGACGCGCGCGCATCCGCGCGGCGATCGCGTCGGGATCCCAGTCCGCGCGCAGCTTCTGCACCAGACGGTCGCGCACCGCGCGATGCGCGGGATCCTCCGCGAGATCGTGCAGCTCGTGCGGGTCCGCCGCGAGATCGAAAAGCTGCGGGCGGTAGCCGTTGTAGTCGATCAGCTTCCAGGTGCCGCTGCGGATCATGCGCTGCTGCACGGCCATGCCACCGGTCCAGTGCGGGACCGTGTCGGTGCAGTATTCCGAGAAGGTCTCGTCGATCCAGCGCGCCGATCCGTCGCGGGCCACGTCGAGAAAGCTGAGCCCCTGCGCATGCGGCAGGGGCTTGCCGCCGAGGGCGTCGACCATCGTCGCGGCGACGTCGATCAGGTTCACGACATGGGCGCGGCGCTCGCCCTGCGGCAGATGGCCGGGCCAGCTCAGGATCAGCGGGACCTTGACCGATTCCTCGTAGAAAGTGTGCTTCCACCACAGCCCGCGTTCGCCGAGCTGGTCGCCATGGTCGGAGCTGTAGACGATCAGCGTATCCTCGGCGAGGCCAAGCGCCTCGAGCCGGTCGACGACCTGACCGATGAGGATGTCGAGCCGGGTGACCAGACCCCAATAGGCGGCGCGGGCGCGCAGCACGTCGTCCGGCTGCGTATCCGTGATCTTGCGGTTCTCGCGCCACCAGGCGAGCCAGGGATGGTCGGTCTCCGGAGCAGGCAGCGCCGGCATGCCGATGCGACCGGCATAGAGCGCATAATCCTCCGGCCACGCGATATACGGCGGATGCGGCAGCATGAACCCGACCGAGAGGCAGAACGGCTCGTCGTGCCCCGCGGCGCGGCGCGCGGCGATGCCCTCGAGCGCCGCGATCGCGGCGTCGGCGGTCTCCATGTCCTTGAGCTGGTAGGAGCTCTGCCCGGGGCCGGAGACGTCGACGCTGACGCGGTTGGGGTCGTTGGTGTCGTTGAGCGGGCCCATGTCGTGCCGGGCGACGCCGCCATAATTCGGGCTGTGATCGCCGACTTCGCGCGCGACGAAGCCGTGCATCTGGTCGGGGCCCATCGCGTGGAGCCGGCTGATCAGGATGGGCTGGTAGCCCGCGGCCCCCAGCGCATGCGGCCAGGTCGCACGGTCCGAGGCAAGGAAGTCGTCGTTGGTCCAGCAATCCTGAGCCGATGGATGGCGCGCCGTCAGCATCGACATGCGGCTGGGCACGCAGATCGGCGAGGGGCAATAGGCGTTGTCGAAGATCACGCCGCGCGCGGCGAGCCGATCGAGATTCGGCGTGCGTACCAGCGTGTCGCCATAGCACCCGGCGACCTTCTGCGCATGCTGGTCGGAAAACAGGAAGAGCAGGTTCGGACGTTTGGCGGCCATGGCGATCAGGCGACTCCCATCATCTTGCGCTGCGCGGCCTCGAGATGCGCGGCCAGCGCGGCAGCGGCGCCGTCGGTGTCGCGCCGGCGCAGCGCGGCGATCACCGTCATGTGTTCCTCGATCGCCGAGAGCAGCCGCCCGGAATCGAGACGGTTGGTCAGCTGCATCAGGAGGATGCGGTCCGCATTGACGCGATAGGTTTCGGCGATCAGCGCGTTGCCGAGATTGGCGATCAGCGACTGGTGCATCGCCAGATCGGCGCGGATGAAGTCGCGCCCGAGCTCCGCCGTGAAGCGACGCCGCGCGCGGGCCGCGATCGCGCCCATCCTCTCCTCGACCATGTCGAGCGCCGCGATGTCGCCGGTCTCTGCATAGCGCCGCACGGCGTGGAGTTCGAGGGTGACGCGCAGCTCGAAGGCGTCGCGCAGCAGCTTCACGTTCACGTCGGCGATCTGGATCCCGCGCTGCGGGATGACCTTGACCAGCGCCTCGGCCTGCAACTGCTTGAGGGCGTCGCGCACGGGTCCGATCTTCATGTCGACGACGGCGCAGAGTTCGCGTTGCGACACGAACTGGCCGGGCTTGAGATCACCGTCGAAGAGGCGCTGCTTGAAGCGCGTGTAGGCCTTGTCCCTGAGCATCCCCGCAAGATTGGCGCGGGTCCGAAGTGACTGTCCACTGAAATTTCAGTCCGATTTTTTGGACTTCGTCCCGGGTTGCCCCCGGCGCCCGTCGGGCGTCGCTTGCAAGGGGGGCATCCGCACGAGCCGGTCGATGGCGGTGAATGTCCGCTTGGCTGCGGCACCGGGCTGTGAATGGGGTATGATCCCGCACCGACCGACGGCAGGCCGGACGTCGGGTATGGGGGGAGCCATCGAGATGCTGTGCTGTCGCCGTCTGGTTCGTCGCCGTTGTCGCGGTCCCGGGGATCGCCGTGCGGGTTGCCCTGGCGTCGCGTGTCGCGTGGCTGCGTGTCATGCGTGAAGGCGGGAGCGATCCGACGGACGCCCTCGCCGCCAGCGAGGCGCTGCGCGAACGCATGATCGCGCACTGGATGGATCTGGGCAGCATCGAAGACGTCGTGCGCGATCTCGCACGAACGCTGGCGCCCACGGATCTTGAGATCGAACGCGTCTCGCTTGCGACCGTGCCGACCTATTCGACGCATGACGGCGTCCAGCACATCTGGATGCGTGGTCGGCCCGACGAGATCCTGACCGTGCTGCGCCCGACCGGATTCCTCGACGATCCCGAACATCTCGCGAGCCCGTTACACGCTGTGATGAGCAGCGGGGCGCCGCTGCGGGCGCGGCTCTGCGAGGGGGCGGGGACGGAGCGTTTCGCCTTCCTTGCCGATCTCGCGCGGCGTGGCTTCACCGACTATATCGCGGTGCCGCTGCCCGGGCGCCGTTCCACCGTCCATGTCATGTCCATGGCGACGCGGCGTGGAGGTGGCTGGACCAGTACGTCGCTGCATGCCCTGGAGCGCCTGCTGCCGGTGCTGGGGATGATTGTCGAAGCCTCGGAATGCGCACGCCTGGTCGACACGGCGGCAACCGATGCTCTGACCAAGGTCGCGAGCCGGCGGGCCTTCGAGGCGGCCTTTCGTCAGGCATGGTCGACATGCGCGCGCGCCGCGACGCCGATCAGCCTGGTCTGCTTCGACATCGATCATTTCAAGCTCTTCAACGACACCTATGGTCATGTCGCCGGCGACCGCTGTCTCGCGCGTGTCGCGGCGGCGGCCAGAGACTGCGCCAACCGCGGCAGCGATCTGCTCGCCCGGCTCGGGGGCGAGGAATTCTCGATGCTGCTTCCCGCATCGGCCGCCGAGGGTGCGCGGGTCGTCGGCGAACGTGTGCGCGCGGCCGTGACCGCGCTGGCCATTCCGCATGCCGGATCCCCGACCGCCCCGCATGTCACGGTCAGCGTCGGCACGGCGACGATGATGCCTTACGGACGCGTGCCCGGCACGCGCCTGCTCGAACTCGGCGACGCGGCGCTCTATCGCGCGAAGCAGGGCGGCCGCGACCGCGTCGCAGCCGCCGACGCGTGACCCCCGGGGCGGCCTACGCCGTGCCGGGTTGGGTGTCATATGGGCGTCGCGATTTTCCCTGGCCGGTGGTAGCTCCGGTCGACGGTCCGCTGGACTGTAAGCTGGACTTGCGTGCGGGGATCGAGGTAGGGCCGGAACGATGGTGATCGACGCTCATGTGCATTTCTGGCGGCCGGCGCTTGGGCACGACATCCTGATCGTGCGCCGTGAGCCGCGGTTGCGCCGCGACTATCAGCCTGCCGATCTGCAGCCGGCCATGGAGGCCGCGGGAATCGCGCGCGCCGTCGTCGTGCAATCTGCCCCCGCGCTCGCGGAAAGCGAATACCAGCTGGCGCTCGCTGCGGACCTGCCATGGATCGCCGGCGTCGTGGGCTGGGTCGACCTGGCCGCCGCGGATGCGGGCGCGCAACTCGACCGACTGCAACGCGCGGGCAAGCTGGTCGGCGTGCGCGCGATGCTGAACCGGATCGAGGATCCAGAGTGGATCGCGGTCGACGCGGTCCATGCCGGGCTGGCGGAACTGGCGCGGCGCGGTCTCTCGCTCGATCTGATCGCGCGTCCGCTGCATCTCGAGGCGTGCCGGCGTGCGCTTGCGCGGGTGCCGGATCTGCGCGTGGTGGTGGATCACGGCGGCGGCCCGCCGATCGCGGCGCGCGGCCGCGAACCCTGGGCCATGCTGATCGCCGCCCTGGCGCGCGACACGGGCGCGTATTGCAAGTTCTCCGGCCTGTTCGAGGAAGCCGCCGACGGCGACGGCACCGACGCGCTGCTGCCCTATGCCGCCCATCTCGCGACATGCTTCGGGTCGGATCGTCTGGTCTTCGCCAGCAACTGGCCGGTCTGCGAGATCGCCGGAGGCTATGCCCGCTGGCATGCGGCCGCGTCCGATCTCGCCATCCGCCTCGGCCTGGATCAGGACGCGCTGTTCGCCGACAACGCACGTCGCCTCTACCAAACCGGAGACGGAGCCCGGATTACTCCGGGGCCACGAGCCTCGACGGCAAGGTGATCACCTTCATGCAACGATCCGGATGGCTAGTCCGGGTTCCGTCCCGGGTTGTTCTGCTGTGCCTGGTCATGCTGGGTCTCGCGCATGGCGTGCCATCTGCCCATGCGCGGGCAGACGTCGAGTGGCGCACGCCTGCGGTCGCCGCGCCGCGCGTGTCGTACCAGACCTTCCACAGCCCGGCCGCCGGCACTCAGGTGAGCTTCCACCTCTACACCCCCTCCGCCTATGGGCAGGCCGGCGGCCACCGCTTCCCCGTCGTCTACTGGCTGCACGGGTCCGGCGGCGGGTTGTCAGGCATAGCGCCGCTCGCGCGGCTGATCGATGCCGCGATCGGGGCCGGCCAGATCCCGCCGCTGTTGGTGGTGTTCGTCAACGGATTGCGCATGGGGATGTATGTCGACTGGAAGAACGGCGCGGTGCCGGTGGAGACGGTGATCGTGCGCGACCTCGTCGGGCATGTCGACGCGACCTTCCGCACGATCGCCACCCGCGAGGGGCGGTTGCTCGACGGTTTCAGCATGGGGGGCTATGGCGCGGCGCGTCTGGGCTTCAAATATCCCGAACTGTTCGGCGCGGTATCCATCATGGGCGCCGGTCCGCTGCAGGAGGCGCTCACCACCACGCCACGGGCGAGCGGACAGCGTGCCGAGGACCTGCTGCAGGCAGTCTACGCCGGCGATCAGGCGAATTTCAGGGCCGTCAGCCCGCGTCGGCACGCCGCCGAGAACGCCGTCCGCATCGCACGCGCATCGCGCGTGAGGATGGTCATCGGCGACCGGGATGAGACCTACGCCAACAACCGCGCCTTTCACGAGCACCTCGAGGCGCTCGGAATCCCCCATGAGTGGATCGTGCTTCCAGGGGTAGGCCATGACCCGATGGCGGTGCTGAAGGCCCTGGGCGACCAGCATTGGGCCTTCTACCGCGTCGCATTCCGGTAGCAAATCCCGGGCTAGCTCACTCCGTCCCGGGTTGTCCGGGGCGTCGTTCGGGGACAATGTGTGGCGGTTCTGCGCTGTCGCGTGGGCGCCGGGTCCCGGGGGGCGGGGCCGCGAGCAGGGGGAGGGGACGATGACGTCAGGCAGCACGCCGACCGCCGGTGACGGGTTCGGCGGCCGGATCGGCCGCACGCGCGAGGAGTCGACGCCCTGGTGGCCGGAGCGCCGCACGGCGCGGCCGGGCGCGCCCAACATCGTCATCGTCTACATGGATGACATGGGGTGGTCGGATCCCGGCTGCTACGGCTCCGAGATCGAGACGCCGCATCTCGACGCGCTGGCGGCGCGCGGCGTGCGCCTGACCCATTACACGACCCACCCGATCTGTTCGCCGGCGCGTGCCGCGCTGCTCACCGGATGCAACGCGCATGGCGTCGGTACCGGATGGCTCGCCAACAACCATCCCGGCTACCCCGGCTATTCGGGCGAAATCCCGCTCGAGGCGGCGACATTGCCCGAGACGCTGCGCGCCGCCGGCTACGAGACCATCATGACCGGCAAGTGGCACAACACGCCGGCCGCCGACAACGTGCCCGGCGGGTCCAAGCACAACTGGCCCGCGCAGCGCGGCTTCGACACGTTCTACGGCTTCATGGACGGCGAGACGCATCATTTCTTCCCGTCCCGTCTGATGCTGAACAATCAACTGGTGCCGGTCGACGACTATCCGCGCGACTATTATTCCGGCGACGACTGGATGGACCAGGGCATCCGCTTCGTGAAGGAACTGCGCGAGAGCGATCCGGACAAGCCGTTCTTCCTCTATGTCGCCAACAACGCGATGCATGCGCCGATCCAGTCCAAGCCCTCGGACATGGCGAAATATCGCGGCCGTTACGACACCGGCTGGACGGAGCTCCGCGCGGCGCGTCATCGCCGCCAGATCGAGCTGGGTCTGATCCCCGCCGACACGCAGCTGCCAGCCTCGGATCCGCGCGTGCCGCGCTGGGAGGACACGGATCCCGCCGACCGGCCGCTCTTCGCCCGGCACATGGAGGCCTATGCCGCCATGCTCGACAACACCGACCAGAATATCGGCAAGCTGGTCGCGTTCCTGTCGACGCTGGGTGAACTCGACAACACGATCATCCTGTTCTCGTCCGACAATGGCGGCACCGATGCCGGCGGCGCGACCGGCATGTTCAACAACAATCGGCGCTATTCCGGACTTCCGGTCCAGCCGATGGAGCGGCAGCGCGCGCTCGCCGACGCGCTTGGCGGACCGCAGAGCGTCTCGCTCTATCCGACCGCCTGGGGCGAGGTCTCGAACACGCCTTTTCCAAGCTTCAAGACCTATACCGGCGCCGGCGGCCGACGTGTCAGCTTCATCGCGTCCTGGCCGGCGCGTATCCGCGATGGCGGCGCGATCCGCAGCCAGTTCATGCATGTGACCGATGTCATGCCGACCCTGCTGGATCTCGCCGGCGTTCCGCCACTCGAGACCAGCCATGGCAAGCCGGCGCTGAAGCTGGACGGCCTGTCCTGCGCGGCGATGCTGCTCGGCGATGCGCCGTCGCCGCGACGGGAGCAGTATTACGAGTGCTGGTCGAACCGCGCGTATTATCGCGACGGCTGGCTGGCGCGCTCGCTGCAACTGCGCGGCAAGCCGATCGACATGGACAATTGGACGCTCCATCACCTCGACGCGGATTTCTCGGAGAGCACGGATGTCGCCGCGTCCCATCCCGCGCGTCTCGCGGAGTTGGTCGCTGCCTTCGATGCCGCGGCCTGGACGCATTTCGTCTATCCGCTCGACAATCGCGACCGGCCTGGAAAGTTCTCCGACACGCCCGCCTGGCTGCGCGCGAAATCCGATCGCAAGCGGCGCTTCCTGCCCGGTGCGCAGAGCGTCCATCGCAGCGACGTGGTGCCGATGGTCGCCAACCGGTCCTTCGTCGCGCGGATCCGTTTCGACCAGCGCGCCGGCGACCAGGGCGTGCTCTGGGCGCTCGGCGACATCATCGGCGGCATCGTCATGTACGTGGAGGCGGGGCGTCTGAACCTGCATTACAACGGCTTCGGCGAACCGACGGATCTGCCGCCGGTCGACCTCGCCGCCGGGAGCCACGAGGCGGTGCTCGACTACGAGGCGCTGGGCCAGCGTCGCGGCCGCGGCCGGCTGCTGCTCGACGGTGTCG
>CAIOSQ010000440.1 GCA_903860935.1 uncultured Rhodospirillales bacterium | reverse complement strand
GGCGGCGATCGTCGACGGCGCCTCGCGGCTGGCGGCCTTCTTTCGCGTAATCCTGCCGCTGGCCCGGCCGGGGCTGGTGGCGGTGGCGCTGTTCACCTTCCTTATCTCGTGGAACGCCTATGTCTGGGCGCTGGTCCTGACCACCGACCCCGGGATGTTCGTGCTCTCGGTCGGCATCGCCAACATGGTCGGCGAGTACCGCGTGCAGTGGAACGAGCTGATGGCCGCCGCCATGATCGCCGCCGCCCCCGTGATGGTCCTCTACGCGCTGCTGGAGCGGCACCTGGTCAGCGCCATCACCGCCGGGGCGGTCAAGGGCTGAACCGACGCGCTGGCGCTTTGCCAAGCCCGGTCCTTTGGCCTAAAGCTTGCGCCGAACCGGACGGCAGAGAGACGACGATGGCGCGCTACAACGTGAAGGACTCCGAGGCGAGGTGGCAGGCGGCCTGGGAGGCGGCGGATTGCTTCTCCGCGGCCGACAGCGGCGGCACGAAGCCCAAATACTACGTGCTCGAGATGTTCCCCTACCCGTCGGGACGCATCCATATGGGCCATGTGCGCAACTACACGCTGGGCGACGTGGTCGCCCGCTACAAGCGCGCGCGCGGCTTCGAGGTCATGCATCCCATGGGCTGGGACGCCTTCGGCCTGCCCGCGGAGAACGCCGCGCGCCAGAACCGCATCCATCCCGCGAAATGGACCTACGACAACATCGCGACCATGCGCCGCGAGCTGAAGAGCATGGGCCTCAGCCTCGACTGGAAGCGCGAGATCGCGACCTGCCATCCCGGCTATTACCAGCACCAGCAGCAGCTTTTCCTCGACTTCATGCAGGCCGGCCTCGTCTACCGCAAGGAGGCCTTCGTCAACTGGGATCCCGTCGACCAGACCGTGCTCGCGAACGAGCAGGTGATCGACGGCAAGGGCTGGCGTTCCGGCGCGCCGGTGGAAAAGCGCAAGCTGGCGCAGTGGTTCCTCAAGATCACCGCCGCCGCCGACGATCTGCGCGCCGCGCTCGATGGGCTCTCGCGCTGGCCGGAAAAGGTCCGGCTGATGCAGGAGAACTGGATCGGCAAGTCGCAGGGCGCCTATGTGAACTGGGCGATCACCGGGCGCGACACGCCGCTGGAGATCTTCACGACCCGCCCCGACACGTTGTTCGGCGCCTCCTTCGTCGCCTTGTCGCCGCATCATCCGATGGTCGACGAGCTCGCCGCCAGGGATCCGAAGGTGGCGGCCTTCGTCGCGGAATGCGATCGCGCCGGCACGTCGGAGGCCGCGATCGAGGCGGCCGAGAAGATCGGCTACGACACCGGCCTCGTCGCCGCGCATCCGCTGATGCCCGGCCGCACCGTGCCGGTGTGGATCGCCAATTTCATCCTCATGGATTACGGCACGGGCGCCATCTTCGGCTGTCCCGCGCATGACCAGCGCGACCTCGACTTCGTGCGCAAATACGGCCTGCCGGTGATCGAGGTGGTGAAGCCGCACGATCAGGACGCGGCCTCGTTCCGGGTCGGCGACACGGCCTATGTCGGCGACGGCACGCTGATGAACTCGCAGTTCCTCGACGGGCTCGACGTGCCCGCCGCCAAGGCCCGCGTGATCGCGCGGCTGGAGGAACTCGGTGCGGGCCGCGGCACGACGCAGTACCGGTTGCGCGACTGGCTGGTCAGCCGCCAACGCTATTGGGGCTGCCCGATCCCGGTCATCCACTGCGCCAGCTGCGGTACCGTGCCGGTACCCGAAGCCGATCTGCCGGTGCAGCTGCCCGACGATGTCAGCTTCGATCGTCCCGGCAATCCGCTCGACCATCACCCGACCTGGAAGCATGTCGCCTGCCCGTCCTGCGGCAAGCCCGCGCGGCGCGAGACCGACACCTTCGACACCTTCGTCGATTCGTCCTGGTACTACGCGCGCTTCTGCAGCCCGCGCGACGGCGCGCCGGTCGACAAGGCGGCGGTCGATCGCTGGCTGCCCGTCGACCAGTACATCGGCGGCGTCGAGCACGCGATCCTGCACCTGCTCTATTCGCGCTTCTTCACCCGCGCCATGCGCGCCTCGGGCCACGTGAAGCTGGACGAGCCCTTCGCCGGGCTGTTCACCCAGGGCATG
>CAIOSQ010000439.1 GCA_903860935.1 uncultured Rhodospirillales bacterium | reverse complement strand
GGGAAACCGGGCGACGAGCCAGGGCTGCGCGCAGTCGATGCGGAACAATCCGGTCATGGCGATCGCATGACAGGCGTCGTGCCGCATCGCAAGCCCCGACGAGGCACGCTTGGGGAAGAATCGCGCTTGACCCGGCGCGGGGCGACGGTGGATCGTCGTGTCGTGTGTAGGTTCCCCGGTCGACGCCGGGGAGGAAAGAGGGAACCGGGTGCGGTCCTGCGATGGACCAAGACCCGGGCTGCCCCCGCAACTGTGAGCGGCGAGTCAGCGTCCGACATGGCCACTGGGAAACTGGGAAGGCCGGACGCAGCGACAGCGACCCGCGAGCCAGGAGACCTGCCTGCACAGTCACCCAACCGGTGGGCGGGGCGCACCACACGGAGCGGTTGAACGCAGCGGTGACGTCGTTTCCGATGCGGAGGCGGGGCGGTTCTTGCCCTGTTCCTGCGCGGGGAGGATGCGTCATCGTCGCGTTTCGCGGCGATCCGTGCCGCATGGGGTCCGCTCCCTGCGCCTCGCCCGCCATCCCTCGCATCGGTCCATGTCACGCCGTCGCCGCGTGCCCGCGGGACGGACAATTGCGGGAGACCGAGTCCGATGCGTCCATCCGATTTTTCCTTGCCGCCCCTGCGTGGCGTCCTGCCGGCCGCTGTCGTCTGGTTCGGTGCCGTCACCGCCGAGGCGCAGTCCCAGGCACCACGATCGGCGCCCGAGACGATCGTCACGGCGAGCCGTCTCGGCGACGGGGTCACTGGCGCCTCGACGACCGTGATCACCGCGTCGGAGATCGAACGTTTCCCGGGCGAGACGTTGCAGGACGTGCTGTCCGCGCAGCCCGGATTGCAAACGCAGAGCTTCTTCGGCGGGGTCAACGGCGCGGGCACCATCATCGACATGCGGGGGTTCGGCGCGGCGGCGACGCCGAACACGCTGGTCCTCATCAACGGACGTCGGCTCAACGATCTCGATCTGGCGGGCATCGATTTCAGCGCCATCCCACGGTCCAGCATCGAGCGCATCGAGATCACGCGCGGCAATGGCGGCGCTGTGCTCTATGGCGACGGCGCGGTCGGCGGGGTCATCAACATCGTCACGCGCAATCCCTTCAACGAAAAGCCGACCCTGCGGGCCGATGCGGGGGTCGGAAGCCATCGTCACGGCGAAACAAGCGTGGTGGCGAGCCGCGCCATCGGCGACACCGCGTTCCTCGTGAACGCCGCGGCGATCGGTTCGTCCGGGTACCGGACGAACAACGAATTGCGGCAGCGCAGCCTGGTCGCAGAGGTCCGGCGCGCGATCGATCTCGGCGAAGTCTATGTCGCGCTCAACGCCGACACGCAGCATCTCGGTCTGCCCGGGCCGCGGCGTGTCTCGGCGACGCTCGACGAATTGCGCAGCGACCGGCGCGGATCGTACGAACCCTTCAACTTCGCCGACAAGCAGGGGGTCGGTCTGGTGCTGGGCGGGACCCGGCAGATCGCTGACGGCATCGAGGTGATCGTGGATGCCGGCGTGCGGCGCAAGGAACAGCAATCCGCGTTCTTCAGCGATTTCGGTGCCGCCTTCAATACGTATACCGACACGGCTCTGACATCGCTGTCGCTCACGCCGCGTATCGTTGCCCGGCATCGCCTCCTTGGCCTCGAGGGCAAGGCGATCGCCGGCTTCGATGTCTACAACTCCCTCTACGGCTCCGATCGGATGGTCAACGAGGGGGACGTTCCGGCGCATCGCTACGACCTGACGCAGCGGAGCCTCGCCGCCTATGTGCAGGAGACGGTGTCGCTGGGCAGCGCGACCGATCTTTCGGCTGGACTGCGCGTGCAGCGCTCGGCCGTGACGGCACGTGATCGCTTCGATGCCGGCGCGCCGTCGACGGGATCGGCGGTGCAGGGTGTCGGGCTGGATCAGGACGATACCAATACGGCGTTGCATGTCGGGCTCGAGCACAGGTTCACGACGGGGCTGGCCGTGTTCGGGCGCGCCGGACGGAGCTTCCGGTTGCCTACGGTGGACGAGCGCGTCGGCGCGGCGCCGTTCGGCGTCCCCGTCGATTTCGCCTTGCGCACGCAGACATCGCGGGACGTCGAGGCCGGACTGCGCCAGCGCTGGGGCGATCTCGCGGTGCAGATCAGCGCCTTCGAGATGCACCTGCGCGACGAGATCCATTTCGATCCGAGCACGTTCACCAACGTCAATCTCGACCCGACCCGCAGACGCGGGATCGAGACGGCGGCGTCGCATCGCGTCACCGATGCGGTCAGGCTGCGCGGCGCGTTGACCTATACCGAGGCGAAGTTCTCGGACGGACCTTTCAAGGGCAACGACGTGCCTCTGGTGTCGCGCTGGACCGGCAATCTCGGCCTGTCCTGGGACATCGTGGAGCGGCTCGTCGTCCTCGACGCGTCGGTCCGGCGCGTCGGTGATCGCCGCTACGACAACGACCAGGCGAATTTCCAGCCGCAGATCCCGGGCCATACGGCCGTCGACCTGCGGCTCGGCGGGGAGATCGACGCGTTTCGCTGGTCGCTCTCCGCGCATAACCTCCTGGATGCGCGCTACTTCGACTATGGCGTCGCGAGTTCGACCACGTTCGGACGCGTCAACGCCTATCCGCTTCCGGGGCGCATGGTGATCGCCCGTTTCGGGTTGTCGTTCTGATGCGCTGCGGACGCCGCGACATGCGACAGGCGGCTCTGCGCGGTGTCTCGGCGCTCGCCCTGGCGTTCTGCCTCACGGTCGACGCCAGCGCCGGCGGCGCGACCCCCATGCGGATCGTCAGCGCCAATCTCTGCGCGGACCGCCTCGTGATCGATCTGGTGCCGCGCGAGCGGATCCTGTCGGTCAGTCCCTTCGCGGCCGATCCGGGCCTGTCACCCTCCAGCGACCGGGCGGTGGGCCTGCCGGTCAACCGTGGCGATGCCGAGGAGATCCTGGAATTGCGGCCGGACCTCGTCGTGACCGGCGCGTTCGCGTCGCGCGGTGCCGCGGCGCTTCTGCGTCGCGCCGGCGTGGCGGTGCACGAGATCCCGGTGACGGCGGATCTCGCGGCGGCACGCGCGGCGATCCGTGACCTCGCGCGCCGCCTCGACGCGGTGGCACGTGGCGAGGCCATGATCGCTGCGCTCGATGCGCGGTTGGATGCCCTGCCGCGCCCGCTCGTGTCGGTGCGGGCCGTGTCGCTACATGCCGGTGGCTGGGTGGCGGGCGCCGGCAGTCTCGCCGATGCCGTCTTCTCGCGGCTCGGGATTGTCAATGCCGCTGCCTCGCGCATCGGTTTCGTGCAGATGGACGTCGAGACGCTGCTGTCGCATGCGCCGGAGCTGTTCGCGGTGGAGCGTCATGGCGGGCCGGCGGCGTCGCGCGCGGCCGAGGCGATGACGCATCCAGCCCTCGCGCGCGGAGCGGCCCGGCGGGTGGAAATTCCAGCGCGCGACTGGGCCTGCGCGGACGCGGGGCTCGGGCAGGCCGCGGCCCTGATCGCCGGGGCGGCGCGATGACCGGATCGGTTCTCACACGCATCGCGGCAGGGGCGGTCGCCCTTGCGCTCGCCGTGTCGATGAGCGTCGGCACGACGCGGCTCGCGCCATGGGATGTCCTGTCCGAGGATGCGCAGCTACGCGCCCTCGCGGCGACCGTCCTCTGGGAGGTACGCGCACCACGCACGCTTCTGGCGGCGATGACCGGCGCCTCGCTCGCGCTGTCGGGCGCCGTGCTTCAGGGATTGTTCCGCAACCCTCTCGCCGATCCGGGGATCATCGGCGTGTCCGCGACGGCGGCGCTGGGAGCGGTACTGGCATTCCATTTCTCCGTCGCGACACCGATCGCCGGGGGGCTTGCTGGCGGCTTCGTGGGCGCGCTTCTCCTCGCCGCGCTTGCCGGCCGAGGCGCAGGCACGCTCACCCTGGTGCTGGCGGGCGTCGCGATCTCGAGCCTGGCCGTGGCACTGACCTCGCTGGCGCTCAACCTTGCTCCGAGCCCCTTCGCCGCCTACGAGATCATGTTCTGGTTGCTTGGCGCCGTCGCCGACAGGTCCTGGCGAGAGGTGACGACGACGCTGCCGTTCGTGGTGATCGGCTGGGCGATGCTTCTCGCCACGGGCCGCGGGCTTGCGGCGCTGACGCTCGGTGAGGATGTCGCGCGCTCGATGGGGCTCGCCCAGGGTCGTCTGCGCGGGCTCGCCATCGCCGGTACGGCGTGCTGCGTCGGCGCATCGGTCGCGGCGAGCGGCGGGATCGGTTTTGTCGGTCTCGTGGTTCCACATCTCCTGCGGCCCCTGGTCGGGCATGATCCGCGGCGGCTTCTTCCATTCAGTGCGGCGGGCGGTGCCGTTCTCCTGCTCACGGCGGATATCGCGGTGCGACTGGTGCCGGCCGCGCAGGAACTCAAGCTGGGCGTGGCGACGGCGCTCGTGGGCGCGCCCGTCTTCCTGTGGCAGGTTCTGCGGCTGAGGGGGATTCGATGAGCGTACTGGCCTGGGACCGCGTGAGCCTGTCGATCGGCGGCAAGTCGGTGCTCGACGGCGTGTCGCTGCGTGCGGCACCTGGCGAGGTCCTCGGCATCGTCGGTCCGAACGGCGCCGGCAAGACCGCCTTGCTGCGCTGTGCCGCGGGGCTGGCCGACGGCCATCGCGGCACGATTCGCCTTGCTGACGAGGATCTTCGCACGATGCCCGTGGCGTTGCGTGCCCGCCGTGTCGCCTATCTGCCGCAGTCCCGCGACGTCGCATGGCCGCTGACCGTCGCGGACACCGTGGCGCTCGGCCGTCTTCCGCATCAGGGGAACGTCGGCGCGGCGGTGGACGCGGCGGCGGTCGACCTTGCCCTGTCGCGCGTCGGGTTGGCGGCGCGCGCGCGGCGGCGGCTCGATACGCTGTCCGGAGGCGAATTGGCGCTGGTTCTGCTCGCCCGCGCCCTGGCCGTAGAGGCGCCGGTGCTGCTGCTGGACGAACCCTGCGCGGCGCTCGATCCGCGCCACCAGCTGACGGCGATGACCCTGTTCCGGAGCCTCGCGGCGGATGGAGCCTGTGTCTGCCTCGTGCTCCATGATCTCGCCCTGGCGGCGCGTTTCTGCGATCGCGTGGCCGTGCTCGACAAGGGGCGTCTGGTCGTCGCGGGGCCGCCGGACGTCGCTCTCGACGATGCGACCCTCTCGCGCGTCTACGGGATCGTCGCGGCGCGGAGCCGACGGGACGGGGCGACCTGCCTCGTTCCCTGGACGCTGGCGCCGAGCCATGCGGCCGGGATTGGGGAGTGCCCATGATCGTGCTGCGGGCAGACCCGGCGCGCCGGATCGCGGCGGGGACAAGGCCGAAGGGCGGACGCGGCAGCTGGGTCGTCTTCGCGATGGCGGTCGGCGCGTCGGCGACGCTGCATGCGGCCGTCCTGATCGCGCTGGCGGGGCGGGGCGAAAGCGCGGCGCCGCCCTTCGAGACGCTCGATATCGTCGCCGTCCAGGGCATCGATCCGCCTCAGCCCGCCATCGCCTGGACTGCCCTCGGGGCTCCGCCATCCGCACCGATGGTCCAAAGCATGACGTCCTCGCCCGCACCGCGCATGGCGATGGAACCGCCCGGCGGATTCATCGCCGTCGCGTCCGCCGCCGCCCCCCCGGCGATACCGCCGACCATCGTACCGCCCACGATGAGTTATCCCGGGGTCACCACACCCGCGGCGCCGCCGCCATCGGTGGCGCCGCCCCGGACCGCGCCGTCGGCACCACTTCCGGTTCCCGCGGCACCGCCCGCCATCGCACCGGTTCCGGCGGCGCGGCCGCCCGGCCAGACCGGCGCGGCGCCATCCTTGCCGTCGATTGCACCGCTCGCGAACCCGCCGCCCGTCACGCCTCCAGCCGCCGTGGCGCCGCCGGTTCCGCCGGCAGCCGTCCCTCCGCCGCCGCGCAAGGCGCCCGCGCAGCGTAGCCATGGGACGCCGGGGCCGACGCCGGTGCAGCTGGCGTCGTCGGACCCTTCGGGCGAGACCGCGGATCGCAGGGAGCCGCGCGTCGTTGCGTCGCTCCCCGGTGCTGGCGCGTCGCCGCGCGGCGATGGAGCCGATTTGGCGGCGTCCCCGATGTCCGGCAATCCGCCGCCCGTCTATCCCGTCGCCGCGCGCCGCGCCCATCGCGAGGGGCGGGTCGTCCTTCGTGTGGTCGTGTCCGGAGATGGAGGCGGCCGTGACATCCGTATCGCCGAGAGCAGCGGCACGCCGTCCCTCGACGACGCGGCGGTGCAGGCCGTTCGCGGCTGGCGTTTCACGCCCGCGATACGGAGCGGTTCCGTGACTGAAGACGTGATCCTGGTCCCTGTGGTGTTCAGGCTGTCGCCCTGATCCCGCGATCTCAGCGCAGCAACAGAAGGCGCGGAACGGCGTCGGAGCCCGCCCAGACGACCGCGTCCTGGCGATAGGCAGTGCCGATGCGGCAGGCATCCGCTTCGCCGACGCCGAGGGCGAGGAAGCTCTTCTCTGCGGGCCACTCGCCGCTCGGGTCGGCCCCGTGCCCCTCGGCTACATGTGGCGTCACCGCCCGAAGTTCCGCGCCGAGGCGCGCGTGATCTGCTTCGTTCTCGGCGTCGGCGCGGGCCAATCCAAGCGGATTGAACGCTGTCACGAACAGGGCGCTCGCGCAGCCGCTGTCGCGATAGGCGGCGCTCAGCGCCTCCGACGGAACCCCGATACGCATCACGAAGGGACGGCCATTCCAGGCGACCATGTAATCGGTCGCCTCATAGGCCGCGATCTTCGCCGCCGCGATCGTGGTCTCCGCGCGCGGCGTCATCGGGCGATCCGCGGCCGCGACGTCGCCGACCATCCGCACCCGCACGCGCAGCGCGTTGCCGGGCAGGTAGGCGATCGGCATGTCTTCGGTGTCGACGATCCGCAGCGTTTCGCGGTCCGCGCCCGCCGCAACGGCCCGCTCGCTCGCGAGCGTCGTCGCCGTGGCGATCGCCTCGGCGCGTGTCATGTCGCGGAAGATCTGGTCGACCTCGCCCGAGATCTGCGCGATCGCCGCGCCGACCGCGTTGGCGCAGTCGCCATGCGGGACATGGACGACGCGGCTGACGCCGGGCAGGTCCGCCGGGATCAGGAAGGCGCCGCCGCCGACCGCGATCAGGACGACATCGCCGGCATCGCTCTTCATGCGGTCGATGGTCTCCTCGACCATGCGCGCGGCCTCGGCGAGGACGCGTTCCGCATAGTAGCGGTCGATGTCGGCGACGCGCGCCCGCTCGCCAAGGTCGAGACGTCCGGCGGCGACCGCCGCGTCCGTGGCGGTGAATTGCGTGCCGCCGAATACGCGCGCCTCGCGCAGGAGACGGTAACCGACGGAGACCGGGCCGACGCGGGGTGGATCACCCGCGACGAGGCTGCCGCCGCCAAGCCCGATCGACAGCAGGTCGGGCATGCGAAAGAGGGTGCGCACGCCGCCGATATGGACGACCGCGTTCGACTCACGCGGGAAGCCGCCCTTGATCTGTCCGATGTCGGTGGTCGTCCCGCCGACATCGGCGACCATCGCGTCGGCGATGCCCGACAGATAGGCCGCGCCACGCATGGAATTCGTCGCGCCGGAGGCGAAGCTGTACACGGGAAAGCGGCGCGCCGTCGCCGCCTCGGCTACCGTCCCGTCGTTCTGGGTGATGAAGAGCGGCGCAGCGATCCCGCTCTCGGCGATCGCGCGCGCGAAGGCGGCGATGGTGTCGCGCGCCAGGTCGGCCAGCGCCGCGTTGAGCAGCGCGGCATTTTCCCGTTCCAGCAGGCCGATGCGGCCAAGTTCGTGCGAGCAGGTGATCGGCACGTCCTCGCCGAGCTCCGCGGCCAGGATCTCGGCGGCGCGGCGCTCGTGACCGGGATCGATCGGTGCGAAGACCGAGGATATCGCGACGGCGCGCAGGCCGGCAGCCCGGATCTCCCGCGCGGCGACGGCGAGTGCTGCCTCGTCGAGCGCCATGATCGGTCGCCCGTCATAGTCGTGGCCGCCCTCGATTTGCCAGATGCCGCCCTCGGCGAGCGCGGCGACGTCGGCAGGCCAGTCGCAAAAGGGGGGCAGCGACGCGCTGACCGGCCAGCCGATGCGCACCGCGGCGACGCGCGTGAGCTGGCGGCGCTGCACCACCGCGTTGATGAAATGCGTGGTGCCGATCATCACCGCGTCGACGGCGCCTTCGCCGTCCGGGTGGGCGCGCAGCCGCGCGAGCGCGTCGAGGATGCCGGATGTGACATCTTCGGTGGTCGGTGCCTTGACGGCGCGTCGCACCGCGCCGCCATCGATCATGACGGCGTCCGTGTTGGTTCCGCCGACATCGATTCCGATCCGTCTCATGACGCGAACACCGATTTGAAGTCGAGATCGTAGCCGAAGGCGCGCGGCCCGACATGGGCGAGACCCTTGGGCGACAGAAAGACGGCCGGAGGCGGCAGCGCGACCACCGTGACACGCTGGCCGTAGCGGATGGTCTCGGTGCCGATCGCTTCGCCGGACACGGAATCGAGAACGCAGATCAGGTCTGGCGACATCGCGACCGGTGCGCCGTCGAGCCGCGCCACGATCCATTCGTTCTGGAAGTCCAGTTCGAGGGCGGTGCCGCGCCACCCGTCGAACCCGTCGAAGCGCGACCGGCCGCGCAGGAAACCTTCGGTCGTTCGGCGTTCGACATCGGCCACCTTGCCGCGAAACAGCAGCTTGCCCTTTTCGGCCGCGAGCAGCGCCGCGATCGGGTCGGCATGCGCCTTCTGCGCCGCGCGCACGGCCGCGCCGATCGCGATCGCCTTGGTGGTCGTGTAGGGGATCCCCCAGCGTTTCACCTCGGCGCCCGTGCGGGGAGCCTTGCAGGTCGCGGCGATCGAGCCGTATTCCGTGCAGATCTTGCGGCTGACCCGTTCCATCCATTTCCAGGTCGGAACCTTGGCGACGATCGACTCGACGCCGCGCGGATCTACCGAGGTGAGCGGGTAGGGATCGAGATCGCCGACGGCGAAGCTGGTCATCTGCGCCTCGGGATAGGCACGGCCCATGCAATCGGCGTCGACCACCGGCCGGTCGAGATGGGCCGCGGCCATCAGCGGCTGGATCGCGTTGCCGCCGCCGATCTCGAGCGACATGATCGCGCGGAACCGCTTGCCGGTGAATTGCTCCATCAATTCGACGGCGCGCGCGATGTTGCGGCTGTCGGTCAGTCTTTCCTGACCGACGAGCGGGGCGCCCATGTTGGAGACGACGGCGACCGCGTCGTCGTCGGCCAGGTCGTCCGGGCTCATCAGCCTGACGCGGCGGCCTTCCGCATACAGCCGACGCATGTTCAGCAGCCCGAGATAGGGCGAGCCGCCACCGCCGGTTCCGAGTATCCAAGCCCCGACGGCCAGCGATTCGATGTCATCGGGTGTGATCTCGCGCGTGGTGTCGTGCGTCACTGCATCAACTCCGCGGCGATGCGGGCCATGGTGCTGACGGCCAGCAGCGTCGGCGCGCCGGTCGCCGCGCGCACCGCTTCCTTGTGGACCTGCGTGTAGCTCATGCAGTCCATGACCACGAGGTCGGGGCGGTGGGAGGCCATCTGCCGTGCGGCCGCATCGGTGGCGGCCTTGTCCGCGCTGGGGATCAGCGGCACAGCGATGACGTCGAGGCCGGGGCGGGCCCATTTCCGGGGCAGTTGCGCGACCTGCGCCGGTAGCGGGACGAGCAGGCCCAGGCGGCCCGCGGGCAGCAGAGCCTGGGCGAGCCCGGCGAGAAGGCGCGACGGGAAGACGACCCCTGGGCCACCGAGGCCATCGGGAAACGCGCCCGTGCAGGCGAACAGGATCGCATCGGCACCGTCGGCGCGCAGCGCGCCGATCGCGCCGGGCGCGCGCGCGATCGCGTGGCGTTTGGCGATGGTTGTGTCGGAGCCATCCCCGAGCTTGGTGTAGAGGACATCTTCGTCGCCGGCCGGGGCCATCGCGGCGACCTCGTCGCGCGAAGCGCCGTCGAGGCAGCCGCGCAGAACGACATCGGTACCAGCAGGCGCGAGCGCCGCAAACTGTGCGACGATGTCGGCGCGCGGCGATTGACCGACGGTGACGATGCCGAGACGGGGCATTGGCGAGGGCTCCTGGGATGGCGGGTGCTGCCAGACTAACCGGGTTGCGGAGCACCTGTCTGCGCCGCTCCCGCGTTGCATCTCATGTCGGGAAAGCTCTGGCCCTCGGCCGTCGCCCCCGCCTAACATCCGCGCTTCACAGTTTCGGGTCGGGTTCCGGCCCCCATTTCGGAGAGGTACCATGCTTCGTCGTACATTCGGCTTGAGCGCCGCCGCTGCTGCGGCCTCGCTGTTCACGCGCACTCCGGCCACCGCGCAGGAGATGAAATTCTTCCGCATCGGCACCGGTGGCGCCGGCGGCACCTACTTCCCGATCGGCGGCCTGCTCGCCAACGCGATCTCGGCCCCACCGGGTTCGACGCCTTGCGATCAGGGCGGCGCCTGCGGCGTGCCGGGTCTGGTCGCGATCGCGCAGACCACCAACGCTTCGGTCGCGAACGTGACCGGCGTGCAGGGCGGCCAGATGGAATCCGGCCTCGCGGCCGCGGACATCGTCTATCAGGCGTTCAACGGCCTCGGTCGCTTCGAGCGCAAGTTCGACAAGCTGCGGGTGATCGCCAATCTTTTCCCCGAGCACATGCACCTCGTCCTGCCGAAGGGCGGGAAGCTCAACGGGATCAAGGATCTGCGCGGCAAGCGCGTCAGCATCTTCCAGGCCGGTTCGGGCACCCAGGTCGTCGTCCTCGAACTGCTCAAGATCTACGGGATCTCGAAGTCTGACATCCAGGCTGCGGAGCTCAACCCGCAGCAGAGCGCCGATCGCATGGCGGACGGGCAGCTCGACGCGTTCTTCATCGTCGGCGGCACGCCGCTGGCGGCGATTTCCCAGCTTGCCGCGACCAAGGGCATGGAAATCTACGAACTCACCGCCGAGGAACGCGCCGCCTTCCTGAAGGTCGTCCCGTATTACTACGAGGACACGATCAAGGCCGGCACCTACGAGGGCCAGACCAAGGACATCGCGACGGTTGCCGTCGGCGCCCAGTGGGTGGTCGGCTCCGGCGTGCCGGACGACCTCGTCTACAACGTCACGAAGGCGCTGTGGAACGACAATTCGCGCAAGCTCTTCGATGCCGGTCACGCCAAGGCGCGGGACATCCAGCTTGCCGCCGCACTGAAGGCCGTCAACACGCCGCTGCATCCGGGCGCCGAGCGGTTCTACAAGGAGAAGGGCGTCGTCAAGTAAGCCCTGAAGCACGCGAAAAAGGGGGCCGGCCTCGTCAGGAGCGCCGGCCCTTTCCTTTGAAAGGCGAGAGCGATGAGCACGGCACAGGATACGATCGACGCCAGGCGGGCGAAGCAGATCGAAGAGGAATTCGAGGCCGAGCGTCCGGCGCGCGAGATCGGGCCGCTGCTGTCGAAGGTGCTCGCCCTCGGGCTCGTCCTGTTCGCGATCTACCATTACGTGACCGCGGGGACGGGCATACCCGTCGACCATTGGCACATGGGTATCCACCTGTCCGGCGTTCTGGTCGCGCTGTTCATCCTTTTTCCGCGCGTCTCGAAGCCGGGGCGCGGCGTGCCGGCGCGGTTCGCGCCGGGCGGCGTGCCGCTGACCGACTGGCTCCTCGGATTCACCGGTGCCGCCGCAGCGCTCTGGATCGGGTTCTCCTGGGAAGGCTTCGACCTGACGCTGTTCGGCCACCGTGTTCGGCTCAGCGAGCAGGCGATGCGGCAGGGTGACCCGGCCTTCATCGACATCGTCTTCGGCACCGCACTGATCGCGATCGTCCTCGAGGCGACGCGCCGCGTCATCGGCTGGGTCCTGCCGATCATCGTGCTGATCTTCATGGGGTTCGCGCTGTTCGGCCCATGGATGCCGTTCAACATCCTGAAGCATCCGGGCGTGAACTGGGGACAGTTCGTCAACAACGTGTATTTTCCGGCCGAGGGGATTTTCGGCATCCCGCTCTGGGTCGTGTCGACGGTCGTCTTCCATTTCGTGCTGTTCGGTGCCGTGGCCCAGAAGATGGGGCTCGGGCGGTTGTTCGTGGACATCTCCACCGTCGTCGCCGGCCGATATGTCGGCGGTCCCGCCAAGGTGTCGGTGGTGTCGTCGGCGCTCTTCGGAACGATCTCGGGATCGGCGGTCGCGAACGTCGTGTCGACCGGTTCGCTCACCATCCCCAACATGAAACGCCTCGGCTACCCCGCCCATTTCGCGGGCGGCGTCGAGGCAGCCGCGAGCGCGGGCGGGCAGGTCACGCCGCCGATCATGGGGGCGGCGGCCGTCATCATGGCCGAGTATCTCGCGCTGCCCTATTCGACGATCGCCATCGCCGCGACCGTTCCCGCCTTGATGCACTATCTCGGCGTGCTCGTGATCGTGCATTTCGAGGCGAAGCGCCTTGGCCTCAAGGGCGAGAGACCCGAGAACATTCCGCGGGTGATGGACGTGCTGAAGCGTGGTTGGCCCTCCGCGATCCCGCTTTTCGTGCTGCTCTATGTGCTGTTCTCCGGGTTCACGCCCTATATGGCGGCATTTTGCGGGATCACGGCCTGCATCGTGGTCGGGCTTCTCAACCCCATGCACCGGATGACCCCGCGCGACCTCGCGGAGGCCTTCCTGGAGGGCGGCCGCAGTGCGCTCGCCGTCGGCGCGATCTGCGCCGCCGTCGGGATCGTGATCGCGGTGATCACGCTGACCGGTCTTGCCTTCCGCATGGGTTTCATGGTCACCGGCGCGGCGCTGGATCTCGCCCGGAGCCTGCATCCCATCCTCTCGGCGCTGCCGGGCGACATCTTCACCCTCAACGAGATCGCGCGCTTCCTGTCGATGCTCTTCATCGGCATCGCCTGTCTGCTGATGGGGGCCGGCGTGCCGACGACCGCCCTCTACATCATGCTCGTGACGGTCGCGCAGCCCGCCTTCACCAATCTCGGTATCCCGCCGCTCGCGACTCACCTCTTCGTCTTCTATTACGGGATCATCTCCGAGGTGACGCCGCCGGTGTGTACGTCCGCCTACGCGGCCGCGGCGATCGCCAATGCCAATCCATGGAAGACCGGCTTCGCGGCCTTCCGCCTGTCGAACGCGAAGATCTTGGTGCCCTTCGTGTTCTGCTACTCGCCCGCGATGTTGTTCGTGCTGCCGGGAACGACCTGGAGCGACTTCCTGCAGACCACGCTGACCTGCGCCGCCGGCGTCGTGCTGCTTGGGATGTCGTTCACCGGCTACATCACGCGGCCCGTCGCGATGCCCCTGCGCCTCGCGCTCGGCTTCGCCGGCTTCATGCTGGTCATCCCGGGAACCTTCACCGACCTGATCGCGGTCGGAATAGCGGTGCCGATCCTGGTCTATGCCTGGGCGACGCGCCGCTGACCCTCTCATGCGGCGCGGAGCCTGGGTTCTTCCCGGGCCATGGCGGGGGTGGCGCCATGCCCGCCCCCCGCGTCCTTCAACAGTCTGGATTCGCGCGCGGCGAGGGACTAAGTAGGCGCGAGCGGCGCGCCGTCGCGCCAGGGAGCGGTTTGCCCATGTTCCAGGTCCTCATCGTCATTCATGTCATGGTCGCGATCGCCCTCGTGGGCGTCGTCCTGGTTCAGCGCAGCGAAGGCGGCGGCCTCGGCATCGGTTCCTCGGGCGGCATGGGCAGTTTCATGACGGCGCGCGGCACGACAAATCTGCTGACGCGGACGACGGCCATCCTCGCGACGGCCTTCATGGTCATCAGCCTCGTCCTGGCGATCCTCGCGGGAGCGGGCCGTGAGCGGCGGTCGATCGTCGACCAGATCCCGGCCACCCCGGCACAACCGAGCCTGCCCGCACCGCCTGTGCGCTGACTTGGGGCGCCCATGACGGCTCCCAGACCGCCAATCCGGCAACCCCCCGTCGCCGGGCTTGAACGGGCGGCGACGACCGGATCCACGGGGAGGCGGCGATGAGCAGGCGCTCGTCGAGCGTCGCGATGGCGGAACGGGTCGCCAACCCAAATCGCGCATCGAGCATCCTTCTTCTTTCTATCTTTCTGAGTTTTCTGGCGTTTTTCGTCTGGGCCGCGCTCTGGGAGATAGAGGAGGCGACCCTTGCCGAGGGCCGGATCGTCCCGTCCGCCAAGGTTCAGGTCGTCCAGAGCCTGGAGGGCGGGATCGTCAAGACGATCCATGTCCGGCAGGGCGATTCGGTCAAGGAAGGGGACCTGCTGGTCAGCCTCAGCACCGCCCAGGCCGGCTCAGATTACGAAAGCCGGCGCCAGCAGGCGCTGGCGCTCTCGGCGCGCGTGGTGCGCCTGACCGCGGAGGTCGAGGACAAGGCGCTGTCCTATTCCGATGAATTCATCAATCAGGCCCGGGGCTTCGTGGATGGCGAGGTCGCGGTCTACCGCGGCCGCGCCGTGGAATTGCGGACCTCGCTCGCGGTGCTGGATTCGCAATTCGACCAGCGCGGCAAGGAGATGACGGAGGCACGGGTCGCGCTTGCGACGTCGCAGCGCCTGCTTGCCCTCGGACGCGAGGAGCGCGCCATCCTCGCGGATCTGGTCGCGCGGCGCCTCGAGCCGCGGCTCGAACTCATCCGACTCGACCGCGCCCTGGCCGAGCAGGAGGGGCGCGTCGAGTCCAGTTCCATTGCAATCCAGCGACTGCAGTCGGCGATCACCGAGATCGGCCAGAAAAAGGACGCGACGCTCGCCCAGTTCAAGTCCGGGGCGCTGAGCGAACTCAGCCGTAGCGTCGGGGAGTTGCGCTCGCTCCAGGAGACGCTTCCTGGCCTTGTCGACAAGGTCGACCGCAGCGAACTGCGCGCGCCGATGAACGGGATCGTGAACCGGGTGCTGGTCACGACCGTCAGCGGGGTCATCAAGCCCGGCGAGCCGATCGTCGAGATCGTGCCTGGCGAAGACAAACTCGTCGTCGAGGCGCGCGTCTCGCCTCAGGATATCGGCTTCGTCAGGGCCGGCCAGCGCGCGCGCATCCGTCTGACCGCCTATGATTTCGCGATCTTCGGCTCGCTGGACGGGGCGGTGTCGAATGTCGGCGCCGACGCCGTCGTCGGCGAGAACGGCGACAGCGCCTACCTTGTCCGGATCGAGAGCGACACGCCGCATCTGGAGAGTTTCGGCCGCAAGCTGCCGATCATTCCCGGAATGGTCGCGCAATCGACTATCATCACCGGGTCTCGTACGATTCTCACCTACCTGACAAAGCCCGTAGTCCGAACCATGCAGAATGCCTTCCGCGAACGGTGACGCGGCGGGGACGCGAGGACTGGCCGGGCTGGCTTCAACGCGGCTGATGGAGCGGTTCGTCCGCCTGGATCCATGACAGTTTTTTCCAAGGACCATCGGATTTCGCGCGCCGCCAGCGGGTGGAGCAGGGCGCGTGCGGCGCATATGCTGCTGGCCGGTGCGGCGGCGCTTGGGCTGCTTGGCGCCGGTGACCCGTCGGCGGCGCAGGCACGGCGTGGCGGGGCCGGCCCGGCGCCTGCGTCCACGCCTGCACCCGCCTCCGCCCCGGCTCCCGATGCCGTCGGCGATCCGCTCATCCGCTGGCTGCTCGACCTCATCCAGGATTACGAGATGCGGCCGCGGCGCGAGGCTGTGCCCGATTTCGTGGGACGGATCGCGACGGTGGTCCGCGACCACCCGCAATTCCAGTCGCAGGACCAGACCGCCGACGCGGCGAAGCAGGCGATCGACGAGGCCTGGGCCGGCTATCTGCCGACCATCAGCGGCAACAGCGATGGCGGCTACCGGCGCTTCGGACCGACCTTCAATGGCTCGCCCGGCTTCACGCGCAACGGGCTGGGGGCCGGGTTGCAGCTGCGCCAGACCGTCTATGATTTCGGGGCGACCTCTGGACAGGTCGGCGCGGCGCAGCACCGGCTGGAAGCGGCACAGGCGCGCCGCGAGGCGCTGGAGAGCGAATTGGCGGCCCGCGCCATCGTCGCCCATCTCGACGTGATGCGGTTTCGGACGCTCCAGGGGCTGGCTGAGCGCAATGTGGCCGATCGCCGCCGCATCCTGTCGCAACTCGAGCGCCGCGAGGAGATCGGTGGCAGCGGCTCGCCCGAGGTGCGGCGCGCGACCGCGCGTCTGGCATCGGCGCGCAGCACCCAGTTGGCGCTTGAAAACCGGCTTCGAACCGCGGAGGCGGCCTATCGCGAGGTTTTTGGCCGGAACCCAGAGACGTTGCGTCTGCCCGAGGAACTTCCTGGGCCGCAGGAAGTCGAGGCGGCGATCGCGGCGGCTCTCGAACGCCATCCGACGGTGCGCGAGGCCAAGGCGAACGCGCTCGCCGCCCAACTCGAAGCGGATGTGGCGAAAGCGCGGACCCTTCCGAATATCGGCGTCGAGGGCGGCTTCGTCCGACGCAACCAGATCGGTGACGGTACGCCCGCGACCGACGCCTCGCTGCTTCTGGTGTTCCGCCACAACATCTATACGGGCGGCGCGGATACGGCGCGGGTCAATCAGGCCAATGCGCGGAGCCGCAAGGCCGAGTTCGACCATCGTGCGGCCGGTCGCGACCTCGAGCGCTCACTGCGCCAGGTCAGCGCCGAGGTCGAGAACAGCGCCCGCACCATCGAGGCCCGGATCCAGTCCGTGCTCGCCAACATCGACGCGCTGCGGGCCAATCGCGAACAGCTGGAACTCAATCGCGGCAGCTTCGTCGAACTCCTCAAGGTGCAGGAGGAGTTGTTCGATGCCGGCCGCGAGTTGATCGACTCCGTCTACGACCGGACGCTGGCCCGTTACCGGCTCGCTCAATTGACCGGTGACCTGTCGTCGCTGATCGCGACATCCGCAGCGGTGGAGGCGCCACGATGACAGCCGCCGTTGCAAGGCCTGCCTCCGCTCCCGCCGGCATGAATGCCGCTGGCGCCGATTCCGCCGCGACGGCGATGGATCCTGTCCTCGCCTGCGTTCTCTATGCGCTTGAACGGCTCGAGCGCCCTATGTCCGCGGCAGCCTTCCGCAGCCGGGTGTCCCGCCCCTCGGAGGCGTGGACGCTCGAGGACGCGCTCGAGGCGGTCGAAAGCCTGGGATTCGTCGCCGAGTTGGATCGTGTCGACCTCGCGACGCTCGACCACCGGGCGGGGCCCTGGATCCTCGAGACGCGCGAGGGGCCGCGGGTCGTTCATCCATCCTCGCTGGACGAGGCACCGCGGATCTTCGATCCGGCCGCTGGCGGCGGCCGTCCAGGCCCGTCAGGCGATCTGGTGGCCGAACTCGGGGCGGTCTATCTCGGGCGGGCGCTGTCCCTGGCGCTGCCTGCGGCGACGCTGGGGGAAAGCCGGGGACCGCGCGGCCGACATGGCCATTGGTTCTGGGGGCCGATCGCCCGCAACGGCTGGATCTACGGCCAGGTGGCGCTTGCCGCGCTGCTCGCCAACGTGTTCGCGCTCGGGACGTCCTTCTTCTCGATGATCGTCTACGACCGCGTCATCCCGAACAACGCGTTCGACACGCTGCTTGCGCTTCTGTTCGGGGTCGGCATCGTCTTCGTGTCCGATTTCGCGATCCGGACGTTGCGCGGATATTTCCTCGATGTCGCCGGCGGGCGGGCGGATGCGGCGATCGCCGACAGCCTGTTCGAGCATGTGCTCGACCTCGAGATGCGCGCCAAAAAGACTTCGACCGGGGCGCTCGCCAACGTCATGAAGGAATTCGAGGCGGTGCGCGAATTCTGCACGTCGTCGACCCTGACGACGCTGGTCGACCTGCCTTTCGCGGTCTTCTTCCTGGTGATCATCGGGCTCGTCGGCGGGGGCATGGTCTGGGTGCCGATCATTGCCATTCCGTTCCTGATCGGTGCCAGCCTCGTGGTCCAGCCGATGCTGGCGCGGTTGACGCGCGAGAGCCAGCAGGACGGGCAGGTCAAGAACGCCGTCCTGATCGAGGCCCTGACGGGGATCGAGACGATCAAGTCGCTGGGCGCCGGGTCGCTGATGCGCCGTCGCTGGCAGGACGCGGTCACCAGCCAGGCGCGCATCGGCCTGCGCACCCGGCTCGCCGCCCAGTTTGCCGGCAACGTGGCCAATCTCGTGACGCAGGCGACCCAGGTCGCGATCGTGTCGGTCGGTTTCTTCATGGTCGCGTCGGGGAGCATCGGTTTCGGCGCGATCATCGCGACCTCGATCCTGGCAGGGCGCGTGCTGGCGCCCCTGGCGCAGTTGACCCAGTTGCTGACGCGGCTCAACCATACGCTCGCCGCCTATCGCGCGCTGCGCGATCTCATGGAACTGCCGCGCGAGCGGCCGGCGGACGCCACCTATGTCGTGCGGGAGCGTCTTCAGGGGGGAATCGAGTTCCGCGACGTTCGATTCCGCTATCCGGGGCAGAGCGCCGGTGGTCTCGACGGCGTCTCCTTCAAGATCGAGCCCGGCGAGAAAGTGGCCATCCTGGGCCGCGTCGGGTCCGGCAAGACGACGATCGCCAAACTCCTTCTCGGTCTGCACCGTCCCGATGAAGGCGCGGTCCTCGTCGATGGCATCGACATGCGCCAGATCGACCCCGCCGACCTGCGCCGCAATATCGGCGCCGTCCTGCAGGATGTCTGGCTGATGACGGGCACCGTGCGACAGAACATCGTCCTCGGCGCCGACGACGCCAGCGATGCCGAAATGCTGCGCGTGGCCGAGATCGCCGGGGTCAGCGACTTCATCGATCGCCACCCGGACGGCTATGGCCTGCGTCTGCGCGAGCGCGGCGAGGGGCTCTCCGGCGGGCAGCGCCAGGCGATTTCGATCGCTCGCGCGTTGCTCCCGCGGCCACCGATCCTGCTCATGGATGAACCGACCAGTTCGATGGACGCGGCCTCCGAACAGGCCCTTTTGAAGCGCCTGCGCGCGGAGATCGCAGATCGCACGGTGATCTTGATGACGCATCGTGCCGCGCTGCTTGAACTTGTCGATCGGACGATCGTCGTCGACCAGGGCCGCATCACGGCGGACGGCCCGAAGGCAACGGTGCTGCGCGGCCAGGCGGCGTCGCCCGGCGGTTGAAGCGGCACCGTGACGCACCTGCCTCGGGAGTTGGCCGATGGCATTGCGAGACCGCAATCCGGAGTTCCGAGTCTCGTGATCCGCGTCAACAGAAAGATTTGCGTTCAAGGCGAGTTTACGCGCTTGGGTCCGCGCGCTCACTCGGTTAGGTAGAAAGCCCATGACGCGGTTCATATTCATAACCGGCGGCGTGGTCTCATCGCTTGGCAAAGGTCTGGCGGCTGCGGCCCTCGGCGCATTGCTGCAGGCGCGGGGCTTCAGCGTCCGCTTGCGCAAGCTTGATCCCTACCTCAACGTCGATCCAGGGACGATGTCGCCGTATCAGCACGGCGAGGTCTATGTCACCGATGACGGCGCGGAGACCGATCTCGACCTCGGCCACTACGAACGCTTCACCGGCGTGGCGTCGCGGCAGAGCGACAACATCACGACGGGGCGGATCTACTCCAATGTGATCGCCAAGGAGCGGCGCGGGGATTATCTCGGGGCCACCGTCCAGGTCATTCCGCACGTCACGGACGCGATCAAGGAATTCGTCACGGCGGATGTCGCGGACACCGATTTCCTGCTCTGCGAGATCGGCGGCACGGTGGGCGACATCGAGAGCCTTCCCTTCCTCGAGGCGATTCGCCAACTGGGCAACGAGTTGGGGCGCGAACGGGCGCTGTTCGTGCATCTGACGCTGCTGCCCTGGATCCCGTCGGCAGGCGAGTTGAAGACGAAGCCGACCCAGCATTCGGTCCAGGAACTCCAGTCGGTGGGCATCCAGCCCTCGATCCTGCTTTGCCGCAGCGATCGCGACATGCCGGCCGCGGCGCGGCGCAAGATCGGATTGTTCTGCAACATCCGCGAAGAGGCCGTGATCCCCGCCCTCGATGCCTCGACCATCTACGAGGTTCCGCTCCAGTATCACGAGGCCGGCTTCGACCGAGAGGTGCTGCGCCATTTCGGCCTCGCGCCGCAGGCGGAGCGCGCCCCGGAACTCGGGCGTTGGCACGAGATCGTTCGCCGGATCAAGTCGCCCGAGGGCGAGGTCCAGATCGCGGTGGTCGGCAAGTACACGAACCTGCTCGACGCCTACAAGTCGCTGGCGGAAGCGCTCACCCATGGCGGGATCGCGAACAACGTGCGTGTGCGCCTGAACTGGCTCGAAAGCGAACAGTTCGAGAGCGGCGCGCCCGGGGCGTTCGACGCGCTGGACGGCGCGCATGGCATTCTCGTGCCCGGCGGCTTTGGCGAACGTGGTGCTGAGGGCAAGATCGCTGCGGTGCGCTATGCGCGCGAGCGGCAGGTGCCGTATTTCGGTATCTGTTTCGGCATGCAGATGGCGGTCATCGAGGCCGCGCGGTCATTGTGCGGGATCTCCATGGCGAACTCCTCGGAGTTTGGACCGACGCCGGAGCCGATCGTGGGACTGCTCACCGAATGGGTGCGTGGCAACATGGTCGAGCGGCGCGGGAACGAGGACAACAAGGGCGGCACGATGCGGCTTGGTGCCTATGATTGCCTGCTCAAGCCGGGCAGCCATGTGCGTGATATCTACGGCGCCGCGACGATCCGCGAGCGCCACCGGCACCGCTACGAGGTCAACATCAACTACAAGGAGCGGCTCGAGCGCGCGGGGCTGAGCTTCTCCGGCATGTCTCCGGATGGCGACCTTCCGGAGATCGTCGAAATCCCTGGTCATCCCTGGTTCGTCGGCGTGCAGTTCCACCCCGAACTCAAATCGAAGCCTTTCGACCCGCACCCGCTCTTCACCTCCTTCATCCGGGCCGCGGTCGTCCAGAGCCGTCTCGTATGAGCGGCGACGCGGCGATGCGTCGCGTCCGGATCGGTGCTCTGGAGATCGCGAACGACCTGCCCTTTGTCCTGATTGCGGGCCCGTGCCAGATGGAAAGCCGCGCGCATGCGCTCGAGACCAGCGCCGCGCTGGCCGAGATGACGGCGAAGCTCGGGATCGGCTTGATCTACAAGACCAGCTACGACAAGGCGAACCGCACATCGGCGCGTGCCGCCCGCGGCGTCGGCCTCGCGCGGGCCCTGCCGGTCTTCGCCGAGATCCGGGAGCGGCACGGATGCCCCGTGCTGACGGATGTCCATGACGCCGGCCAATGCGCGCCGGTTGCCGAGGCGGTCGATATCCTGCAGATCCCCGCGTTCCTCTGCCGGCAGACCGATCTGCTGGTCGCGGCTGCGGCGACCGGGCGCGCGATCAACGTCAAGAAGGGGCAGTTCCTTGCCCCTTGGGACATGTCCAACGTCGCCGCCAAGATCTCCGACGCGGGCAATGACCGCATCCTGCTGACCGAGCGTGGCGTCTCCTTCGGCTACAACACGCTGGTGACCGACATGAGGGCG
>CAIOSQ010000438.1 GCA_903860935.1 uncultured Rhodospirillales bacterium | reverse complement strand
GCGACCGGCGAATTGTCCTGCTATCTCGGCACGAACTATGCCCTCAAGGCGGCCGATGCCGGCGACAGCGTGCTCAGCGCCGCCCAGCGCGAGGCGATCGCCATCGTCCAGGACATCGCGGCGCGTCCCGATTTCCATCTCGACATGTCGATCGGCGAAGGCGACATCCAGTTCCTCAACAACCGTCTGATGTTCCACGGACGCACCGCCTACGAGGACCATCCCGAATTCGAGCGTCGCCGCCACATGCTTCGCCTCTGGCTGCGCGCCGGGTCGTGGCCGCTCCTGCCTGCCAACCAGCGGCCGCACAGCGACGAGGACCATGCGCTTTGGGAGCGCCAGCGCCGGCCCTTCATGGAACTGCCGTCGCGCTTTTTTGCCGACGTGGAGACGCGTCGCCGCGCATGAGCGCCGAGACCGAACTCTATCCCCCGGTGAAGGCCTTTCTTGAGGCGCGGGGCTACGAGGTGAAGGGCGAGGTCCGGGGCTGCGACGCGGTCGGCGTGCGTGCCGGCGAGGAGCCCGTGATCGTCGAACTGAAGCGTGGCTTCAGCCTCGAACTCGTTCTCCAGGGCGTCGATCGCCTCGCCTTGAGCCCTCATGTCTATCTGGCCGTGGGCGCCTGGCCACGCCGGCTTGCGGAGATCCGCCGTCTGTGCCGTCGCCTGGGGCTCGGCCTGATGATCGTGCGGCGCGGCCATGTCGAGGTCGCCGCGGATCCGGAGCCCTACGTGCCGCGTCGCGATCGCAAGGCCGCTGCCCGCCTGCTCGGCGAGCACGCCCGCCGCCGCGGTGACCCCAACAGCGGCGGCTCGACACGCCAGCCGGTCATGACCGCCTATCGGCAAGAGGCGTTGCGCTGCGCGACGTTGCTCGAGGCCAATGGTCCGATGTCGCTGGCCGCGCTGCGCGGCGCGGGCGACGTTCCCGCCGCCGCCAAGATCCTGCAGCGCGACGTCTATGGCTGGTTCGAGCGTCGCGGACGCGGCGTCTACGCGCTGTCTGAGGGCGGACGCGCCGGGCTGGAGCGCTTCGGCCGCATGACCTGACGCCTGGAGGCGCCGGGGCGGCTCATGTATCGTCGCGCGATACGAGTGCGAGGAGAACGCCGCAATGCTGAAGGAATTCACGGATTCCACCGCGATCGCCGCCGACGGGCCGGCGCTGGCCGCACGGCTCGAGCACGATGGCTATCTGTTCATCCGCGGCCTGCTGCCTCGTGATGCGGTGCGCGACGTGCGCGCGCAGTTCCTTGCGCATGCCGCGCGCGGAGGCTGGCTCGCGGCCGGGCATCCGGTCGAGGCGGCGATCGCAGATCCGGCGCGGGCCTGCAAGGACCCGGAGCCGCGCTATCTCGAGGTGTTCAAGCCGATGTGGATGCTCGAGGCGCTTCATCGTCTGAAGCACCATCCGAACATCGTCGGCGTCTTCGAGCGCATCTTCGGCGAAGCGGTGCTGGTCCACCCGCTTCTGGTGGCGCGCAACATCTTCCCGCAGAGCGCCGATTTCGATTTCACCACCGGCTCCCACCAGGATCGCATCCATATCGGCGGCGGCACCAGCTATGCCTGCTGGACGCCCCTCGGCGACTGTCCGCGCTCCAAGGGCAGCCTGATCATGGCCGAGGGCTCCCACCGGCGCGGCGTGCTGGACATCCGCCTCGCCGCCGGTGCCGGCGGGCTCGAACTGGTCGATGATTTCGAGGGCAGCTGGGTCGGCTCCGATTTCGCGATGGGTGACTGCGTGATCTTCGCCGATACCATCGCGCACAAGGCGTTGCCCAACCGCAGTTCGGAACTGCGCCAGAGCTTCGACGCGCGCTATCAGCGCCTGTCCGATCCGGTCGCGGATGTCAGCGTCGGCACCTATGGCGGCATGTGCAGCTGGGACGAGGTCTATGCCGGCTGGTCGCAGGACGATCTGAAACACTACTGGATCCGTCAGGGCGCGAAAATCGTGCCCTTCGACCGCCAATACTACGAGCGACGCGACCAGATCGCCTTCGACCTCGCCGCGCGCGGAGACCGGATTGCCCGGGACACGCTGCTGCGCGTGGTCCAGCGCGATCCCGACGCGGCGAAGCGCGCCCGTGCGCAGACCCTGCTCGATGCCCTCGACGCCGTGCCGGCATGACCGGCACGCGCACACGTCCGCGCATCGGCGATCTTCCGCCGGGTCCCGCGAACGCCATCTCCGACGTGCCCGGCGTCCGCGTCGGGCATGCGACGCTGGCCGAGGGGGCCGTGCAGACCGGCGTCACCGCGATCCGCTTCCATGCCGGAGACCATTTCCGCGACAAGCTTCCGGCGGCCAGCGTGGTGTTCAATGGCTACGGCAAGAGCGCCGGCCTCGTGCAGGTCGACGAGCTGGGGCAGATCGAGACGCCGGTCCTGATGACGAACACGCTGTCCGTCGGGACAGCGGCCACAGCGCTGATCCGCCGGGCGGTCGCCGAAAATCCGGAGATCGGGCGCCGGACGTCGACCGTCAATCCGGTGGTCTTCGAGTGCAACGACGGCTTCCTGAACGACATCCAGGGGCTTCACGTCACCGAGGCGCATGCGATGTCGGCGCTCGATGGCTGCACGGCCACGTTCGCGCGCGGCGCGGTCGGCGCCGGCCGCGGCATGAGCGCTTACGGCTTCAAGGGCGGCATCGGCACGGCGTCGCGTCAGCTGCGCCTGGATGGCGCTGAATTTCATCTCGGGGCGCTGGTGCTCGCGAATTTCGGACGTCTGCCGGATCTCGTGATCGGCGGCGATCAGGTTGGCCGCCGTCTCGCCGCGGCGGCGGCTGCGGCGAATGCGCCGCCCGAGCGCGGGTCGGTCATCGTCGTTCTCGCCACCGACGTGCCGCTGGAGCACCGTCAGCTGCGCCGGGTCGCGATGCGCGCGGTCGTCGGGCTCGTGCGCACGGGGTCGTATCTCGGCCATGGCAGCGGCGACATCGCGCTCGCCGTGTCGACGGCCGAGCCGCTGCGCCATGGCGAGGGGCGGGATCTTCTGCCGCGCCGCATGCTGAACGAGAACCGCATCGACATGCTGTTCCGCGCCGCCGCCGAGGCGACGGAGGACGCCGTCGTCGACGCGCTGTTCTCCGCCGAGGACGTCGTCGGTCGCGACGGCAATCGCCGCGCTGCGCTGGACTGACGGCGTCGCGCGCCACCGGGCAGGAAGGGAACACGGGATGGATCTCCAGTTGTCGGGCCGCATCGCCCTCGTCACCGGCGCCAGCGTCGGTCTCGGCCGGCGCATCACCGCCCTGCTCGCCGAGGAAGGATGCCGGGTCGCGATCGTCGCCCGCCGCGGCGCGCTGCTCGAGACGCTCGCCGACGAGATCGTCGCGCGCGGCGGCGAGCGGCCGCTCGCCATTGTCCAGGACCTGACCGCGCCCGAGGCGCCGGTCGCCATCCGCGATGCCGTGATCGGGCGCTATGGACGGCTTGACATCCTCGTCAACAACGCCGGTGGTTCGCGCCCCCTCAGCGGGCTGGGCAGCGACGCCGAGTGGGCCGAGGCGATGGCCCTGAATTTCGACGCCGCGCGGCGGCTGACGCATGCGCTGGTCGACGGCATGCGCGCGCAGCGCTTCGGGCGCATCGTCAATGTCACCGGCACCGACGAACCCCTGATCCTCAACGCGGCGATGCCGCCGAACGGGGCGATGCATATCTGGGCCAAGGCGCTGTCGCGCCTGGTCGCGCGCGACGGCGTCACCGTCAATTCGGTGCCGCCGGGGCGTATCCATTCCGAGCAGATCGACACGCGCATCCTGCCGACCCGCGAGGCGCAGGAGCGCTGGGCCGAGGCGCATTGCCCCGCGGGCTATGTCGGCGAGCCAGAGGATCTCGCGGTGCTCGTCGCCTTCCTGTGTTCGCCGCGCGCCCGCTACATCACGGGTCAGGTGATCCATGTCGATGGCGGCGTGCGTCTCGTGGCCCATTGAGCGGCATGGCCGGCATGAGCGGCGACGACGCGGATTTCGCGGTCCTCGGCGGCGGTCTGGTCGGCGCCGCGACCGCCTGGGGTCTCGCGCGTCTGGGACGACGCGTGGTCGTGCTCGACGAGGGCGATGTCGCGCATCGCGCCTCGCGCGGTAATTTCGCGCTGGTCTGGGTGCAGTCGAAGGGGCTCGGCATGCCGCGCTATGCGGCGTGGACGCGGCAATCCTCGGATCTCTGGAGCGGCCTCGCCGACGAATTGAAGCGCGAGACCGGGATCGACACGCGGTTCGAGCGCCCTGGCGGGTTTTCGCTCGCGCTCGACGAGGCCGAACTCGAGCGCCGCGTGGCGATGCTGCGGCGTCTGCACAACCAGCCCGAGATGACGGTCGCGCTCGGCACCGAGATCGTCGATCGAGGTCGGCTCGCCGGCATGCTGCCGGAGATCGGCCCCGACGTGGTCGGCGGCGTCTATTGCCCCTTCGATGGCCACGCCAATTCGCTCAAGCTGCTGCGCGCCCTGCATGCGGGCATGCAGCACCACGGCGCCGTCTATCGCGGCGGCTGCGCCGTCCAGGCGATCGAGCCCTCCGCGGACGGGTTCCGCATCCGCCACGACGGTGGCGAGACGCGCGCGGCGCGGGTCGTGCTCGCGGCCGGGATCGGCAATGCGCGCCTCGCGCCGATGGTGGGGCTGGAGGCGAAGGTCCGCCCGCAGCGCGGTCAGATCCTCGTCACGGAACGGTTGCAGCCCTTTCTCCGCCATCCCGTCGTCACGGTCCGGCAGACCGACGAGGGCTCGGTGATGCTGGGGGATTCGCAGGAGGAGGCCGGGTTCGACGACAGCGTCGGCACCGACGTGCTGGCTACGATCGCCCGCCGCGCGACGCGCATGTTTCCGCTGCTCGGTCGCGCCAATGTCGTGCGCAGCTGGGCGGCTCTGCGGGTGATGACCCGCGACGGGTTCCCGATCTATGCCGCGTCCGCGCGCCATCCCGGCGCCTTCCTCGTCACCTGCCATAGCGGCGTGACCCTCGCCGCCGCCCACGCCTATGTGCTTGCGCCGATGCTGGCGGCGGGCGCGCTGGCGCCCGACCTTGCCGCCTTCGCACCGGAGCGTTTCGATGTTTCGCCGCCTGGATGACGCGCTGACGCCGGCGCCCGTCGTCGGACTGACCGTTGACGGAACGCGCATCGAGGCGCGCGCTGGAGACCTGCTCGCGGCGGCCCTGCTCGCCGCCGGGCGCGGCCTGTGCCGGACCACCCCGGTGAGCGGCGCGCCGCGTGCGCCCTATTGCATGATGGGCGTGTGCTTCGAGTGCCTCGTGACGGTCGATGGCATGGGCAGCCGCCAGGCCTGTCTCGTGCCGGTGCGCGAGGGCATGGTGGTCGAGACGCAGCGTGGCGCGCGGGTTCCCGGACGATGAGCGCGCCGGATCTTCCCGCCCGCTGTGACATCGCGGTGATCGGTGCCGGGCCTGCGGGGCTGGCGGCGGCCACGATCGCGGCGCGCGCGGGGCTCTCCACCGTCCTGTTCGACGAGCAGCCCGCGCCGGGCGGTCAGGTCCATCGCGCGGCAACCACGACCCCGCTCGCCGATCCGGTCGCGATCCTCGGTGTCGGCCAGGCGCGCGGCGTCGCGCTGGCGCGGGATTGCGCGGCGAGCGGCGCACGCATCCTGTCCGGCGCCACCGTGTGGAGCGTCGCGGCCGACGGCACGCTCGGCGTCTCGCTGGCGGGTGCCGCATCGCCTGTCGTCGCCCGCCATGTCGTCATCGCCACCGGCGCGCTCGAGCGACCGATGCCGATCCCCGGCTGGACGCTGCCCGGCGTCATGACCGCCGGCGCGGCCCAGATCCTGCTCAAGACCGGCGGGCTGGTCGGCGAGGGGCGTGTCGTGCTGGCGGGGTGCGGCCCGCTGCTCTGGCTGCTCGCGGCGCAATACCGGCGTGCCGGCGCGCGGATCGCGGCCCTGCTCGACACCACGCCGCGTGCCAACTGGATCGCCGCGGCACGCCATCTGCCGGGCTTCTTGGCCTCGCCCTATCTCGCCAAGGGCCTGGGGCTGCTCGCCGAGGTGCGACGATCCGTGCCGGTGTTCGGCGGGGTCACCGAATTGCGCGCCGAGGGCGGCACCTCCGGGCGATTGGCACGGGTGTCCTTCCGGCGCGGCGCGCGCGCCGAAGAGAGCCTGGACGCGGATCTCCTGCTGCTCCACCAGGGCGTCGCGCCCAACGTGAACCTCGCCCTGTCCGCCGGCTGCGCGCATGACTGGGACGACGCGCAACTTTGCTTCCGGCCCGCGCTCGACGCGTGGCTGACATCCACGGTGGAGAGCATCTCGATCGCCGGCGATGGCGGCGGGATCGGCGGCGCGGAGGTCGCCGAGGCGCGCGGGCGGCTGGCGGCGCTGGGGGCGCTGCGCCGCCTCGGCGCCGGCGATCCCGGCGGCATGCGCGCCAAGGCCGCGGCGCATGCGCGTGCCGAGATCGCGACGGGTCTGCGCGGGCGCGCCTTCCTCGATACGCTTTACCGCCCGGCCGAGGCGTTCCGCATCCCGCACGACGCGACGCTCGTCTGCCGCTGCGAGGAGGTCAGCGCGGCGCGTATCCGCGAGGCGGTGGCGCTCGGCTGTCCCGGACCGAACCAGCTGAAATCCTTCCTGCGCTGCGGCATGGGGCCGTGCCAGGGCCGGATGTGCAGCCTTACCGTCACGGAGGTCATGGCCAAGGCGCGCGGCGTGTCGCCCGGTGAGATCGGCCATGTGCGGCTGCGTGCGCCGGTGAAGCCCGTGACGCTTGCCGAGATCGCCGCCATGCCGACCAGTCCCGAGGCCGAGCGGGCCGTCCTGCGCGGCTGAAGCGGGAGGCGCGGCCTCAGCGTGCCGCCGCGATGCGCGCGAGGAGGTCGCCGAGCATCGCCTGGCGCGCGACGTCGGTTCCACCCACCGAGGCATGGAGCACCCCGCTGGGCCACGCCATCGTCTGGCGCCGTAGCGGGCCGATGAAGATGCCGTGCGCCCCGTCGTCGTAGAACCAGGTGTCGATGTCCGCGCCCTTCGTGCGCTGCTCCGCTATCCATTCCTCGGGGCTTTGCGTCCGCCCGCGCGGATTGACGCGTTCGTTGCACGACGCGGCGTTGCCGGGCGGCCCGTCGAACCCCGTCATGTTGAGCCGGCACGGGACGCGGCGCTGCCAGCGCCAATCGGTCTCGGTCTGTCCTGCGTAGTTGTCGGCGCGGCCGAAGATCGCACGCACGGGTACCGCGAGACGGTCCGGAAGCCCGAGCCCGGCGCCTGCGATGCCCTCGGCGAAGACCGTGCGCACATGGGCCGGATCGACCACGGCGGCGAGGTTGGCGACGACATCGGCGCCGTTCGAGATGCCGTAGATGTGGATGCGCGATGGATCCACGCCGTCCTGCCGGATCGCCCAGCGATAGGCGCCGAGCGCAGTCGTGAAGATCATCCGCTGACGCGCCTCGTAGGTCATGTTGCGGACCCAGAAGCCCGAGGGCCGGTCGAAGCCGTTCATGCGATAGGCATCGAAGCCCAGAACGGCCACGCCTGCGGCGTGCACGGCGCCCATCACGGCGCGGACATCGCCGGCACCGCCGCCGCCATGGACGAAGATGACGAGCGGCGCCGGACGCGTCGCCGGCAGACGGAACTCGACCGATGGGTTCGCGGGGTCGAAGGATGCCAGCGGCCCCGAAACGGTGTGCATGCTTGGCGCGATCTCGACGAGACGTCGCTCCGGCGCGCCGGCCGCCACGCGTGGGTCGGTGCCGTCGCCGGCGCAGGCCGTGAGCAGGGCCATGGCGAGGGCGATGTGGAAGGGCGCGGTGATGCGCGAGCGGTGTTTCATGTGGCTCTCGTCCGATGCGGTGACGTCAAACCGTGATCCTGCCGCCGCGCCACTGCTGCTGTCGAGCCGTCCCTGCAAGGCGTGGCGAGGGCCTCGGGGGGCGGAGGATGGAGGATACTGGGCGGGGGTAGGAGGTTGGGTCTAGGATCGGAGCATGATCCTTCGTACGCCCCTCTCGGGTCCGAATGTCTGGACCGGCGCCGAGATCGCCACATCGACCCGTTGGATCCGCGACCTCGGCCCGGCGCATGTCGCCGAACTGGACGCGGCGCTCGACGCCGTGCGCGGGCGTCCCTGGCGCGAGATCACGCGTGCCGATTTCCCCCTTCCGGGTTTCGCGTCCCTGCTGGCGGACATCGCCGCGGAGCTCGAGACCGGCAGCGGCATCATCAAGCTGCGCGGGTTTCCGGTCGGGCGCTACGACGAGGACGATCTGCGGCGCGTCTATTTCGGACTTGGCGCGCATATCGGTACGCCCGTGTTCCAGAACCGCGGTGGCGAGTTGATGCGCGCGATCCGTGACGAGGGCGCGCAGGTCGGTGCGCGCTATGGCGAGACCCACGACGCGGGAGGAGGCCGCTTCCTGTCCTCCTACGCCCGGACACTCACCAATGGCGGGTTGCGCTTCCACACCGATCGTACCGACGTCGTCGGCCTTCTCTGCGTGCGTCAGGCGCAGGCGGGCGGCGTGAGCAAGCTCGCCTCCACCCCGGCCATCCACAACGCGCTGCTGGTGCGGCGCCCGGACCTGCTGGAGACGCTCTTCGCTCCCTTCTGGCGCAGCCGGTTCGGCGAGGAGTCGCGCGATCGCGACAGCGTCTACGCACTGCCCGTCTTCGGGCTCGCGCAGGGTCGCTTCACCTCGCATTTCTCCCTGACCTTCATCGAGGCGGCGCAGCTGGTCGCGGGCGTGCCGAAGCTGACCCCGCGCCAGGAGGAGGCGATCTCGGTGCTGCTCGAGACGGCCGAGGAATTATCTTTCGCGATGACCCTCGCGCCGGGCGACCTCCAGCTCATCAACAGCCACGTCACCTATCATGGCCGCACGCCGTTCGAGGATGACGCGGCCAGCGGCCGGGACCGGTTGCTGCTGCGTCTCTGGCTCACCATGGCCGACAACCGACCCCTGCCTGCCGACCACGCCGTTCTCTGGGGCAGCGTCGCCGCCGGCGCGCCGCGCGGCGGCATCTCGCAAGGGTAGACTCTCGGCCCTTCGATCGGATATCGGATGGTTTTTCGCCGAATATGGCTTGAACGGATGACGGCCGGTCAGGCGCGATGGGAAGCATCGGTGTCACGTGACTGACAAGAATCTCAGGTTCAAGCTCGAATCCGGCGCCTCGCGGGTGTTCAACTGCCTGCAGATCACGCGCGGCCTCTTGGAGCGCCAAGTCGAGGCGGGTGGTCCGTCCAGCCCGCTGTTCTTCACGTCAAGGCATCTCAACAACATCGTGCTGATCAAGGAGCCGAACACGACGGGTGAGTCCGCCCGCGACACCCTCGATCCACCGCTGCCGGTCCGGACCAAGCTCTTCATCCCGTACAACGCGGAAAATCCCTACGAGGGCGGGGAGTCGGTCGTCACCGACGATCCCCGGTTCAAGGATGCGCTGCGCCATCTCGTCGGCGACGGCGCCGACGCGGCGGAGCGCTTCGAGCGCGACTTCGAGAAAATCCGCATTCTCGAGCAACTTCCGTCGCTCGACCCGTTTCTGCTGAAGGACAAGTTCGCGCTGGCGCGGCTTCAGATCAGCGAGGATTATCTCCGGCTCTCGGAGGAGGAGTGGCGTAACATCCGCGCCCATATCCGCGAGCGGTTCGCCCTGATGTGCCGGTTCGCGATGAACTCCCAGGGTGACGTCAACGTCCAGATCGTCGACAAACTCGTCGACCGGATCTGGGAAGCCAAGAACCTGGAGCCGTTGCACCCGTTGCTCGCCGCCTTCGGCCTGCCCACGGACCGGGCCGGCGAGTTCTTCTATTGCTGGAAGGGCGTCAGCTATTTCGACTACGAGTTCACGCGCAACACGACCCAGCTGCGCAACTTCTCGGCGTGGATCCAGTCGGTGCAGCCGCGCGGGCCGGCGCATCGCGACGATAGCGCCGCGATCGAGCGCGACCGCGCCCATATCCGCACCCGCATGCGCCTCATGGTCAGCGAGACCCTCGGCATCCTCAAGGAGTTCAACGACAGCTTCGACATGCTGTTCCGCAAGCGCGAGACCGCGAAGAACTTCTCGGCCTTCATGCTCAATTCGAAGAAGCATTTCTGGACGCTGGGCAACAATCTCAACGGCGTCTACCACGTGCTCTCGCTGTGGCGGCAGGCGACCGCGCGGTCGATCGACCAGACCCTGCCGCCCGCGCAGCTGGTACGCCTGATGCGCATCCTCGCCGAACTCGTCTGACGTCCCGTCGGTCGACGGCGTCGACCGACGTCGTCGGCAGATGGGCGCGCGCAGTTATCTGTTATCCTTTCGGTTGACATCCGTCATAGTGCGCAGGCCCCATTTCGGCGCTGGCCTCCGAGGCGGCGCAACAATCTAGCCTGTCTGGAAGAGGGGCGGAGACATAGCCGGCCGCGCGCCATGGACGACAGGAATCTTCGACTCAAGCTCGAATCAGGCGCCTCGCGCGTTTTCAACTGCCTTCAGCTGACGCGTGGATTGCGCGACGCGGGCAGCGATGACGCGCCGGCCGAGCCGTTCTTTTCGCTGCGCGGGCTCAACAACATCATCTTCATCAAGGAGACGGCGCTGCCCGGAGGGGGCGGGCGCGCTGCGCCCGCGGCGATGCTCCCGGTGCGCACCAAGCTGTTCATCCCCTATAACCCCGCGAACCCCTACGAGGGCGGCCAATCCAGCTTCACGGACGAAACCCGTTTCGAGGAGGCCATCGCCTACCTGACCGGTGCCTCGGCGGCGTCCTCCGAGCCATTCCGGCGCGACCTCGAGAAGATCCGCCTGCTCGAGCAGATGCCATCCCTCGATCCGTTCCTGCTCAAGGACAAGTTCACGCTCAGCGGGATCAAGGTCAACGACGCCTACTTCAAGCTCTCGCAGGAGGACTGGACGAACATCCGGGCGCATATCCGACAGCGCTTCGTCCTGATGTCACGCTTCGCCACCGAAGGGCAGGGCGACGTATCCGACGAGGTCGTCGACCGGTTGGTCGACCGGATCTGGGAGGCGCGGCAGATCGAGCCGCTCTATCCGCTTTTGGCCGCCTTCGGCTTGCCGGTCGACCAGGCGGCGGAGTTCTTCTACGCCTGGAAGGGCATCGCGTTCTTCGATTTCGAGTTCTCGCGCAATGCTGAGCGCGTGCGCGGCTTCTCCTCCTGGCTGCAGACGGCGAGCGTACGCGGTGCGCTGCATCGCGCGGAGGCCGAGGCCTTCGACCAGGATCGCGCCCAGGTGCGCGCCCAACTGCGCTCCAAGCTGGGCGAGACGCTGGGCATCCTGACCGAGTTCAACGAGAGCTTCGATCAGCTTTTCCGCCGTCGCGAGACCGCGCGCGCCTTCTCGAGCTTCATGCTCAACTCGCGCCGCCATTTCTGGCAGTTGGGAAACAATCTGAACGGCATCTATCATGTGGTTTCCCTCTGGGATCGGGTCACCGGTCGCCTGCCGGGGCGCGCCGTGCCGGCAGTCCAGATGGCGCAGCTGATGCGGGTCTTGTGCGAAATCGGTTGAGCCGGGCGGCGCGCCTGCGGCCGCGATTCACGGTTTGATAACGCCGCTCGCGGATCATCCATCGAACGGCGCACACGGCGATGCGGCCTGTAGAATGAAAAACGGACGGCGGCTCCCATGGTCGATACGAATCTCAGGATCAAGCTCGAATCCGGCGCCTCGCGCGTCTTCAACTGTCTGCAGCTGACGCGTGGTCTGCGCGACCAGAGCGAAACGCCGGGTCAGGGCGATGTTCCCGTCGCCGACCTGTTCTTCGGCTCGCGCACCCTCAACCATGCGATCCTGATCAAGGAGCCCAATCTGGGCGGAGAGCGTGGGCGCGATCCGTTCGAAATGCCGCTGCCCATCCGGACCAAGCTCTTCATTCCCTACAATGCGGAGAACCCCTACGAGGGCGGAGAGTCGAGCTACACCGACGATCCGCAGTTCGAGGAGGCGTTGAGCTATCTGACCGGCGCGGGTGGCGAGAACCCGGAGACATTCCGGCGCGATCTCGAGAAGATCCGCCTGCTGGAGCAGCTGCCCTCGCTCGACCCGTTCTTGCTCAAGGACAAGTTCGCCCTTAGCGGAATGCCCGTGAACGAGGCCTATTTTCGGCTCTCGGAAGAGGAGTGGCGGAATATCCGCGCCCATATCCGCGAGCGTTTCGTGCTGATGTGCCGCTTCGCCACCGAGTCCCAGGGCGAGGTCAGCGCCGAGGTCGTCGACCGGCTCGTCGACCGCATCTGGGAAGCGCGTGATCTCGAGCCGCTCTACCCGCTGCTCAGCGCGTTCGGGCTTCCGACCGATCGGGCCACCGAGTTCTTCTACTGCTGGAAGGGGATCGGCTTCTTCGACTACGAGTTCACCCGCAACACGCCCCTGGTGCGTGGCTTCTCGAGTTGGATCCAGGGCGCGCAGCCGCGCGGCGCGATGCATCGCGACGACGCCGAGGCGATCGAGCAGGACCGCGCCCATGTGCGTGGCCGCATGCGGGCGATGCTGGCCGAGACGCTCGGCATCCTGCAGGAATTCAACGGCAGCTTCGATCAGCTCTTCCGCCGGCGCGAGACGGCGCGCAACTTCTCGACGTTCATGCTCAACGCACGGCGTCATTTCTGGTGTCTGGGCAACAACCTGAATGGCATCTACCATGTCGTCTCACTATGGAACCGTGTCACCGCCCGAGCCCCGGAACGCAACCTGCCGCCGGCACAGATGGTGCGGCTGCTGAAGATCCTGCGCGAGTTGGTCTGACGAGACGCGCGGCGCCGCGTATCTGCATCCTTGAGAACGACTGGCTGCCGCACGAGGTCGCGCCGCATATCCCGCGTTTCGCCGAGCCCTATGCCGGTCTGCTTCGGCGCGGCGGCGGCGCGGATTGGACCTATGACGTCTTCCACGTTCCCGCCGGCGAGTGGCCCGCCGACGAGACCCGTTACGACGCGTTCATCCTGACCGGCAGCCGTCACGACGCCTTCGCCGATACGCCCTGGATCGTCGCGCTGCGCGCGCGCGTCGTGTCCCTGGTCGCCGCGCGGCGCAAGCTCGTTGGCATCTGCTTTGGCCATCAGGTGCTCGGCCATTGCCTCGGCGCACCCGTGGGCCGCGCGCCTGGAGGCTGGCATGTCGGGCGCTTCGGCTATGACTGGCATGGGACCGGCGCGCTCCATGCAGGCGGCGAGGCGGCGCGCTTCGATCTTCTGGCCGTCCATCAAGATCAGGTCCTCGACCTGCCCGCAGGCGCGCGCCTCCTGGCCTCGGCGCCGACCTGTCCCGTCGCGGGTTTCACCTATGGCGACCATGTCCTCGCGCTTCAGCCTCATCCCGAACTGGACACGATCACGGTCGGCAATCTCGCCGATCGCTTCCGACCCGTGATCGGCGATGCGGCCGCCGACGCGGCACGCGCGGGGCTCGCGGCGGGCCACGACGGCGATGCCATCGGCCGGCTGATCGTGGAGTTCCTGTCGGCGTGAACTTGACCTCGCGCTCGCGGATGCTCGCCCCGTTCGGGGTCCGCAGTTTCCGCTACCAATGGCCGGCGGACCTCGCCACCTCCTGCGCCTTCGAGATGGAAACGCTCGCGCTGGGCTGGTTCATCTTGGTCGAGACCGGCTCGGTCCTGCTGCTGACGCTTTTCGCGTCGCTGCAATACATCGGCACGCTGTTCGCGCCGATGATGGGGGTCATCGGCGACCGCATCTCGCATCGCCGCCTGCTCTGCGCCATGCGCGCGATCTACCTTGCCCTGGCGATGCTGCTCTGTGCGCTCGCCTTCGCCGACCTGCTGGGCCCGGCCCAGGCCTTCGCGGTCGCCGCGCTCGCGGGGCTGGTGCGCGCCTCGGATTTCGGCGTTCGCAACGTCCTGATCAGCGAGACGATCCCGCCCGACCGGCTGCTCGGGGCGCTCGGCCTGTCGCGCATCACGGCGGACGGGGCCCGCGCCATCGGCGCCCTCGCCGGTGCCGGCACGGTGGCCGCGCTGGGCTTGAGCTGGGCCTATGTCCTGGTCGTCGGCTGCTACGCCGCGAGCTTCGTGCTGACCTTCGGCACCGGCGAGCGCGGCGTGGTGGCCGCGCCGCGCGCCATGACGCCCGCACACGGCGGCGATCCCGGCGGGCGGCGCTCGCCATGGAGCGATCTGGGGACCGCGGTCCGGCTGGTCTGGGCGATGCCGCCGCAGCGCGCGGTCATGAGCTTCGCCTTCCTGGTCAATCTCGCGACCTATCCCTTCATTCTTGGCCTGCTGCCCTACCTCGCGCGCGAGGTCTACGGCGTGGACCAGACGGGCCTCGGCTACATGGTTGCGACCACGGCGCTGGGATGCGTCGCCGCGTCGATCCTCCTCGGGCGTCTCGAGGGCCGTCTGCTGCCGGCGCGCAGCATGCTGGTCTTCTGCATCGTCTGGCAGGTGCTGACGATCGCGCTCGGCATGACGCAGAGCCTCGGGATCGGGCTCGTGGTCCTCGCGATGACCGGGCTGGCCCAGGGCCTATGCATGGTCCCGATGACGGTGATCCAGCTGCGCAACGCGCCCGCTCACCTGCGCGGCCGAATCGCCGGTCTGCGGACCCTCGCCGTCTATGGCCTGCCGCTCGGTCTCTGGCTTTCCGGACCGCTGATCGAGCGCACGGGCTTCACCGTCGCGACGCTGGTCTATGGCGGTGTCGGTCTGGTGGCCACGCTGGCGATGCTGCTTCTCTGGCGGGCGCATCTCTGGCCGGCCGACGCGGCATCCAATCGCTGAGTGCCGGCGCGGCGCGCTTGATCCGGCTGCGGGCGATGCGCATCATCGCGACGTTGCCGGGCGCAGCCGCCGCGGCGCGACGCCCCATCATGCAGGAGCGGCTCAACGTGCTCGAATTCCTCGTCGCGGCCGCGCCGCGCGGCCGGCTCTGAGCGCAGGCGCAGGGACGTCGATGTCGACCTGGCGCGAGACGCTCGCCCTTCACCTCAGGCCGCGACTGCTGGCCGTTCTGTTCATGGGCTTCGGCTCGGGACTGCCGCTGCCGCTGACGTTCGGCACGCTCACCTTCTGGCTCGCGGAATCGGGTGTCAGCCGCACGACGATAGGCTTGCTCGCGCTGGTCGGAACGGCCTATTCGCTCAAGTTCCTCTGGGCGCCGCTGGTCGATCGACTGCCGCTTGGCTTGCTGACCCGCCGTCTCGGGCGACGCCGCGGCTGGGCGCTCGCCGTGCAGGCGCCGCTGGCTCTTGCGATCCTCGTGCTCGGCTTCACCGATCCGCGTGTCGATCCCGGCGCGACCGCCCTCGTCGCGCTCGTGATCGCGGTGCTCTCGGCGACCCAGGACATCGTCGTCGATGCCTACCGCATCGAAATGCTGCGTCCAGATGAGCAGGGCGCGGGCGCCGCCGCGACCCAATGGGGATATCGCTTCGGCATGATCGTCTCGTCCGCGGGCGCGCTCTACGCGGCCGAGTTCGGGGGCTGGCGGTTCGCCTTCGCGACGATGGCGGCCTTCATGCTGGTCGGCATGGTGGCGGTCCTGCTCACGCCGGAGCCCGCCGCGGAAGCGCCCGCCCCGCGATCGCGCGCCGACAGCATCGGCGCGCGGCTCGCCGCCTGGATCGCCGCGGCGGCGGTCGGGCCGTTTCGCGAGTTCATGGGGCGCAAGGGCTGGGCGGCGATCCTGGTCTTCGTCGTCCTGTACAAGTTCGGCGACGCCCTGGCCGGCGTCATGGCCAATCCCTTCTATGTCGCGATGGGATTCTCGCGGCTCGAGGTGGCGAACATATCCAAGGTCTTCGGGGTCGCCGCGACGCTCGCCGGGGTCGCCGCGGGGGGAATGCTCGTCCATCGCCATGGCCTTGCCCGCGCCCTCATCCTGTGCGGCGTTCTGCAGGCCGTCTCCAACCTGATGTATGTCGTGCAGGCGCTGGCCGGGCATGACGTGGCGCTGCTGACCGCGACCATCGGGATCGAGAATTTCGCCGGCGGCATGGGATCGGCCGCCTTCGTCGCGTATCTCTCCGGCCTGTGCAACGTCGCCTATACGGCGACGCAGTATGCGCTGTTGTCGTCGCTGGCGACCGTCGGCCGCACGACGCTTTCGGCGGGTGGCGGCTGGTTGTCGCTGCAACTCGACTGGCCGCTCTTCTTCCTCGTCACCACCCTCGCGGCCTTGCCGGGTATCGCGATGGCGGTCTGGGTGATGCGCCGCTTTCCGCCGACATCGCAGGGGGCGCGATGACGATGCGCAGGACCGGGCCCGAGGGGCTGGGCTGGATCGGCGAGGGGCTGGACAGGCCGGAATGCGTGCTGTGCACCGCCGCCGGCGATACCTACGTGTCCCATCGCACCGGGCTCACCCGCATCGACGCAGGCGGCCGAACAAGCCACCGTGTCTTTGGACCGTCGCCGGACTGGATGGTCAACGGGATCGCGATCGACCGGGATGGCAGCTTCCTGGTGGCGAATCTCGGGCGGGTCGGTGGCGTCTGGCGCTGGTCGTCGCGCGGCGGACTCGTGCCCTTCGTGACGGAGATCGAGGGCACGCCGCTTCCCGGAGCCGCCAATTTCGTCGGCCTGGACGGCCAGGGTCGCGCCTGGATTTCCATCAGCACGCGCATGCAACCGCGCGACCGCGCCTTCAATCGCGGGCGCGAGGACGGATTCGTGATCCGTGTCGACGGCACCGGTGCACACATCGCCGCCGAGGGCTTCGGCTTCACCAACGAGGCGCATGTCGATCCGTCGGGCCGCTTCCTCTACGTCAACGAGACCTATGCCCGCCGTCTCGTGCGCTTCGCGATCGGCGCGGATGGCACGCTGGGGCGGCGGGAGACGGTGACGGAATTCGGCGACGGCGCTTTTCCCGACGGCTTCGCCTTCGACACCCAGGGGCATGTCTGGGTCGCCTGCGTGGTCGCCAACCGCCTGATCCGCGTGGCACCGTCCGGTGCCCAGGAGATCGTCCTGGACGACAGCGACCCCCAACTGGACCGCGCCGCGGACGCGGCCTGGGCCACGGAGCGTTTCGACCGCGCGCTCCTCAACCTTGGCGAGGCGCGTCGCCTTGGCAATCTGGCCTCGGTCGCGTTCGGCGGCCCAGATCTGAGCCTGATCCATCTGGGCTCGCTCGCGGCCACGCGCATCGCGACGCTGCGCAGTCCGGTCGCAGGTGTCGCGCCGCATCACTGGGACATTCGCCCGGATTTCTGATCGCGGGCGGGGCGTTTCGGGACCCTCGTCCATGCGAGCTTTCGCCTGATCATTGGACCACCGGGCCGCTATCGCAGCCTGCACCATGTGCCCTGGATGCTTGATCCGAAGATCGGCGGCGGCGGTGCGCTGCGCAATCTCGGCCAGCACGGCGCCGACGCAACCCTGGTGCTCGCGGCGGGCGGCGCGCCCGTGATCGCCGCGGCACGCCGCGTGGCGCATGGATATGGCGAGGCGGTCGAGGAATACGGCGCGGCCCTGATCTCGCTGCCCTGCGGCGCCGCGGTGCAGGTCGAGGCCGGCTATAGCTAGGCTCCGCCGTCGGGCGGCGATTTCGAATGGCGGATCGCCGCCACCGGCGCCTATCTCCAGCAGACCAAGGGGCGCCTCGTCGTGCGCGGCGCCGACGGCGCGGTCGAGAGCCTGGACACGGTCCAGCCCAGCTACGCCCCGATGGTGGCGCGGGTGCTTGCCGATTTCCGCGCGGGCGCGCCACCCTTCGCGACCCTCGACGACTGCGCCGCCGCGGCCAGCCTGATCGACGCGATCTACGCCGCCTCCTGAGCCGCATCGCGCGGCAGGACGAGCGTCACCGCCCAGGCGAGCACGAGAGCGATCGCGGCCGCCCACAGGCACGCCTGCATTCCGCCCCAGCCATGGAACGCCCCCGAGGCGAGCGTGCCGAGGAAGCGGCCGGCCGCATTGGCCGCGTAATAGAAGCCGACATCCTCGGCCGCCTTGCGCGAGCCGGCATAGGCGAGGATGAGATAGGAGTGGAGCGACGAGTTCACCGCGAACACGGCGCCGAACCCGAACAGCCCGGCCAGGACCAGCGGGGCGGCGACCGCCGGATCGCCGGGCAGCGCCAGGGCGAGAACCGCGGGCAGCACGGCAAGCGCGAGACCCCAGAGCCGGGCGGCACCGACGGCGCTTGCCACGCCTCCTCCGCCGCGTCCTGCGAGGGCGGGCGCGGCGGCCTGGACGGCACCGTAGAAGATCGTCCATAGCGCGAGCGTCGCGCCGATCGCCGCGAATCCCCACCCGGCGGCCTGCAGGAAGAGCGGCAAGGCGATCACGAACCACGCATCGCGTGCGCCGAAGAGACAGATCCGCGCGGCGGCAAGAAGATTGACGCCGCGGCTTCGGGCGAGAAGTTCGCGCGCCGTGCGCGATGCCGGCGCGCGGCCCAGGAGAGGCGGCAGGGCACCCGCGGCCGCGACCGCGACGATGGCGAGCCCGCCCGCCATGATCCACAGCGCGCCACGGAAGCCGGCGGCGCCGAGCAGGGCACCGCCGAGGAAGAACCCGGCGCCCTTCATCGCGTTCTTGCTGCCCGTGAACCACGCCACCCAGGCGAAGAGCCGGCCAGGCGTGTCGCCCGCGGTCAGCTTGATCGCCGATTTGCTCGCGGTCTTCGTCAGGTCCTTCGCGATCCCGCAGAGCCCTTGCGCGCCCGCCACCCAGGCCACGGATGCGGCGACGCTCCACCCGGGATCGACGGCCGACAGCGCCAGCAGGCCGACGACCTGCAGTGCGAGACCGACGACCAGCATGCGCGCGATGCCGGCGCGCAGCGCGAGCCAGCCGCCGAGGAGATTGGCGACGACGCCCGCGGCCTCGTAGAGCAGGAACAGCGCCGCGAGCGTCAGCGGCGCGAAACCGAGCGTGAAGAAATGCAGCAGCACCAGCATGCGCAGCGCGCCATCGGTGAGCGTGAAGCCCCAATAGGCGGCCGTCACGATCGCGTAGTGGCGCGCGGCGCTGCCAGCCATGACGCTCACCGCCCCGGCTCGCGCGCCGCGATCAGTCGCGCGAGGTCGACCATGCGGCAGGCATAGCCCATCTCGTTGTCGTACCAGGCATAGACCTTCGCCATGGTCCCCGCGGTCACCAGCGTCGACGGGGCATCGACGATCGAACTGCGCGTGTCCTGGGCGAAATCCGCCGACACCAGGGGGCGGTCCTCGACGCCGAGGATACCGGCGAGCTGGCCGCGCGCGGCGGCGCGCAGCGCGTCGTTGATCTCGCGCGCGTCCGTCGCGCGGCGCATCTCGAAGACGCAGTCCGTGAGGCTGGCGTTGAGGACGGGCGCGCGCACCGCATGGCCGTTCAGACGCCCGGCGAGTTCCGGGATGATCAGGCCGATCGCCGTGGCGCTGCCCGTCGTGGTCGGCTGGAGCGAGAGCATCGCGCTGCGCGCCCGGCGCAGGTCGCGATGGGGGGCGTCGACGATGCCGTTGGTGTTGGTCGGTGCGTGGATGGTGGTGATCTGGCCGTGGCTGATCCCGATCGCGGCGTGGAGCACGGCGACGACGGGCGCGAGGCAGTTGGTGGTGCAGGAGGCGGCCGTGACCACGCGATGCACGGCCGGGTCGTAGCGGTCGTGGTTGATGCCTACCACGACGTTGAGCGCCGCGGGATCCTTGACCGGTGCCGCGACGATCACCCGCCGCGCGCCCCGCTCGAAATGTCCCTGCAGGGCGGCGGGGGTAAGGAACTTGCCGGTGCAATCCAGTACCAACTCGACGCCGGAGCCGGACCAGTCGATCGCGCCTGGATCGGTCTGCGCCGTGAACCGGATCGCGCGCGCGCCGATCACGACCGCCTCATCGCCAGCCGCCGTGATCGTCGGTCCGCGCCAGCGTCCCTGGACGCTGTCGAATTCGAGGAGATGCGCGCAGGTCGCGGCCCCGCCTCGCGCCTCGTTGACATGGACGATGTCGAGCCGGCCATCGCGGCCCGGGTCGTCCGCCGGTCGATGCGCACCGCCCAGCGCCGCGCGGAGGACGAGCCGGCCGATCCGGCCCATGCCGTTGATGCCGATCCTCATCGTGATCTCCCTTTTGTGCACGCCGTCACGCGAGCGCATATCAGAGCGGTATGACGGATTCGTGACGGCGCCCCGACCGCGCGCCCGTATCGCCTCTTTACAACTCTTATCGTCGCTGCCGCGCGGGTTCCGCTAGCCTGCGGGTGCTGAAGATATCGAGCCTGGAGGTTCGCGATGAACGCGCCGTTCGACCGCAAGCGCCTGGGAATCCTGCTCCTCGCCGTCCTGTTGCCTGTCCTGGCGACCCTCGCCGCATCGGGCAGTGCGTCCCCGCCTGCGCTGCAGGCCCCCGGAGGCCCGGTGGTCCTCGAGATCTCCGGTCGGATCGGCGTCACCAATGGCGACGCGCGCGCGCGCTTCGACATGACGATGCTCGAGGGGCTGGGCGTGACCACCACGAAGACCACGACCGCCTGGACCAGCGGACAGCAGGTCTTCGACGGGATCCGCATGCAGACTTTGCTCGAGCGGGTCGGCGCGTTCGGCGATCGCGTCGAGGTCGTCGCCCTCAACGACTACAAGGTGGAGATCCCGGCTTCCGACTTCGCGCGCTGGCCGGTCATCCTCGCCTACCGGATGAATGGAGAGGCGTTGCGGGTTCGCGACAAGGGGCCGCTCTGGATCGTCTATCCGCAGGACGATTTCCGCGCGCTCAGGACCAAGGAGGTCCAAGGCAAGTGGGTCTGGCAGGTCAAGGAGATCCGGGTGAAGTAGACGGGGGAGCCGCGACGCGGGCCCCGCCATGGACAAGGCCCTCGCCACCATCGCGACCGACCGGCTGCGCCGCGCGCCGCTGGTGCAGATCGCGGTGCTGCTCTCGGTGTTGGGGATCGCTGGCTCGCTCTACTACGTCCATGCGCTGTTTTCCGGGTACTACGTCACCAAGGAGAACCTGCTTTGGGTCTCGACCCAGGCCGAGGTCGAACTGGCGCGCTACTCGAACGCCCTTCTGCGTGCCGTCGCGACTGGCGGCACCGCACCTGACGCCCTGGCGGACGCCGCGTTCCGGTTCGACATCTT